>NZ_JBIQNW010000017.1:0-130015 GCF_047228265.1 Nostoc sp. UIC 10607 | reverse complement strand
ATCCACTAATGTATAAAATATCCTTTCCTAAATTTTACTCATCTCAATAATTTTTTTGCACTTGTGAGAAATCCGGGTGTAATATCCGGGATTGGATTTGTTTATACTGCTGCTTTAATAGCTGTTTGCTCAACTGGGGCTGAGAAGCTGGTGGTAGACTATGAATCTGTTGCGCCCAGTTTTTCAACATTTGCCGCTGAGTTGGCTCAATGCGACTGCTGAGAACGTTGGTGCAGGAATGTGGTGCTTCCAGAGTAAAGAAAATTAAAGGATAGTGTTCATTTTCAGCCAGCAAACTTACCAGCTTAAGATTTTGGGGATTTTGCATATCTAAGTAGCATGGTAACCACTTAGGAGCCAATTGCCGATTGTAGAGTACAGTCACCCACAACAGCATTGGGTGAGGGGATGTCATGAAGATAAACTGGTTGTAACGGGTAGAAACCGCATAGTTTTTGATTTCTTGTTTAGGCAACATCAACCATAGCGCTGTCATAGATCCTTGTGCAGTGTCTATAAGCTGGGGAAAAACAATTTCCTGAATTGGTTTATTTTGAGGCCACAAAACTTTTCGACAGCTTTGTTCTACTGTGATTGGCAATCCTGAATTTAAAGGACGGCTAAGGATAGAACTAGAGCCTAAAGTTGTAGGTATACTGGGACAATTGGACTGTTCTAAACTGTTTAATACTTGCAAAATTTGAGCAATGTTTTGTGGGCGATCGCTTGCTTTTTTAGCAAGACAAGACATGATTAAATTATTTAACTTCTGAGGTATTTTAAGAGTGGGTTTAACATCTGCGATCGCTTTTGGCTGTTCAAAGTGATGTGCTTTATACCAAGCACCAAAGTAATCAGTTTCTGGTTGCCAGGGTTTTTTGCCTGTGAGCATCTCAAACATCATCACACCCAGACTATAAATATCAGAGCGACTATCTAATTTTTCTCCATCTAGCTGTTCTGGAGAACAGTAGGGTAAAGTGCCATTAAATCCCCTACTTGTACTAGCTGTGGATGCATAATTCAAAAATCTAGCAATACCAAAATCGAGAATTTTAACTAACTGACCCAATATCGGATCAGGAATAACTAATATATTGGCAGGTTTAATATCTCTATGAACTAACGGGCAAATTATACCATCAAGATTAATGCCTTTATGGGCGCACTGTAAGCCCAAACAAATTTGTCGGGAGAGAGTCAAAAACATCGGCAAGGGTAGCGGAATTAAATCCTTTAAACTCTTGCCGCATAGATATTCCATGACGTAGTATGGTTTTCCTTTCTCATTTACACCATAATCATACGCCCGCACTATATGTAAGCTCTTTTGACTTAAAGCCGCACTCATTAAAGCTTCACGAGCAAAGTCTTCTTGCATCTTTTTATCGACCACAGTCTGAGTCAAAAACTTGATAGCAACTGGTATGCCTCCTAACAAAATATCATGTGCTAAAAAAACTTCACCCATGCCACCGCTGCCAATTAATTGCTTGAGTTGATAACGATTGGCAAGCAAGCCCGTACTACTTGGAGATGTAAATGGGCTTTGATTCACTTTGATCACCTCTGCTGATGAATCCATTTAAAGTTAGCAATACACGCATAAAAATATCACTAGATAATGGGGGCAAACATTTTGATTTTAATCGCAGATTTTCAAGGACGTGATAAGAGTTTAAAAAAAATCTCCAACAATTTAGCCATCCAATTTTTTAAGCCTTCTTTCTCAGCTTTTTGATATCCACCTAACTTTTGTAAGATTTCTAATTTCAGCTTTTCGTAATCTATTTTTAGAAGGTTCTTAGCTTGATTAGACAAAATTAATTCATTTGAATTTTGACTCATCTCTAAGCAATCTATCAGTTGCTGTCGCTGGTTAGCGGTCAGGGTTAAAGTCGTTACATGAGAGCAACGGTTTGGATCTTCTAGAGCAAAAAATAGTAGATGATAGTAGCCTACTTCTGCTAAACTACGTGCTATATTTTGGCCTTTATTATCTTTTAAATCGAGAAAATAAGGTAGCCACTTAGCCATAGAAGGTTGGACATCATATAGTACTGTTACCCACAATAACATCGGGTAAACATTCATTTTACTAATAAATTCAGTGCCATGAATTTTATCCAAAAATTTTGTAATCTCTTGTTTGGGTAACATTGCCCAAAAAGTTGGTATAGCTCTTTGAGTCGTTTGGAGTAAATGAGGAAACCCAATTGGTGCAATTGGTTTATTTTTAGGCCAATTCTTCTGCAAACACTCTTTTTCTGATAATAAAGTTGCAGGGACTAATTGAACCGGTAATGAGAGTTTAATAATGTCACTACTATTCCTAGGAGTAACTTCATTAATCTGAACATTAACTTTTTCTAAATTTTCTAATATTTGGTTGATATTTTGCGGGCGATCGCTTACTTCTTTAGCTAAACAACTCATCACTATTTTTTCTAACACCTGCGGGATTTTGACTTGCGGGTTCACTTCCTCAAGTGTAGGTGGAATTTGAAAGCGATGCGCTTGATACCAAGTACCAAAGGAGTTACTTTTTGTCTGAAATGGATGCTTTCCTGTCAGCATCTCAAACATTAGTACTCCCAAACTGTAAATGTCAGAGCGAACATCTAGCAATTTACGTCCTTCCATATGTTCTGGAGAACAGTAAGGTAAACTGCCAATAAAAGAATCTGTCAGGGTCATCCCACTTCGCTCTGTTAAAAACTTAGCAATACCAAAATCGAGTATTTTAACAATTTCTTCTTGTTTACTATCTTCAGTAATAAATATATTTTCTGGTTTAATATCCCTGTGAACAATGGGATAAATCTCTCCTTTATGACTGATACCTTGGTGAGCACATTGTAAACCTAAACAAATTTGTTTACAAATATCCAAAAAGTTTGATATTGTTAAGGGCTGAATTTTGAGAATTTGTTTGAGGTTTTTTCCTTGAAGATATTCCATTACATAATATGGAGTTTTATCCTCAGTAAACCCATAGCTTAAGATACGAACAATATTTTTACTTTTGCGACCCAATTGAGCGCCAATAAAAATTTCTCTGGCAAAACGTTGGGACATATGCTGGTTAGCCAAATTGAATGATAAAATTTTCACTGCAATCGGCATACCACCTTTAGCAGTATCCTCTGCTAAATAAACTCTACTCATCCCCCCTTTGCCAATCAAATTTCTGATTAAATAGCGATTATTTAAAAATTGCCCAATGTAATCGTCTAGCTCTGCTTTTTGCCCTACCATATTCTCAATTTTATTTTGTGGCATAAAAATCATTTATGAAAAATATTATTGGCAAAATACTTTGATAAGTCTAGCTAATAATTAAATTAAATTCTAAAAAGCATAATAGTTTGCAGAAAATTAATCATAAGGTTAATCTTTCTGCTAATTTTCCTAAACATTGTGTAACATATTTATTAATGAATACGGTTGAGAAATTACACGTAAACTACAAATAAGCTAGATAAAGCTGCCTAGTATATTCCGTGAATACACAGGAAAAAGTAAATGGCATAAAAGAGGCGATACCTCTGTACAGTTAACGGTTGAGATTCGGGAGTAAACGGCGTAATAATCTGATTAGTGGTGTTTCAATTTTAAGTTTAAAGGCTAGTATCTGGGTGCGTTGCAGAGAGTTGAAATTGTTATCACTGATGAGAATTAATGATTGCTGACCATCGGGTAGTTTAGGGCCAAGAGTTAAGCCTTCGATGTTGTCTAGCAATACATCTAGGGTTCTCAAATCTAACAGAAGTTTTTTCTGAACTGGTTTAATATTCTTGGAGTCAACTGCTAAAAGGCTATCTATCTGATGAATATCATCAGATCCTTCTAAAGAAATCTGAAACAGGGAAATAGCAAATCCTAAACCAGTAAAAGACCGTTCTAAACTTAGGAAGTGTCCTTGATTATCGAGAGCAAGTAAATCAGGTAATCCACTAGCGAATTTGCCAGTCAGATTCAAGAAAGGGGAAACTGGTTCTGTTTGGTAAAGAAATTCCTTTTCTGGCTGGTTGTTAAGCAAGTTGTATTGCAAAATCCGGCAAGGACTACCGATGTTAGGTTTAGCTGCGACACCATCTTGAATTAGAGCATTTTCGGTGGCTGTGAATAGATGCTTTTTATCGGGTGTGATGGTAAGGCTTTCAAAAGCCAAATTGTTGCGGATACCTTGTTGACCACTTTTATCGGTAAACAATTTGTTTGGTATGGGAAGTGTTGCAATTTCTCTACCAGAAGATAGTAAAAACTCTTTAATAAAAGGATTAATTAATTTTGCGGCATCGCCTTCAGAAGAAATAAATACAGTTGCTTTATTAGTTAATGCAATACCTTCTGTATCAGTCTCACCAGGGCTAAATGTTTGACTATTTTCATTTAATAATGTGGTAACACTGACAGGAACAACTCTACCCTGTTGTAAAAAACCCTTACTCAAGTCAATTGTCAAGGTGTATAAGCGGGCATTAGCTTTTTGTCCCCGGTCATCGGAAATAGCATAATAAAGGCTGTTTTTTGCATCATAGGTAATTCCAGATAAACCTCCAACTTCAGTTTTTTGGAAAGTTAAACCTTTCGCTAAAGTGGCTTCCCCGATAAATTCTATGCTACTAATTTCAACAGAATTCGTAGATAAATTTATGGCTAAGAAAATAATGATTATAATCGGAATAAATAAGTAAAAAATTCGTGGAATTGTAACTATTTTTTTAATTAGCTGCATAGTTTTTTTGCTAAAGTGTCAAAGTTACAAATAAGATATCACGCTGAAGGATGCAGGGCTGCACATCTGTGCACCGCCAAAAAAACCATGTATTCCAACCAATTGAAAAACTTTAGAAAATACGAAATTACTTAAGCTAGCCGCAAACCATATTCATCTTGAAAAAAGTTTACAAGCCAGTCTTTAACTCTCAGGGTAGCGCGACAGTCATCTTCGTTGTAGCTTTGGATAATTTCTAGTAAGGTGCGATCGCCTGTTTCTAGCCACTGATCATACCAGTAAATACACTTAGCACCACTAGCTTCTTTTTCACGCCACTCAAATCCTAACCAACGAGCGATCGCTTTCAGGGCATAACTTTCTACAGGCAATGCTACACTTTGGGTTAATTGTTCATACACATCCACAAATCGACTCAGTACAGGACGCACTAAGGAGTTGGGAGTGTTGTAAAGCTTTGCCAACCGTTTGACTGTATCAAACTCGTAGACACAAAAATGATAAATTGGCGCTTCGGGATATTGCCAAACCAAATCCAAAAATTGCTGCCAAATTAGTTCTTCGTCTTCTGGTTTATCTGCTAAAAACGAATAAAACTGTTCTGTATTGGCAAGTCTATCAACGACCAAAACCCCCAAAAGATAATTTAAATCCAAGTCTGGCTGTGCCTCAATATCAAAGTAAAGCTCTATGGGTGCTGTGAATGTAATATCTTTTATTGGTAGCGGGTAGGGTAAAACTAGGGGTCGTCTTTCCAATGCAGATTGAGCTTGCACTACTAGTTTGGGTGCTATTTCACGGTCGAAACCAAGCAGATTTTCTAGGGTGGCGGGACTGGTGTTAGCGAGAGATTCTAGTGTGGTAATGGCTAGGTCTTGGAGTTGAGTGTAGCGAAGAGGTGTTACGCCTGGTAATAGTGAGAGATGTTTTTCAGATTGAGCGATCGCATAACATTGACTATACCAATGGCAAAAATTGCACTTTTGCCGAGAAATAAACACCTCTGGCGGATTCGCTAACTCTAAAACTTGAATGAACTCCTCCAGAATATGCTGCATCCGTGGTGTCCACTTGAACAGATCCACCGCATAATTGGTGTTTTTAGTTCGCAATATGAGCGAAGCTGTTTCTGGTACTACTCCCTGCACTGTTGCCAATACTTGGGCATGAAATGCAGCGACAACTTGATATTCTTGCTTAGGACGCTTACCCAGTTCAATACTAGCTGGGACATACATCCATTCTCCAAAACGGGACTGTCCTGGTTGTCTCACAAGTAAATTTGGACGACTCAGCAGGGTGTATCCTTCAGAATAAGTTGTTAACAGTACTCCTTTGTATATATACTCAACCCCACGCTCCATTAATTCTAAAGTTGCCTTCTCTCCCTTTTCCCAGTTTCCATATGAATAATCTGGTTGGTGATAAGTCATCTGTGCCAAAGCATTCAGCTGATGAGCGATTTTGTCCTGTTGTAGTTTTCGCAGCAACTCATTGGGAGCATCGCGCTGACTTTTGTCACCGTGGATATCTAAAAAAGTCCGGCGTTTACAGCGTTGATATTGCAGTAGGAGTTCAGCATTAATTAGCATCCTTTTAAGTTAACAAGAATTAGCACACACTGGCAGTAACTCAGACAATAAAAGTTTTGAAGTGGCGATACTTTCTCTGCGTTCGCGCAGCGTGTCGCAGACAGACGCTACGCGTAGCTTGCTTCCCCGTAAGGGTACGGTGGGTTACGCCAACGCCTCTACTCCTGATTTGCCATTTACTCTATACTGTCAACAGCTAGCTAGTGAAGTCAACAGGTAGGCGTTTGCGTTTTTCCTAAGTGACAGATGAGGGAGAATAACAAAATCACGTTTTATCCATCATTACAAAGGTACATGACAGAAAAACATGAGCCATGCCTTATCTGTGAGCGTGTCACACTCTGGAGAAGCGGTCAAAATCCTTACTTCATCCACGAATTTGAGCATTCAATCTTTGTGATTGGCGATCATCAGTTTCATCGTGGATACTCTCTTATTCTTCTGAAAAACCATATTAGAGAGTTGCATGAACTTCCCCCACCTATCCAGTCTGCCTTATTTCAAGAGGTAATGCTGGCAGGACAAGCGATCGTTAACGCTTTCAGTCCGTGGAAAATGAATTATGCATGTTATGGCAATAGTGAACCACATATTCATTGGCATCTTTTCCCACGCTACGAATCTGATCCTGATCACCAAAGTATTCCGTGGCTTCATGCATCAGAATTCAAACACCATCTGATTACTCCTCAAACAGCGCAGAATCTAGGACAAAAAGTCAGAGAGGATTTATTGTTACTGATTACGAGATAAGATTTGGCTGCGATCGCTTAAATTAATTTCATCCCTATTTTTAGCGTTGCTACTAGGACAAAGTACAAATACCTCTTATATCAATAGCCTGTAAATAGCAGATATCCCTTGTAAATTATGACTAGTATTTCTGTCGCACAAACTAGGTTACATAGCCATCGAGAACAATTTCCCGCTTTAGCGAATAAGACTTATTTCAATTATGGGGGACAAGGACCAATGCCCCAAAGGGCAATGGATGCTATGACCCAAACTCAAGCTCATGTTCAGCAAATAGGCCCCTTTGGTAATGAGGCGTATCGCTGGATAGCACCCCAGACTCAAGCCGCAAGAGAAGCGATCGCTTCGGAGTTACATGCACCAAGTCAAACAATTAGTCTCACACAGAATGTCACTATTGGCTGTAATATCGCTATGTGGGGCATTGAGTGGCGTGCTGGCGACCATATGCTGCTCTCAGACTGCGAACATCCAGGCGTAATTGCTACAGCACAGGAAATCGCGCGGAGATTCGCTGTGGAAGTTACTACCTGTCCTCTCAAGACAACTTTAAATGAGGGCGACCCCGTAAAAGTCATTACCCAGCACTTGCGCCCCAATACCCGCCTAGTCATATTGAGTCATGTTTTCTGGAATACTGGTCAAGTTTTACCTCTTGATAAAATTGCCGAAGTATGCAGAAATAATCATTCTTTTTTATTGATAGATGCTGCCCAATCTGCTGGTTTATTACCTTTAAACTTAACTGAATTGGGTGTAGATTTTTATGCTTTCACTGGCCATAAATGGTTATGTGGCCCTGCGGGTGCTGGTGGCTTGTATGTCCGGCCAGAAGCACGAGAAAGCTTGAAACCCACGTTTATTGGCTTGAATGGTATTGTTGTGGATAGTCAATCTCAGCCTGTAGATTGGCTTCCAGATGGGCGACGATACGAAGTGTCTACATTAGCTTATCCGTTGTATCTTGGGCTAAAGGAAGCGATCGCTATCCATCGGCAATGGGGAACCTCACAGGAACGTTACGAGCAAATTTGTCATAACAGTGACTACCTCTGGCGGCGCTTGGTGGCGTTATCTGATGTCAAGTGTCTGCGAACTTCTCCACCCGAAAGTGGTATAGTCTCGTTTCAACTCATAAATAATCAGCCCCAAGCTAATCTCAAGTTAGTGCAGTTTTTAGACTTACAAAGGATATTAACTCGAACAATTGCCGATCCTAGCTGTATACGCGCCACCGTTCATTACTTTACTTTAGAATCGGAAATCGACCTATTAGTTGAGACAATTCAAGCTTTTTGCAAAATTAATTAAAATATTTTGGTTGATTTATCCCTGGCGATCGCTATCGGTTTTGGTATTTCACCTAGATTCGAGACATTGTAATTATTACTACCTCGCCATTAAACCACACAATTTATACTACCTGTGGTCTATCAACCTGGAAATTTTACTTACTTTGTTGCCTGCTTGCACCCAACAAAGTAAGCTTTGCCTGGTCCCCAATCATGTATATCAAAGTCAAGTTCTGCGTCGTAGACCTTTATATCTGTAAACCCTACACTTTCTAAAGCTGCTTGAACTTCTGTTCTGGAATAACATCTTCCCAGTAAATTAGTGTCTGCACGCTGCCAGTTACCATTTAGCAGATGAAATATAGTAACTTGAGTTTGGCTAATTTTTTCTTCTGGGTCATAGCTACGTCGAGCAGCCCAAGCATAATCCTCCTTAATATCCCCAACAATAGAGCCGTTCCACCAATCTGTTTTATACCGTTCTTCCAAATTTAAGTCAAATACAAACAAACTGTTTTCTTGCAGTGCTGCATACACGTTTTGAAAAACGCGAGTTAACTCCTCTAGGCTCATAACATGGTTGAGACTATCAGATGTCGAAATAACTCCATCAAAAATGGCAGGCAATTCAAAAAAGCGTGCATCATCCTGGATGAATTCAACATCTGGTGCATTCTTTTGGGCATAGTCTAACATGCCTTCCGAAATGTCAATTCCAGTCAATTTGTAGCCTTTCAAGTTCAGCTGTTGTGCTAATTGTCCTGTACCACAACAGAGGTCAAGAATATGCGCTCCTGGGGAAAGATGTGGGAGCAATAATTTTTCTAAAGGCTGTAATGCCATCTCGCACAAACTTTGACCATTGCGATCGTTGTATATCCGAGCATAAATATCGTAATTCAAATGGAGTGTTGTTGCAGACATAATGATTAATCCCAGAAAATATGCAAACCTATTGAAGCTATTTACTATTAATTTAAACTACTTTCATGCTTTGGCTAATTTGTCAGCAGGAACAGGTAAAAAACCACCTATTTGTAATTCTTCAACACTATCTTTGACTGCTTGAATTATGTAATTAATATCATCATCTGTATGGGCTGTTGATAGAAAACCACCTCCCCGCGAAAGGAGATAAACTCCTCTGTCAAACAGGTGATATAGTAACAAAGCCATGCTATCTGAGGCTGAAGAGTTTTCTGAAGGTGTAGAATCTTCTGAATAAGCAGGTCCGAAGAGTGAGCCGAAATTAGCCATCCTAATAGGTAGTTCTTGTTCTGCAAAGTAAGTATTCAAGGCTTGAACAAATTGCGATGTGCGTTGATTTAACTCCTCGTGGAGAACCGGTCCCTGAGTCTTTAAATGCTTCAGTACAGCTCGTGCAGCGGCGATCGCCAATGGATGTTTACAGAATGTACCTGCAAAAACTGTTGTTTTTGCTTGCGGGTAAGATTCATCTCCATAATTCCACATTCCGCCGTCGATACCATCCATATAAGCAGCCTTACCAGCAATAATTCCGATGGGCATACCACCGCCAACAATCTTGCCATAAGTTGCTATGTCTGCTTCAACATCAAACCAAGCCTGTGCACCACCTGGATGAATACGAAAACCCGTAACCATTTCATCAAAAATTAGCACTATTCCTGTTTCTTTTGTTAATTGCCGTAATTGTTGAAGAAATATTTTAGGTTGTAAATTAGGTCGCGTTGTTTGCACAGGTACAACTAAAACAGCTGCTAATTCATGCTGATGAGCTTTTATCACATCTAGTGATTCTGGCTTGCCGTAATCTAGAACCAAAATATCTTCTACAATATTTGGCGGGATTCCTGGAGCGATTGGCACTGTAATTGGATTACCGTCTACTATTTGTGCCTCAACTAAAGTGCTATCAAAATGACCATGATAAGAGCCAGAAAATAAGGCAATTTTGTTGCGACCTGTTGCTGTTCGTGCAAGGCGAATCGCCGTCATCACTGCCTCTGTACCTGTATTACTAAAGGTTACTCGCTCCATCTTTGTTAGTTCACAAATCAACTCAGCTACCTCACCAGCAAACTCAGATTGCGGCCCAAGTTGTATGCCTAGCTCTAGTTGTTCCTCCAAGGCTTTTTTGATAAAAAGCGGATTATGACCAAAGAGATTTACTCCTAGCCCCATCGTGAGATCTATATATTCGTTGTCATCAATATCCCAAATTCTTGAGCCTAAAGAGCGCTTTCCTACAATGGGATAAAACATCTCTTTTAGAGGAAAACTAAACCCTGCGGAGACTCTGTTATCTGCCATAACAGAGCGGTAGGCTTGGGTCATTTCTTTTGATGTCTTTGTGCGTTTGGTATAGCGTGCTATTAATTCATTTAGATATTTTTGTTGGTGGGAAATATGATTTTCTGTTGCTTCCTTATTTAGAGTTTCCATGTATGTTCCTACGTTTTTAATTATTTAAAACTAGATGTTTACTTACTCATTAACACAAAACTAGCTTTTAGGTTTGGACAATTGCCGCACTTAACTAGATAAATCTTTTATCTGTGGGGCATTCATAAAGCCACTTTGAATAAGATAAGAAAAGTAAGTACTAAGTAACTCAGAATCAGCAGGTGGACAGATAATTGAGCTACCTGCAAGTCCATCCGTTGTATTCTGACAATCAGATTTTAATGGTGGTGAATTCAAATCTTCTGCTAATTCCTCTTTCTCATTAGCGCCTTCACTACTAGCGAAAAAAGGTATGAGTGGATACAATGGATTGTCCAAGGAACGTTCAGCAGCATTAAGTAGCTCTGTTTGCCATTGGTTGTTAGACATTAGCTGGAGTGGGTAACCAAACTCACGGATAAAATTAAATAGTTGGAACGAGCGAGCAGGGTGATGATTGGACAGGTGAAATATCTGATTGAGTGATTTTTTCTGCTTTGATAAATGAACGATCGCTTGACTCACATAATCCACTGGAGTCATGTCTACTATAGTGTCTACATCTGGCACACATCCAAGTTGGATAAAGCCTTTAATCATTCTGTATAAACGGTCATTAGTGTTACAAATACCAGTTTTGCTATGTCCTGATATTCGTCCCAGTCTGTAAATACTAACAGGAATTCCTCGTTGATATGCAGTAGTAACTAATTTTTCAGCAACCCATTTTGTTTGAGCATAGCCACCAAATGGTACTTGATTATGATTAAACTTGTGAAGTTCTGAAATCTGCTTAACTTCACCATGACTTTCTGATGTTAAAACGCTCAAAGTCGAAATATAATGCACAGATTTGACTTTTATTTGACAGGCTAATCTCAAAATTTCTTGAGTTCCAAGAACATTAGCTGCCTTCAAACTAGAGTAAGAATGCACAAGATTAATAGAAGCTGCATTGTGATAAATTACATCAATTTTACTTGCCATTACTTGAAATTGATCATGGGAAAGACCGAGTAATGGCTGAGATAAATCACCTGTAACTGGGATGATGCGATCGCTTAAAGTTTCATCCCAAAGTTTATATGATTCTAAATGACTTTGGAGTTTCTTCTTCCCTAATTCTGCATTAGCAGAACGTACTAAGCAATAAATATCAGCAGAAGTCTGTCGTAAAAGTTCATAAACTAAAAAAGCTCCGACAAAACCTGTTGCTCCAGTTAAGAAAATATGAGATGGTTCTGCGGTATGTTCAAAAGATGCCTGTGGGTAAATTGTCGGGTCTAGTACAGTTTCGGCGTTTAAAAAGGCAACATTAGTAGAAACCCCTACTTTCTCCTTTGGACTGAGCTTTGCTTCTGGTAAGTCCAAAGATTTGTAATCTGTAAAAGTTTCACAATGGGCAATTAGCTCGCGTAGTGCTGCTATATAATCTTGTGCCAGACTTTCTATAGTCGCTTGGCGATGACTTGCTTTACTGTACGTCCAATTTAATTGGAACTGACCATCAGCAATAATGCCGTTGATATC
This sequence comes from Nostoc sp. UIC 10607, assembly GCF_047228265.1. Taxonomy (NCBI): domain Bacteria; kingdom Bacillati; phylum Cyanobacteriota; class Cyanophyceae; order Nostocales; family Nostocaceae; genus Nostoc; species Nostoc sp. UIC 10607. The sequence continues at coordinate 117,680 of NZ_JBIQNW010000017.1, read as the reverse complement.
TAGTAAATAGTTGCGGTTTCCTCCCAGACTGCGCCCTGGTTCAGTAGACTCTGAGGCTGGTGCAAACATAGATGATTCAAATACTTGGTCAGTCTGACCCAAGTAGTTAAATCTGACATTGGCTTTTAGTTGATGCAGTCGTGACTCACCCTTGAGATAGCGCAGCACGCCATAGCCAATACCTCGATTTGGAATGCTACGTAGCTGCTCTTTGACTGCTTTGACTGCTTCGCCAACACCGGAGGTTTTACTGACATTTAGCACAACAGGGAAAATGGTAGTAAACCAGCCCACAGTACGCAACAAGTCTACATCATCAAAGATTTCTTCTCGTCCATGTCCCTCTAGGTCAACTAGCAACCTTTCGTTTGTCCAGGGTTTAAAGGCTTGTACCAGCGCCGTGAGTAAGACATCATTAATCTGGGTTTGATAAATTGTCGGGACTTTCTGTAGCAAAGCTTGCGTTTCTTGTTGGCTGAGGGCTACCGATATAGTGTGCGCCTGAGCTACTGTGTTGTCGCCTTCAGGAAAATCTACCGGAATTTGGGCAAATTGCTCAGGAGCGATCGCCAACCAGTATTCTAGTTCTTGTTGTAGTGCTGTAGATTGGGCATATTCTTGCAATTTTTCTGCCCAATGTTTGAAGGAGGTAGTTTTAGGTGGTAGTTGTATTGCCTTGCCTTGGCTGATTTGTTGGTAAGCAGTTTCCAGGTCAGACAATAAAATCCGCCATGAAACACCATCCACAGCTAAGTGGTGGATAATCACTAGCAGTCGGCTTGGCTTAGTATCTCCCAAGTTAAAGAAAGCCACCTGCATCAACGGCCCTGACGACAAATTCAGGCTAGTTTGTAGTTGAGCTGCTGTCACTGATATTGCCGCAGCTTGTTCTGTTTCTGATAGCCTTGACAAATCTACTACGGTAAATGGCACTACTTCATCGAGGTTGGCGTTAACTTGCTGCCAGATGGATTCTTGGCGAACAAAACGCAGGCGGAGCGCATCGTGATGTGCCAACAACTGCTTAACTGCCTGTTGCAAAAGCGCCGGGTCGAGAGATTGGTGAATTTCTAGCAGGATTGATTGGTTCCAGTGATGGGAATCGAGAACATTCTGTTCAAAGAACCAGTGCTGAATCGGTGTAAGCGGTACTTGACCTGTCACTAGCCCCTGTTCAGCTTGAATAATTCGGTTTTTGACAGCTACTGCTGCTAACTCGGCAATTGTCTGGTGTTCAAACAGATGCTTGGGAGTAATTTGTAGACCAGCTTGGTTAGCTTTGGCGATAATCTGCATACTGAGGATAGAATCTCCACCCAACTCAAAGAAATTGTCGTGAATTCCTACCTGCTCAAGTCGGAGAATTTTCGCCCAAATCTCAGCCAACACTTTTTCAAAAGCCGTGCTAGGAGCTACAAAAGTTCCCTCTAAATCCGAGCGAGTTATATCGGGTGCTGGGAGTGCCTGACGGTCTAACTTACCATTGGGTAACAGTGGCATAGCTTTCAACCGTACAAAGGCAGAGGGAATCATGTACTCAGGTAGCTTTTCTGACAGGAATACGCGCAATTCGCTAGTTTTGGGAGCAGATTGCTTTTCAGGCACAACATAGGCTACCAGACGTTTGTTACCTGATTCATCACGAACTAGTACCACAGTCTCCCGCACAGCCGGGTGTTGTCTCAACGCCGCCTCTATTTCCCCAAGCTCAATGCGGTAGCCGTGAATTTTAACTTGGTGGTCAATACGCCCCAGAAATTCAATGTTTCCATCAGGTAAGTAGCGAGCTAAATCCCCAGTTTTGTAAAGTCTGGTGACTGGGAAATTCTCATCTGCTCCTTTGCCTTCTGTCTTCTCAAATGTATGATAAATAAACTTTTCGCTAGTCAAATCAGGTTCGTTCAAATAGCCTCTGGCTACACCTGCACCACCAATATATAGTTCTCCTGGTACGCCTATCGGTACTGGTTGCAGATAAGAGTCCAGCAGATATACTTGGGCATTAGCAATTGGGCGTCCGATAGGTACAGTTTTAGAATGATAATCTGTTTGTCCTAGCTTGACTGGATAAGTCAGCACGCCTACAGTAGCTTCTGTGGGCCCATAATGATTAAAAATCAAGCATTTTGGCTCTAATTGCTGAATCTGCTCAATTAAATCCCAACTGCAAGCCTCACCACCAAGAATCAGCCGTTGCTTTGGTAATATTTTTTGGGCTTGAGAAGATGCTAGTAGGGCTGCAAGGTGAGAAGGCACAATTTTCAGACAGTCGATGGGATGACGATGAAAATAATCTGCTAATGCCTCTGGATTAGATGCTCTCTCTGATGAAACTACATGCAGACATCCACCACTGCACAGCGAAGGGAAAATTGTGGTGTTGCCTAAGTCAGCAGCAAAGGTAGTAATTGTCGCAAATGTATTACAGGCGGAAAGGTCTAGTCTCTCTTTGATAGCGTTGATATAGTTGAACAGTTGTTGATGTTCAACAGCAACGCCTTTGGGTTTGCCTGTAGAGCCAGAAGTAAACAGCACATAGACTAAATTATCTAGTTCAACTTCGCTAGTGAGATTCTCCTGGGTTTCCTGGGCAATATTTTGCCAGTCAGTGTCTAAAGATACTATTGTTCCAGCGTAATCAGGTAGTGTCTCAACTAAATGCTGCTGGGTTAATAGTATTGGGGCTTGGGCATTTTGCAACCTTAGGTTTAAGCCTTCTTTCGGCAATGTTGGGTCTAAAGGTAGGTATGCTCCACCAGCTTTTAGGATACCAAGGATTCCTATGATTAATTCAAGCGAACGCTCGACAAACAACCCTACTAACACATCAGGCCGGACTCCCAGTCGCTGGAGATAATGAGCTAGTTGGTTAGCCTTGCCATTGAGTTCAGCATAAGTAATTTGCTGGTCTTCAAAGACTACAGCAATTTTGTCTGGTGTCAGATCTGCTTGTTGTTCAAATAAATAGTGAATGCATTTATCTGGCGAATAGTCAGTTTTGGTTTGATTAAACTGAATTAATAATTGTTGTCGTTCAATATGATTGAGGATTTCTAACTTGCCAATTGCCACTTCCGGTTCATTGATTGCACTTTGCAACAAAGTCTGAAATTGGCTTGCTAAACGTTCAATAACTTCTGAGTTAAATAAAGATGAATCGTAGTGAAAATCTAATGTTAAATAATCATCTCGATAAATACAAGATAATTTTACTTTAAATCTGTCAAGACAGACATACTGCTTCAAAAGCGAGAATGTAATTCCGCCATGAGAATATTTTTCAGGATATTCTGAAAATTCAAAACTAAAAGGTAAAAATGCTGGTTTTATACTTTTGTTAGTAAAATTTATTTGCTCCCAATCAAAATATTCTTGCCATTTGTAGGCATTATTGACTAATTTACTGGCTTGATTTATAACTTCACTAATTTGTAAATTATCTTCTAGAACACAAGCGATCGGTAAATATTTGGCAAATAGCCCTATTGCTTGCTCTAACTCTTCATATTTTCTACCATCGAAAGCCTGACCTACAATAATCTTTGACTCTCCAGTAAAACGCCATAACATAATTTGCCAGCAAGCTAGTAAAAATGTAGAAGTTGAAGTTTCATATTTCTGAGCTAAAGCTGCAATTTTATCTACTAAATCTGGACGAATATTTAAAGTTAAACTTTGAGGATGAAATAGTGATTTTTGTATAATTTTATTTTCAAAAGGAAGCTGTGCCTTGCAAATTTTATCAATATCTATAAATTGCCAATATTCTACTCCTGTTTTTGTGTCATCAACTTCAATGATTTCATTTTGCCATTGAGCAATATCTGCATATTGTGTAGGTTCATCAGTTAATTCTTCATCATGACAACATGCTGCATATAAATCACTAATTTCTTCTACTAATTTAAGGATAGTTGCAGTATCCGCACAAAGAGATGGTAAACTAATCAGCAATATATGCTTATTTATGGATAGATTTATTAGATATACATCAAAAATTGGCTTCTGTTCAAAGTTAAAAGGTAATTGAAGTACTTCATCAAAAAGCACTGCAATTTTGACATCTTGTTGTTGGCTATCTAAATTGCTGAAGTCAGAATAATGAACTGAGAGTTTACTGTTATCAGCTATTACCTGAAGTGGAATTGTCATTCCAGGTAAACAACAAAAGTTTGTCCGAAGAATTTCATGTCGATTGACAAGCTTTTCTAAGGCAATCTCTAAAATTTTCTGATTGAGATTTCCCTCAATCATCAGAGAAAACTGAGCGCGATAATGTAGTGACGAATCAAGTTGTTGCAATGACCACAAATGCCTTTGTTGAGGCGAAAGCCGATAACCTTCAATGATTTCCTGTTGCATTTTTCACCCTCTGATTAATTCTTACTACTAAACGGCTCTGCCATACCTGCTAAAACCTTTCGAGAGCCTATGAATGGAGAGCGTCCATGACAAGTCAACATATTGTCTAGTAACAATACATCACCGGCTTGCCAAGGAAAAGTAATTGCTTCTTGCTGATAAATTTCCCGAATACTATCTAATACAGAAGTTTCAATAGGTGAACCATCACCGTAATAAGTATTACGTGGTAAGTCTTCTTCTTTGAAACCAGCTAATAGACCTTCTCGAACAGTTGGATTCAAGCTAGAAACATGAAACAAATGAGCTTGATTAAACCAGACTATTTCGTTGGTTTTAGGATGAGTAGAAACAGCCTGACAAATTTGGCGAGTTTTCAGACTATTTTGATCATACCATTCATATTCAATGCCATTGTTGCGGCAATAATCTTCTACTTCGGTTTTGCTATTAGTCTGAAAAACATCTTGCCAAGGAAGGTCTAATTTATCTCTATAGTTTCGCACATACATGACCTTTTTTTGCTGAAATTTTTCTCTAATGCTGGGATCGATGCGTTGAAAAACTTTACGACTATCGGCAATTGGTGTTTCTCCTCCTTCTTTTGCAGGTTGCACGCAATGAAAGCAAATCTTCATTGGCCAGTTGCACGAATATGACATTTCATTGTGTAGGGGAATAGACTCTTCAGCCGGATATTCAGTTGAAGTGTAGATTTTGCCACTGACATGATGACGTGGTGTTGAACGATAAGAATACTCTAATAATTTTCCAGCGATCGCCTGAATGAATAACTCAAATTCTGCTGCTCCATTTACCTGAAAATTACGAAAAAGAATGCCGCCGTGGTCGAGTAAATTTTTATCGATAAACCGTTGATTATTTTTAGCCCAAGCTGCAAGGTTTAATCCTTCTACTGTTGGCTTAACGATTAAAGGTAATAATTTCCCAGGCTGAAGATACTCTACATTTATCAATTTTTCTGGAGCAATGCTGATAGATTGCCGCCTACTAATTCCTTTGATACTGGGCTTTTTGAGTTCTGGGTTGTTCATAGTCAGTCTTACATACGGATTGCTTTTCGCTTTGTTAGTTTGAGCTTATTTAGACTAGCTTTTTCAGTTTCTTTTTCTTTGAGGAATTGCTGTTTTCTATCGGCTTCAGTGAGAATTTCTATTAGTTCACTCAGCTTGGCGTTAGGTTCAGCAATCATCTTTTCCAGGAGTGTTTCAAGTTGACCTAATCTCTGTGTGATAGTAGTGCCTTTAAAACGATAGGAATCGTACATCATCTGTAGCGTCCATTCTGCACCAAGCACAACTCTGAGAGTTAGAGGATAGTTATTTCTGGTAACTGAAAGAATTTGAGACACTTCTAAGTCTGTAATGCCTTGACTTAATGAAGGGTCAACAGGTAAATTTTGAAAAACAATAATACTCTCAAATAAAGGCAAATTTTGAGGTATGTCACTCCATTTACGGATTTGTACCAGCGGAGTATGTTCGTATTGGCGTGCTTCAACCTGCTGATCCTGAAGTTTCTTCAACCAAGACGGTAATGTTTCCTGCGGTTCAACTTGTGTTCGCAGTGGCAAAGTATTGATAAACACTCCGATTATCGACTCAGAACCTACTAAAGCTGGTGGGCGACCAGATACAGTGCTGCCAAAAACTACATCTGACTCACTACTAACAAAGTTCAGTAACAGCGCCCACGCTCCCTGAATTACTGTATTAAGTGTCAGTTGATACTGCCGAGCTAAGGACTGTAGTGCTGTTGTTGTTGCCTTTGATAGCTTAATTTCCTGCTTATCGTAGCTTGCTTCCTGTTGATGAAAACTTCCAGCAGCACGGTTAATTTCTAGAGGCGTTGGATTAGTGAAGCCTTTGAGCATCTCCCGCCAAAAACTTTCAGCTTTTGATAGATTTTGCTGTTGTAACCAGGCGATATAATCCCGATAAGGACGACGCGCTTCTGGAGTAATTTTCTCACTTTGGCGGAATGCTTCGTAAGAAGTCAAGATTTCTTTGAATAGTAAGGGAAGAGACCAACCATCCATCAGTAAGTGGTGGTTACTCCAAATAAAGTAATAGTCATCCTCAGCTATCTGAATGAGAGTTAGACGCAGTAAAGGGGCTTTGACAAGCTCAAATCCTTGCTTGCGGTCTGTTTGCAAGAAAGTTTCTAGCTGCTGTTGCTGCTCAACTGGAGATAAGGATTGCCAATCATGCACTTCCCAAGGCAATGCAACTTGCTGATGTACAATTTGTAGTGGCTGTTCCAGATTTTCCCAGTGAAAAGAAGTACGTAAAACGGGTTGGAAATCTACTAATTGTTGCCAAGCTTGCTGCAATGCTGAAATATTGAGATGTCCGTGGATTTTAAATAGCATCTGCTCAAAATACACACCCGCCTCTCGTTCGTAGACACTGTGGAAGAGTATGCCTTGCTGCACCGATGAGAGGGGATAGATATCTTCTAGCTGCGGCGTATTTCTGAGTAACTCATCGAGTTGTTGCTGAGTTAATTTAGTCAGGAGAAAGTCAGAAGGTGTGTAGCCTCCGGCTTCTGGGGACTGACAGTGACTGATGAGCGATCGCAATGCTGTTAAAAATCCTTGAGTCAACGCCTCAATTGTTGACTGGCTATGAACTGCTTCGCTGTACGCACAACTGAGTTGCAACTGACCATCTACTACAAAACTGGTGAAGCTGAGTAAGTGACTGCGGTTATTTTGCAGGCTACTTTGTGGTCCTGTAGACTCGTGCGCCAATTTAAATAGCGATGACTCTGAAAGTGTTTGGTCAAACTGGCCCAGATAATTGAAAACTACCTCAGGTTCCGGAAGCGCACGTAATGATTCAATTACTTTGGTGTCATCACTGAGATAGCGCAGCATACCATAGCCAATACCACGATTTGGGATATGCCGCAGTTGTTCTTTAATAGCTTTCAAGGCATCCCCAGGCGTAGATACTTCCCCAAGATCCAACAGCACTGGGAAAATCGAGGAAAATAAACCTACAGTGCGGGATATATCCGCGTTGTCAAAAATCTCCTCCCGTCCGTGACCTTCTAAATTAACAACTAGCGATCGCTGTCCCGTCCATTGTGCTAATGTCTGGACTAATGCCGTTAGCAACACATCGTTGATTTGGGTGCGATAGACAGATGGCACATCCTGTAGTAATACTTTGGTTTCTGCAATACTCAGTGCGATCGATACCTCACGAACTGAAGCTTCGGTATTAGCTCCCCCCGGATAATCCACGGGTATACGGAATGCATTTCTCCGGCTGGGAGCCAGCCAGTAGTCTAACTCTTGCTGTACTAGCGCTGAATTAGCATACTCGCGTAACTGTTCGCTCCACTGTTTGAGTGAGGTCGTTTTGGCAGGAAAACTAACTGCCTTTCCTTGGCTGAGTTGCTGATAGGCTGTTTGGAGGTCTTCAAATAAAATCCGCCAAGATAAGGTATCAACTACGATGTGGTGAATAATAATCAGCAAGCGGCTGGTTTTTTCTGCACCCAGGTTGATCAAAGCTACTCGTACTAGGGAACCTTGGGATAAGTTCAAACTAGTTTGTAGCTTGGTAGCGGCTGCCTCAAGCGCAGATTCATGTTTATCAGGTGGTACGCTCGACAAATCTATGCAGGAAAATGGCACTTGCTCACTAGGTTCACCATAAATTTGTTTCCAGCCAGATTCTGTTTGCTCAAACCGCAGGCGCAGAGAGTCGTGGTGGTTTAGCAATTCCTGGACAGTCTGCTCTAGAAGTTTGGGGTCAAGTGCTTGGTTCAACTCCAGCAAAACTGCTTCGTTCCAGTGATTTGGCTCCAACAAATTTTGTTCAAAGAAGTAGTGTTGAATCGGTGTGAGGGTTACAGAACCAGTCACTAATCCTTGCTCTGCTGAGATGGTTTGACTTGTAGCAACAACCTTGGCTAATTCAGCAACTGTCTGGTTTTGAAACAACTGCTTAGGAGTCAGATTCAATTGGGCTTGGTGGGCTTTGGCGATCGCCTGAATGCACAGAATAGAATCCCCGCCCAATTCAAAAAAGTTGTCGTGGATGCCCACGCGCTCAATACCCAATACCTGCGCCCAAATCTTGGCAAGAGTTTCTTCAGTTGGTGTGCGAGGTGCGGCAAAGGTATCTTGCAATTGCGGCTGTACTGGGTCTGGTGCTGGCAGTGCCCGACGGTCTATCTTGCCACTAGGAGTTAGAGGCAGTGTCTCCAGCAGCACAAAAGCTGATGGGATCATGTGTTCAGGTAGCCTATCTTTGAGGAAATGCCGTAGCTGTGGCACTAGATCATGGCTGATGGAGTCGAGATCCCGATCTGCAAAGTTAGGAACTACATAAGCCACCAAACGCTTGTAGTTCGTTTCTTCTCTGACTACAACTACAGTCTCTTGCACAGCCGAATGCTGAATAAGTAGCGCTTCAATTTCTCCTAATTCAATGCGGAAGCCGCGAATTTTTACTTGGTGGTCGATGCGTCCGAGAAATTCGATATTCCCGTCAGCAAGCCACCTACCTAAATCACCAGTTTTATAGATAACATCTGTGTTAGTTCCTGGTAAAGGTTTTTTGGTAAGAAATGGGTTAGGAATAAAGCTTAACTGAGTAAGTTCTGGATTTTTCCAATACCCCACACCAACACCAAATCCTGATACACAAATCTCTCCCGGAACTCCAACAGGTACTAATTGCATCTGTGGATTAAGTATATAGAGATTTAAGTTAGCTAAGGGTTTACCAATAGGAACTGTTCGCTGGTTTACTGGTAAAGGCTTGTCGATAATAAATTGAGTAATATCATCAGCAGCCTCAGTTGGCCCGTAGGCATTAACTACCTTGATTGCAGGGTAAAGATTTAGCCATTGATTTACCAATTCTACCGATGCAGATTCTCCTGTTACCATCATCCACTTGAGGTGAGGTAAGGCTCTTTGCTCAGTTGATAAGCGGGAAATATAATCTATTAATTCTCTTAAGATAACTGGGACAAGTTCAGCGATCGCTATTTTTTCTTCTTTAATAATCTTGAATAAGTTTTCCGGATTACAAACAGTTTCTGTTTCAACTATAACTGTACTACCGCCAATTAAAAGCGGTGCAATAAATTGCCAAACAGAAATATCTGAGGAAGCCGGAGCAGTTTGAAGAAAGTTAAATTCTTCAGTAAACCCTAAAGCATCAAATTGGGCATATATATGATTAATTGCACCACCATGTCTAATAATTGCTCCCTTCGGCAATCCGGTTGAGCCGGATGTATAAATCATGTAGGCGGGATCTACTCCCTGATGATTTTCATTTATATTGTTTTGGGGTAATTTATCGAAATCAAATTTATCGTATATATTTACTTCTGATAGATTGATATTTACCAAGTTTTTTGGTTTTACATCTAAACAAATAATAGATTTTAGATGAGAACTATCTTCTAGCAGATTTATTAAATTGTTGAAGAATGTAGAATCTGTAAACAAAATTCTAATTTCGCTATTGGATAGCATATAGCGAATTCTATCAACTGGATAAGTACTATCAATTGGGACGTAAGCTCCACCTGCCTTTAATATAGCCAGCAAGGCTATTAAGAAATTAATGTCACGCCCTTTTAATATTCCAACAAATTCCCCTTTTTGTAATCTAGAGTTTTGCAGAAAATTAGCTAATTTATTTGCTTTATTATTTAGTTCTTCATAGGTTAATTGAATATTTCCAAAAACTACAGCAATTTGATCAGGTGTTTGTTTTACTTGCTTCTCAAATAAGCTATGAATAGTTTGTTCTACCGGATAATCACCGATATTATTATTAAATTCTTTTAATAGTTGATATCTTTCTGATTCTGCTAATAAATCTATCTCTGATATTTGAATATTACTGTTATAAATAAGCTGTCGAAGAAGATTGGTATAGTGTTTAGCTACTGCCTTTATAATTCCTTCTTTAAAAATAAAATCATTATATTTAATTTCTCCATTAATTTTATTACCTTCCACAAAAAACTCTATTGTTAAATCATTGATGACATCAGCTACATCATTGCTATCATGTAGATTTCTCATTAAGATGATGATATCAAAAATTGGACAGCGATTCTGGCTTGTTGGTAGCTTCAATAACTGTACCAATTCATCAAAGGGATAGTTTTGATGAGTATAGGCATTTATTATCGTTTTTTTAACTTCTAGTAAAAATTCCTTGAATGAAATTTGTTTCGTTATTCTAGAACGTAAGGTAACAATTTTATTATTTAAAATATTGCTATTTATTTGTCTATAAATAGGCGAACCAACAATAATTTCTTCATTGTTAGTATATTTATTAAGCAAGAGCTTAAACGCTGAAACAAGTACTAGATATGCTGAGAAATTAGAGTTTTGTGTAAACTTGAGGATTGCTTGAGATAATTCATTGCCTAAATCAAAAGCTATAGATTTAGTTTTGCCATTATAAATTATGGGTCTGACATAATCTGTAATTAAGTTTGTCTCAGGTAGCTCTCCTGATAATTGATTTAGCCAATAAAGTTTCTGAGAAAAAAGCTTATTAGAGGATGTCATATATTTACCGATTTTGAAATGTTACTTTACTTGTCTATTTATTTTTATTCAAATCCTTAAGCACTAACTGATTGCTGGAGACAATCATCAAGAGCTTGTTTAATGATTAAACACCCTTTTTTCAGGGTTGATAATTCAATTGTTAAAGCAGGTAAAATTTTAATTACAGTGTCATTTCTGCCAACGCGTTCAGCTATTAATCCCATTTCAAAACACCGTGAGGTGATTTGTTTCGCTAAATTAGTACCTCCAAAGTTGGCTAGATCAATGCCCCAAATCATACCAATGCCTCTGATTTTTATTTTTTCATTGATGGATGCTATTTCTTGATTAAGGAAGTCTTTTAAAAAAGCTTCTTTAACTTTTACTTCTTCTTCGAGATTACTAATTTCTCTATACTCAAGAGCAGCTGTACCACCAACAAAGGCTAGTTGATTTCCTCTAAACGTGCCAGTGTGTTCACCCGGTTCCCACAGGTCTAATTCTGGTTTAATCAACAATAACGACATCGGGAAACCATAACCACTAATAGATTTTGATAACACTACCATATCAGGCACAATTTTGGCTCTTTCAAAAGAGAAGAAAGGCCCAGAGCGACCACAGCCTACTTGAATATCATCACAAATTAATAAAATCTCATGTCTATCGCACAAATCTCTCAACTTTTGCATCCATTCAATTGGTGCTACGACAATTCCACCTTCGGCTTGCACTGTTTCAAAAATGATTGCTGCTGGTTTTTCAACTCCAGAATTGACATCATTAAGTACTGATTCAATAAAGCCGATTGTGTCTAAGTTTTCCATAAAACCATAAGGATAAGGCATAAACGTCACGTTATTTGATGTGCCACTTATCCCTGAGCGAATTGCAGTATTACCAGTAATAGATAAACTTCCCAAAGTCATGCCGTGATAAGCTCCCATAAAGGAGAATATCCCCGTTCTATTTGTAACTTTTCTAGCTAATTTTAAAGCTGCTTCAACAGCATTAGTTCCAGTAGGCCCACAAAACTGCACGTGATAATCGAGATTTTTAGGATTTAAGATTAACTCCGAAAATTTTGCTAAAAACTTTTCCTTTGCTGATGTATGCATATCTAAACCATGTGCGATCGCATCAGCTTCTAAATAAGAAATTACTCTTTCTTTGATGTAATCATTATTATGTCCATAATTTAACGCACCTGCACCTGCCAAAAAATCAATATACTCTTCGCCAGATTGAGAGTAAACTATAGAACCCTTGGCTCTATGGAATATAGCCGGGAAACTGCGACAATAACTCCTAACATTTGACTCGCGCTGTTCAAAGATATTCATAATATCTACCTGCTTAATTGCAATTAGCAAATTCAAAATCAAACATTGCTGATTTTTCTAAAATTAAGGCTATCTGCTGTTCTTCTGTTGTTAACAAAGACAAGTCTTGAAGGCGTACTTCCGGATTAGCCACCATATTTTGTAGTAGTATCCGAAAATGCTCTAAGATACCATTAATTGTGTGATTATCAAAGCGACGAAAATCGTAATTAATTCCTAGCCCTAACTTTAAACCAGGCAATCCAACCACTGTTAAGGGATAATTTGTCTTGTAAAAATAACCACTCTGCTGAAGCTCTAGACTGCCTAATTCTTCTTGTAATACCTGAGCTACTGGGTAGTTTTCAAACACAAGAATGCTGTCAAACATAGGCACGCCTCGTCGGATTTCACTCCACGCTTGAATTTGTGTCAGGGGCGTGTAATCATACTGGCGCATTTCAACTTGGTGAGCTTGAAAGTCTCTTAGCCAAGGCAGTAAAAATTTTTCACCATCTACCTTTACTGATACAGGCAAAGTGTTGACAAAAGTCCCTATCATCGATTCAGCATCCGTCAACTCTAGCGGACGTGCAGAAAGAGTACACCCATACACTACGTTTTTTTCACCAGTGTAATAACTTAGGAGAATAGCCCAAGCCCCCTGAACTAAGGTGTTCAGTGTTAGCCTATGCTGCTTTGCTAAGGACTGTAGTGCAGATGTGGTTGCTTCCGATAGATAAATAACTTCCTCGTCGTATTTTTCTTCTTGAGTTGATAAGTCGTCAACATAGAGGTTATTTAAGGCAGTGGGTGCTTTTACGCCCCTCAGCGCCTGTCTCCAAAAATCCTCAGATTGAGATATATCCTGTTTTTGCAACCAATTGATGTAGTTTCCAAAGGAACTACCGGGTTCTGAGGGAGCATCTTTACTTTGGCAAAATGCTTCGTAATGCTGAGCAAAATCCTTAATTACCATCGAACTCGACCAACCATCGAGAATTAGATGGTGTTTGCTGAAGATAAATTCGTAAGAGTCGTTAGTAAGACGGATTAAAGTCAGACGAATCAGTGATTCTTGAGAGAAATCAAAACCCCGTTGGCGATCGCTATCTAAAAAAGATTTTAAGCGCTTTTGCTGTTCAATTGGGTCTATTGTCCGCCAATCTTGCTGCTCTAGGGGGACTTTTACATTTTTGTACACAACTTGTAAGGGTTTGTCTATTTCTTCCCAATAAAAGCCGGTACGTAAAACTGTGTGCCGATCCACTACTTTTTGCCAAGCTTGCTCAAAAGCAGCAACGTTGAGATTCCCATACAATGTATGACTAAATTGGAAAAAATAGAGTCCTAATTCTGGGGCGTACAAACCATGAAAAAGGATGCCTTTCTGTAGGGGTGATAGTTCGTAAATATCTTGGATGTTGTCTGTTTTCATTACGGAAAACCTTTATGTATGCCCGTCGTGTATAGCAAGATTTTTTGAGTTGAAGGTGTTAGATCATGTCTGGTGACATAGTTGTTATTTCTCACGTAGAAACGCAAAGAGTTTTATTATGGCTACTTAGGATTATTTCCTTGGTTGATTTTGGCTAATAACTGGTCTAAATCTTCTTGGCTAACGTTCGCTTTTGAAAAATCAGAAGGTGTATAACCTCCAGTAGGAGAGGATTGACAATGAGTGATAAGTTCGCGCAACGCCTGTACAAAATTCTCAGCTAAAGTTTCAATCGTGATTCGGCGATGGATATTTTCGCTATAACTCCAATTCAGTTGCAGCTGACCGGAAGTAATTAAGCTGTTAACTACCAACAAGCGATCGCGGCTACCTTGCAAACTGCGCTCTAGTCCAGTAGACTCGTGAGCTGGTGCAAACAATGATGACTCCGACATCACCTGGTCAAATTGACCCAAGTAGTTAAATTTAACTTGCGGTTGCGGCAGTTTTGCTAGTTGGCCAGTAATATTACTGTCTTCGTTGAGGTAGCGCAGCAAGCCATAGCCAATACCCCGATGCGGTATACTACGTAGTTGCTCTTTGATCAGTTTTAATGCTGTTCCAGGTTCGGCAACTTCCCCTAAATCCAACAGTAGCGGGAAGTGGGTTGTAAACCAGCCAACTGTACGTGATAGGTTGATGTTATCGAAGATTTCCTCGCGTCCGTGACCTTCCATCTCAACTAACAGCGAATTCTCTCCTGTTAACTCAGCAAAAGCTTGCACTAGTGCTGTCAGCAAAACTTCGTTTATTTGTGTACGATAGGCAGCCGGAACTTCCTGAAGTAGCGCTTGAGTTTCTTCTTTACTCAAGGATACTGAGACTACTTTTTCGGAAGCAGCTGTGTTATCACCTTCTAAATAGTCCACTGGGAAGGAGGAAGATGATTTCTGAGTTTGAGTACGCCAATAATCCCACTCTTGCTGCACTGCTGTTGAGTGCGCGTACTCTGTTAGTAACTGTGCCCATCGTTTGAAAGAGGTTGTTTTGGGTGGCAATTGCATCGCCTCTCCCCGTTCCAGTTGTTCATAAACTGTTTGGAAATCTTCCAGCAAAATCCGCCAAGAGACACCATCAACAGCTAAGTGATGGATGAGAATTAACAAGCGACTGGGTTTAGATGCACCCAAATTAAATAAAGCTACTCGCACCAGTGGGCCTGAGGACAAGTCAAGACTAGTTTGTAACTCTGCTGCGGCTGTTTCCAAAGCTTGTTGTTGCTCTGTTTCTGGGAGTGCTGACAAATCTATTTGTGTAAATGGCACCACATTCTCAAAATCAGCGTTGATTTGTTGCCAACTAGATTCTGTTTGTACAAAATGCAGGCGCAGTGCGTCATGGTATATCAATAATTGCTGGACTGTCTTTTGTAATAGTACAGGGTCAAGCGATCGCCTCACTTGCAGTAAAACTGACTGGTTCCAGTGGTGTGGTTCAGGCTGATTTTGCTCAAAAAACCAGTGCTGAATCGGTGTCAGAGGCAAGGAACCAGTTACTGTATCTTGTTCCGCCACCATAACCAAACTAGTGCCAGCTGCTGCTGCTAAGTCAACAATTGTTTGGTGTTCAAACAGTTGCTTTGGTGTCAGCTTGAGACCTGCTTGATTAGCTCTGGCGACAATTTGAATACTAATAATCGAGTCACCGCCTAACTCGAAGAAGTTGTCATAAATGCCAACTTGCTCAACCCTCAGAACTTGTGCCCAAATATCAGCTAATATTTTCTCGTTAGGTGTGCGTGGTGCTAAATAGGCTGCTTTCAACTCCGGTCTGGATGTATCAGGTGCGGGTAGTAGCTGGCGATTCACTTTACCATTGGCTGTCAAAGGCAAAGCCTTTAGCTGGACAAAGACAGCAGGTAGCATATATTCGGGTAGCAACTCCAGCAAGAATTCCCGCAGTTCACTAGTTGTAGGAGACAATTTGGCTTTAGGCACGACATAAGCTACTAACCGCTTGTTGCCTGGTTGATCCTCCCGTAAAATCACCACAGTTTCACTGACAGCATGGTGTTTCAACAATGAGGCTTCAATTTCTCCAAGTTCGATGCGGAAGCCGTGCAGCTTAACTTGGTCGTCAATGCGTCCAACGAATTCAATATTGCCGTCGCTGCGATAGCGAGCTAAATCTCCAGTTTTGTAAAGGCGTTTTCCAGGAATAAAAGGATTGTCAATAAACTTCTCAGCAGTCTGTTCTGGCTGATTGAGATAACCTCGTGCTAAACCTGCACCACCGATGTGCAGTTCGCTTGTTACACCAATAGGGACTGGTTGTCCTAGTGAGTCAAGTAAATAGATTTGGGTATTCGCCAGAGGACGACCAATAGGAACGGTTTGAGATTCCTGATTAGTGGGTATGCTCTCGACACGATAAGTTAGCACGCCTACCGTGGCTTCAGTTGGGCCGTAGTGGTTAAAAATTTGACAATCTGGTGCTAATTGCTGAATCTGCTCAATCAAATTCCAATTTGTTGCCTCACCTCCTAGCACGAGTCGCTGACGGGGGAGAACTTGTTTGCTGTTCTTGGCACTCAGCAATGCTTTTAGGTGAGATGGCACAATTTTGAGGCAGTCTATGGGATGGCGGAAAAAGTAATCTGCTAGAGCTTCAGGATCGGCGGAGCGATCGCTTGACACCACATGCAGACATCCGCCACTACACAGGGAAGGGAAGATAACAGTATTGCTCAAGTCGGCGGCAAAGGTGGAAACAGTCGCAAAATTCGCACCGACGGGAAAATTCAATTTTTCTTGGATGCTGTACAGGTAGTTGAGCAGTTGCTGATGCTCAACTAACACGCCTTTGGGTATGCCTGTGGAACCAGAGGTGTAAATTACATAAACTAAGTTCTCAGGTTTAACTTTACTAGTTGGATTATCGCTAGCTTCTCGATCGATGGCTTCCCAGTCAGTATCTAAGCAAACTACCCGTGTTGTCTGTGCAAAAACATGATTTACTAAATGCTGTTGCGTTAATAATATTGGTACTTGAGCATCCTGCAAACGCAAAGCGATGCCAGAAGTTGGTAAGGTCGGGTCTATTGGTAGATAAGCTCCGCCTGCTTTGAGAATACCAAGCAGTGCAATAATCATTTCGAGCGAACGCTCTACACAAATACCTACTAATACATCTGGCCCGACTCCCAATTGTTGGAGATAATGAGCTATTTTGTTAGCACGACTATTAAGTTCGCTGTAGCTTAGTTGATCCTCCTCAAACACAACAGCAATTTTATCTGGTGTCTTGGTGACTTGTTCTTCAAATAGTTGGTGAATGCACTTATCTTGGGGATAATCTGTAGTTGTTTTGTTACATTCAATTAGTAGATGATTTCGTTGGTTTTCGCTGAGAATATTTAATTTCAGTATAGCAGAATCTGGATTATTAATAACGCTTACTAATAATGTCTGGAATTGTTCTGCCAGAAGTTTAATATTATCTTCGCTAAAGTAATTTACATCGTAGTGGAATTTTGTTATTAGTGCATCCTGGTAATGATTACAAGAAAGTTTCAATTTAAATTTATCTAGACAAATGTATTGCTGAATCAGTGAAAACCAGACATCACCGGCTAAAATCTTTCCTGTCCACTGTTCATATTCAAATTCTATTGGAAAATAAAATGTCTCTGGATGCTTGACTATTTCTTCTACCGTAAAATACTCCTGCCATTCATAGGCATCATTGACAGTTTGATTAATTTGCTGAAGTATTTCCGAAAATTTAGAATCAGTCTCAAAATGACAATTTAATGGTAAATATTTAGTAAATAATCCTAGCGATCGCTCTAACTCTTCATATTGACGACCATCAAAGGCAGTACCAATTATAATATCTTGTTGTCCAGTGATACGCGACAACAGAATATGCCAGCAAGTTAATAAAACTATAGAAATTGAAGTTTCATATTTTCGTGCGATCGCTTCAATTTCAGTAACTATTTTAGGCTCTATCTTCGATTCAAATAAGTTAAACTCAAATTTAGCATAATCATTACTTTGTTGGATTCCAAAAGGCAGTTTTAGAGTAGTTAGAGCAGACAAATCTTGCTTAATCCAGTATTCTTTACCAACTGCACAATCTTCATCATTGAGTAATTGATTCTGCCATTCTGAAAATTGAATATATTGTATGATTTCTTCGGCTGAGGATAATTCCTCTCCTTGAAGACAAGCAGCATAATACTGGTGAATTTCCTCAACTATAATTTGGAGTGTTTTGCCATCGGCACAAATTGCTGGCAGACTAATTAGTAAAATATGCTTTTGGGCTGACAATTTCAATAAACATAGACGCAACAGAGGACTTTTATCAAAGTCAATGTTTTGTTGTCTTTCCTTCTGAATAACTTTTTCTATTTGTGCTTTTTGTTCTTTACAGTCAAAATTACTCAAATCGATATTGTGCCAAGAAACTTCACTGCTCTTTGATACGACCTGAAGAGGAGTTTTTATTCCTGGTTTACGGAGAAAATTTGTCCGCAGAATCTCATGTTGGCTAATAACCTTTTTTAAGGCTATTTCAATAAATTCTGTTTTGAGATTTCCTTCAATGAGGATAGCACCTTGACTCTGATAAGCAAGGCTATCTTGTTGTAGTGACCAAAGATGCTTTTGTTGAGGAGAAAGTTGAAATCCTTCGATTATTTGCTTTTGCATTGATTTTTCCAGCTTTTGTGTCTTATTTCTTAATACCAGCCAAGACAGCAAACAACTATGTATTACTAAATCATTGGTGAAAATATCTCTGTGCCCTCTGCGTCTCTGTGGTTAGTTTAAAAAAACACAAATTTGCCTAGCACTTTTATAAAAATAGAATACCATTTAATGGTGTTAATTCACTAAAAAATACTATTTTTTATTTTATCCAAATTTTTAAAACTTATCATTTCTCCCATTGCGACTACAATTTTTCGTGAACCAACAAAGGAATTTCGTCCGTGGGCAGCCAACATATTATCCAACATTATTATGTCCCCTTTTTGCCAAGTAAAACTAACTTGTGACTGTTGATAAATCTCACTAATTTCTTGAATTACTGATTGTTCAATAGGAGAACCATCGCCATAATAGACATGACGTGGTAGCCTTTGTTCTCCAAATAATGACAATAGGGAATTTTGAATTTCAGAGTCTAGGTATGATATATGGTGCAACTGCAATTGATTGAAAAATACTAATTCATCAGTACGAGGATGTTTGGCGATCGCTTGTCGATAAGAGCGAGTTCTTAAACTATTATCTGACCATTCAAAATCCATGCCTGCTTGGCGGCAATAATCTTCAACTAATGCTTTTTCTGTAGTTCTAAAAAACTCTTGCCAACTCACATCTAAACCTTCTGTGAAGTTGCGGACATACATCAGTTTTTTATCAGCAAATCGCTCTCTCAGTTTGGGGTTGAGAAGTTGATAAATCTTCCGACAATCTACAATCGGTGTTTCTCCACCAAGCTGGGCTGGTTGCACACAGAAAAACCAAATTTTCATTGGCCATTGCTGTAAGTGCGAACTTTCATTATGAAACAGGATTGCTTTGTCGTTAGGATAAGGGGTAGAACCATAAACTTTACCGCCTAATCCCTCACGTGGTAAATCACCATACTCACCGAATAAATTTGGGCAAATAGCACCAGCAACATTTTCAAACTCAGAAACTGAATTGATATTGAAGTTGCGGAAGAGAATTGCACCATGCTTTAATAGCTGAGTTTCGATGAAGTCGCGGTGACTTGTAGCCCAGTCTGCAAGTTCAATATCTGCTACATCAGGTTGTATTACCAAAGGTAAGGTGCTTTCCGAATGGAGAAAATCTGTTTTAATTAATTCTCCTGATGGCAAACTTACAGCTTTAGGTTTAACCGTTTTGAATTTGCTTAACTTAGCCGTTTGGCGTTGTTTTTGTTCTAAGCTTTGATGTTTCTTTTCAGGTTCAGTCAGCATTTCTAAACTATTAATTCTAGTATCGGGCTGTGCCACAATGTTCTTGAGCAATGTTTCAAAGTGACCTGACATGCGGGTAATGGAATCAGCATCAAAAAGATCGGTGCTATATTTCCAAGTGCCCATAAGTCCTTGTTCGGTTTCTGTAACAAATAAAGCCAAGTCAAACCTTGCCATACCAGTGTTAATTTCCATCGGTGTCAAGGTAAGTTCTGAAAGCTCTACGGTTGGGTTTGGGGTATTTTGAAGGACGAACAATATTTGAAATAGTGGTGTATGACCTAACTTGCGTTCTGGCTGTAAGGCATCTACCAATTTGGCGAAAGGTAAATCTTGGTGAGCATAGGCTCCTAATGCCACTTCTCGCACCCGCCGCAGTAACTCCCGAAAACTAGGGTTACCAGAGAGGTCAGTCCGCAAGACCAGTAGGTTGACAAAGAACCCGATTAGTTGTTCGGTATTGCTACGGTTACGGTTAGCAACATCTGTACCAACAACGATGTCTTCTTGATGGGTGTAACGCGATAAAAGCGTTTGCAAGGTTGCCAGCAGGGTCATAAAAAGAGTGACTCCCTCCTGGCGCGAGAGCGTTTTGATTTCCTCAGTTAACGCTTTGGGGATGACAAAGTTAGTACTTCCTACACCGAAAGTCTGGACTCTCGGTCGTGGTCGAGCCATCGGTAACTTTAGCATGGTGGGAGCGCCACTTAAATGCCGTTGCCAGTATGAAAGTTGCGTTTCTAAAACTTCTCCCACCAGCCATTGCTGCTGCCAATAAGCAAAGTCTGCATATTGGATGGGGAGTTCGGGTAATGGTGAGGGTTGACCACGGTTAAAAGCTTCGTACAGTGTCGCCGCTTCTTGGACGAGTAACCCCATTGACCAAGCGTCAGAAACTATATGGTGAATTGTAAATAAAAGTACATGCTCATCTTTATTTAATTGCAGTAGCATGACTCGCAGTAGCGGCCCCTCTGCCAAATTGAAGGGTCGCTGTGACTCTTCTGCCGCAAAATGTTCTATCTCTATTTGCTGCGTATTTGGAGAGAGCGATTCTCTGAAAGAGACACTTCGTGAACGCAAGTCTACTATCGGTAAGCTTAATCTTAAGACAGGCGTAATTACTTGGACTGGTTGTCCATCTACCGTGGTAAAAGTAGTACGTAAAGCTTCATGACGCTGCACAATTTCATTGAGACTCTGCGCTAAAGCGGCAATATTGAGCCTACCTGTAAGCCGCACAGCGATAGTGTCATTGTATAGCGAGCTACCAGGCTCTAGCTGGTCGATAAACCACAGACGTTGTTGAGCGAACGACAGAGGTAAATTTGTCTCGCGTGGGCAAGGCTGAATAGGTAGTTCCTTGAGTCCCTGCCCAGCTTTCATAAGTTTTTCAATGCTTTGGGCAAGTTCTGCTATTGTTGGTGACTCAAACAAATAACGTAGCGGTAGCTCTACCTGAAAGGCATCCCGGAGGCGAGAAATAATTTGCGTTGCCAATAGGGAGTGTCCTCCCAACTCGAAGAAATTGTCATTGCTGCCAACTTTCTCTAAACCAAGTACCTGAGTCCAGATTCCTGCTATTACCTCCTCAATGGGAGTGCGAGGAGTCACAAAAGTTTTCTCTGACTCAAGTTGCAGAGTTTTAAATTTAGGGATTTGGTTAACCGGAATTTGCCCCAGCAGTGTTGCAATGCTAATTTCTGGTTCGGAAATGAGGTTTTGCAGTACAGCTACAAAATGCTCGCGAATCAGCGCTACATCAGCACTATCGAAGCGGCGTGCGTCGTAGATAAGCTTCAATTCTAGTTCTGATTCGACAGTTACTAAGAGAGTTAGGGCGTATTTAGTTTGTGCGCCAATGAATCGTAAATCGCTGATATCGATTTTAAAATCGCTAGATTGTAATACAGCTGAATCAACCGGATAGTTCTCGAAAACTAAAATGCTTTCATAAAGAGGTAATGCTCCTGGTACTTCACTCCACTGATGGACTTGTCCAGAGTGGCTGTGTTCATACTGCCGTAATTCAAAATTATAAGTTTGGATATCTTGCAGCCATAACCAAAGCTGTTCTTGGGGATTAATTTTTAACCGTAAGGGCAAAGTATTAATGAAAAGCCCGATTGTTGATTCGACCCCTGGCAAACTCGGTGGACGGCCAGATACTGTGATGCCAAATAATACATCCTCTTCGTGGCTGTAGCGGCAAAGCAGCAACGCCCAAACTCCCTGAACCACAGTATTTAAAGTTAGGCGGTTCGCTTTTGCTAAAGATTTGAGAGTTGCTGTGTTTGAGGCGTTCAAAGACAGCGACTCTTCGCCATAGCGTTCTGTTGCCGAGCAATTACCAAGTTCTATTTTGCCTAGTGGGGTTGATTTTGTGAAACCTTGCAATGCTCTACGCCAGAAAACTTCTATTTGGGATAAATCCTGCTGTTGTAGCCAAGTTATGTAGTCTCTGTAGGGACGGACTGGTTTTAGTTGCAAATTCTGACCTTTGCTGAAAGCTTGGTAACAGGAAAGGACTTCTTGAAAAACTAAAGGAACACACCAGCCATCCATCAAAATATGATGATGAGTCCAAACGAATTGATAGGTTTCCTCGCCCATTTGCAAAAGTGCCAAACGCATAAGCGGTGGCTTGGTTAAATTGAGGCCGCGATCGCGCTCTGTCTTAATAAATGCTTCCAGTTGCTCTTGTTGTTCAGATAATGAGTACTGACGCCAGTCTTGCCGCTCAATGGGGATTTCTACTTGTCGTAACACCACCTGAAGCGGCTGTTCCTGATCCTTCCAGACAAAGCCGGTTCTGAAAATGGCGTGTCGCTCAATAATCTGCTGCCAACCTTGCTCAAAAGCCGAAAAATTGAGTTTTCCGTCCAAAACACAGGTAAATTGCTCGATATGAATTCCTAACTCTGGAGTGTATAGAGTCTCAAAGAGCATACCTTGTTGCGAAAAAGACAGGGGATAAATAGCTTCAACGTTTTTTTTGCTCATGGTATTTGCTCCTGTTACCCAATTTCCATTTCTGCCAGGGCTTTTTCAAGTTGTGTTTGGCTAAGTTCAACATCAGGAAAGTCTGAAGGTGTATAGCCACCAGATTCAGAAGATTGACAGTGGGTAATAAGTTTACCTAAAGCAGTTACAAAGTTTTGCATTAGGAACTCCACTGTAGTTTTGCGATAAAGGTTCTTGCTATATGTCAGTTCCAGTTGTAGCTGTCCGCCATTCACTAAACTATTGATTTCTAAAAGATGACTTCGCTTACCTTGCAAACTGTGCGATCGCCCACTAGACTCATTAGCAAAACTAAACAAAGATGAATCAGAAAATGTTTGGTCAAACTGACCCAAGTAGTTAAAAATAATTTCAGCCTGGGGCAGCGTTTTCAAAGTTTCGATTATTTCCGTATTATTACTGAGGTAGCGCAACATTCCGTAGCCAATGCCTCGATTAGGAATACTGCGTAACTGTTCTTTGACTGCCTTTAATGCTGCTCCAGAATCAGCAGCTTCTCCGACATTTAGCACTACTGGAAAGATAGTCGTGAACCAGCCCACTGTCCGCGATAGATCGACATCGGGGAAAATTTCTTCTCGTCCGTGACCTTCGAGATTTACCAACAAAGAGCGTAGGCGTAGCCCGTCGTAGACATCGCCCCAAGTTTCAGCAAAAGCTTGTACCAATGCTGTAAGCAATACATCGTTAATTTGGGTGTTATAAGCTTTCGGTACTTCATGTAGTAAGCCTTGGGTTTGTTCCACACCCAGAGCAATTGATACTGTCTCAGCTGATTCCTCTGTGTTTTCGCCCTCTGGATAGTCCGCCTGCAAGTAAGAAACTGGTTTTTGCAGTTCTGTTAGCCAGTAGTTCCACTCTTGTTTAAGAGTAGCTGAATGTGCGTACTCCTGGAGACTTGTAGCCCATTGCTTGACAGAAGTTGTTTTTGATGATATTAATACTGCCTCACCCTTGCTCAGTTGCTTGTAAGCTGTCTGCAAGTCCTCAAGCAAAATTCGCCAAGAAACTCCATCCACAACTAAATGGTGAATGACAATAAGGAGGCGGCAACGCTTGTAAACACCCAAATCAAACAAAGCCACTCTTACAAGCGAGCCTGCTGACAGGTTGAAGCTAGCTTGTAATTCAGTAGCAGCTACTTCCATCGCTTCTGCTTGTGCAACTTCTGCCAGCGTCGAGAAATCCCAGCAAGTAATGGGAACTTCGGGTTCAGAACTAGTGATAAATTGCTGCCAACCAGACTCTGTTAGTTCAAAGTGCGATCGCAGTGCATCATGATGTAACACTAAGTGCTGTAACGCCTGCTTTAACAAGTTAACATCGAGCATCGGCACTTCCAGCAGCACAGCTTGGTTAAAGTGATGCGGCTCTGGCGAATTCTGCCCGAAGAACCACTGCTGAATGGGCATAAGCGGCACTGCACCCGTGACAAGTCCTTGCTCCGCTTGAATTGCCCCAATAGCAACACACACAGTTGCCAAATCGGCAATATTCTGGTGTTGAAATAGCTGTTTAGAAGTTAGCTGTAAACCTGCTTGATTAGCTTTAGCAACAATCTGGATAGTGAGGATAGAATCTCCACCCAACTCAAAAAAGTTATCGTGAATTCCCACCTGCTCTACATGAAGGACTTCAGCCCAAATTTCAGCTAACTGAGCTTCGACAGAAGTGCGGGGAGCTACAAACGCTTTGTCTAATTCGGGTCTGGCTGTGTCGGGTGCTGGTAGTGCTTTGCGGTCTAGCTTGCCGTTGGGAGTTAGAGGTAAGCTTGCAAGCGGCACAAACACGGCAGGAATCATGTATTCGGGCAACTTTTCACTTAGGAAGCGGCGCAGTTCACTAGTAGAGGGTGTTGGCTGTTCCTTGGCAACTACGTAGGCTACTAAACACTGATCTCCACGTATATCTTCTTGAGTTGTCACTACAGTTTCTCGCAGTGCTGGGTGTTGGCTTAATAAAGCCTCAATCTCTCCGAGTTCTATTCGGAAGCCGCGGATTTTTACCTGATTGTCAATTCGTCCCAAGTACTCAATGGTTCCATCTGGTCGGTATCGCCCGATATCTCCAGTTTTGTACAGTCGTTTTCCTGGTTCTTGACTAAAGGGATGGGGTATAAATTTTTCAGCAGTCAGTTCTGGACGGTTGTAGTACCCGCGCGCCAAGCCAACACCACCAATATACAGTTCGCCTGGTATGCCCACAGGAACTAAGCGCTGCTGTTCATCCAGCACATACATTTGCATGTTAGCAATTGGAGAACCAATGGGAACTTCTTGCCTCGTGCTTGCGCGATCGCACGCCCAAGCTGTAACATCAATTGCCGCCTCAGTTGGCCCATACAGATTGTGCAGTTCTGCTCCCAAATGTGCAAAAAAGCGTTGCTGTAGATTGAAAGACAATGCTTCACCACTGCAAATCACACGCTTAAGACAATTACAGGTTTCTAGCCTCTGTTCTTCTAAGAAAATAGCCAGCATAGAGGGAACAAAATGAATTGTGGTGATTTTTTGTTCAGCAATTAGCTTGACTAAATAAGCACTATCTCTATGAACTCCCGGTTGGGCAACCACAAGACAAGCACCTGTAAACAAGGGCCAAAAGAATTCCCAAACAGACACATCAAAGCTGAAGGGAGTTTTTTGGAGAATACGGTCTGCTTGGGTTAATTGATAAGTATCCTGCATCCACAGTAAGCGATTGCATACTCCTACATGAGTGTTCATCGCTCCTTTTGGTACACCTGTGGAACCAGATGTGTAAATGACGTAGGCTAAGTTGTGGGCTGCAATGCCGGTGACTGGGTTATCGCTGAGTTCTTGGGCAATGGTAGCCCACTCACTGTCTAGGCAAATTAGTTGAATTTCCTGCCTGGGCAGGGTTTGTTTAAATTTATCTTGAGTTAATAATATTTTTGTTTGGCAGTCTTGTAAAAAGAAGGTTAAGCGCTGTTGCGGATAGTCTGGATCGATTGGTACATAGGCTCCACCAGCTTTGAGGATGCCTAAAAGACCGATTACCATTTCTAGCGATCGCTCTATGCAAATCCCCACAAGCACTTCTGGCCCCACTCCTAGCTTTTGCAAGTGATGTGCTAGTTGATTGGCTCGCTGATTCAGTTCTTGGTAGGTCAACTGTTGGTCTTCAAATACTACAGCAATGGCATCTGGCGATCGCTCTACCTGCTCCTCAAACAACTGATGGATACACTTATCCTGGGGATAGTCAACCTGAGTGCTATTCCACTCTACTAGTAACTGCTGTTGCTCAGATGCTGTCAGTAGAGGTAATTGCGAAATCTGCTGTTGTGGGTTAGCAACAATTCCTGCCAGCAAAGTCTGCAAATGCCCTGCCATCCTCTGTATAGTACTTGCGTCGAACAAATCGGTGTTGTACTCCAGAGTCCCAATCATTCCCGCAGTTGTCTCTTCCATGTACAAGGTCAAATCAAACTTTGCTGTGTCGCTGTTGTCCTCCAAGAAACTCAAAGTCAAACCTGGCAACTCCAACGCAGACATCGGTGCATTCTGAAGCACAAACATCACTTGGAATAAAGGCGTATGACTCAAGTTGCGTTGTGGCTGTAGTGTTTCTACTAGCAGTTCAAATGGCAAATCCTGGTGGGCATATGCTCCTAATGCCACTTCGCGTACTCGCCGCAGTATTTCCTCAAAGGTGGGGTTTCCAGAAATATCTGTTCGCAGTACCAAAGTATTGACAAAAAAACCAATTAACCCTTCTATTTCGGTTCGGTTGCGATTAGCGATCGGTGTACCTACGACAATATCCGCGCTTCCGGTATAGCGGTAGAGCAGTGTCTTAAAAACTGCTAATAAAGTCATAAATAGAGTACTCTGTTGCTGCTGACTCAGATTTTTGAGTGCAACAGTTAGTTTTTGAGATAGTTTGAGAGTATGGGTAGCACCTCGAAATGTCTGAACCGCAGGACGTGGGCGATGCCTACAGCGAGCTTCCCTAACGCTCGGTAACTCTAGTACTGTGGGTGCGCCGCTAAGGTGTTTCCGCCAATAAGCGAGTTGAGATTCTAGTACATCACCTTGCAACCACTGCCGTTGCCAAGCTGCGAAGTCTCCATACTGTATTGGTAGTTCCGGTAGGGATAAAGGTTGCCCGGTACAGAAGGCTTGATATAGCGTAGCTAATTCACTTACAAGTACACCTATTGACCACCCATCAGAAACAATGTGGTGCATCGTGAGTAGCAAGATATGTTCTGTCTCACTCAGTATGAGTAAAGTCCCCCGTATTAACCATTCAGTAGCGAGGTCAAAGGGTTGCTGGGCTTGTTTTGTTGCTAATTGCTGCCAAAAAATGTGTTGCTCATTGGTTGGTAGATCTTCGCAGTCAACAACTGACAGTTTCCAAGTACTTTCTGGCTGAATAATTGCAACTGGTTGCCCATCCACCGTGATGAAGTTGGTGCGTAGGGTTTCGTGGCGGCGAATAACTTCTTTAAGACTTTCTTCTAAAGCAGTTGGGTTAAGTTTACCTTGCAAACGGACAACAGCAGGGATGTTGTAAAAGTTGCTGTTTGGCTCTAACTGATCTAGAAACCACAAGCGTTTTTGAGCAAATGACAGTGGTAACCCTGCATCCCTTGTTGTTGGTAACAGCGGTGGTGCTAATAATTCTGACTTTTCTTGCTGTCTTTGCTGAATGTACTGGGCAAAATCGGCGACTGTAGCAGCTTCAAATAAACTACGTAATGGAACTTCTAATCCAAAGGTGGTTCGCACGCGTGAGACGAGTTGAGTTGCTAGCAGGGAGTGTCCACCTAGTTCAAAGAAATTATCGTGAATCCCCACTTGCTCAACTCGCAAGACATCAGCCCAGATCAGCGCT
The DNA here is from genome assembly GCF_047228265.1 of Nostoc sp. UIC 10607. Taxonomy (NCBI): domain Bacteria; kingdom Bacillati; phylum Cyanobacteriota; class Cyanophyceae; order Nostocales; family Nostocaceae; genus Nostoc; species Nostoc sp. UIC 10607. The sequence continues at coordinate 90,105 of NZ_JBIQNW010000017.1, read as the reverse complement.
AGTATTTCTTCGATAGGAGTTCGCGGCGCAACAAAGCCGATTTCCAGTTCTCGATATGATTCAGGTACTGGTAGTGCTTTACGGTCTACCTTGCCATTGAGAGTTAGTGGTAAGGTTTCTAGCATCACGAAAGCTGAAGGAACCATGTACTCAGGCAGCTTTCTTTTGAGGAATTGCCGCAACTCACTGATTGTCAGTGTCTGTTTGTGGCTGGGGACAAAGTAGGCAACCAAGCTTTGAGTATTGGGAGTGTCTTGTCTAGCTATCACTACAGATGTTTCCACATCCGGGTGTTGGGCTAGCACGGACTCAATCTCACCCAACTCAATACGAAAGCCGCGAATTTTGACTTGGTAATCGATGCGTCCCAAGTATTCTATATTGCCATCACTTAAGTAGCGAACTAAATCACCAGTTTTGTAGAGACGGGAATGGGGGTCATCGCTGAAGGGATTGGAAATGAATTTCTCTTGTGTCAACTCTCTTGCGTTGAGGTAGCCTCGTGCTAGACCAGAACCACTAATGTACAATTCGCCTGGTACACCAATAGGCACTGGTTGGAGATAGCGGTCTAGAATGTAGGCTTGTGTATTAGCAATCGGGCGACCAATTGCAGGTAACTGGCTTGTACCTCTTTCTATCAAAGCAAATGTAGAGTATGTGGTGTCTTCTGAGGGGCCATAAAGATTGAAGACATGCTGGATTGTTTTTTGCTGATAAATCTGCTGTACAAGTTGATTTTGTAAAGGTTCACCAGCTAGGTTGACTGTACATACCCAATCAGGTAAGCTACTAACTCGAATTAACTCAGCGATCGCCGACGGTACTGTATTAATTAGAGTGACTTGGTTAGCAGTAGGTAAGGTGGGTAAATGTAACGCATTTACGGCAAGAATAACTTTCCCACCCCAGCACAGTGGCACAAACAACTCAAAAACTGAGAGGTCAAAACAGATAGAGGTGGAAGCTAATACACCAGCAAGCTGCTGTGAGGTAAATACTTCTGATGCCCAACTTACTAAAGCGACTGGACTGCGATGTTCGATAGCTACTGCCTTGGGTCTGCCCGTAGAACCGGAGGTATAAAGTACGTAAGCTAGGTTTGTTGGCTTCACCCCGCGGGCAAAATTCTCTGCATTCTCTTGGGCAAATGTCTGCCAGTCACTATCCCAACACACCACAACCGCCTCATGCTCAGTTAGCCTCTCAACTAGTTGCTCTTGCGTCAACAACACTTTCGCCTTTGCATCTGACAACATGAAACTCAGTCGTTGTTGGGGATAATCTGGGTCTAAGGGTAGATAAGCCCCACCCGCCTTGAGAATTCCCAGTAGTCCCACAACCATTTCTAAGGAGCGTTCGATGCAAATCCCCACTAGTACCTCTGGCCCCACTCCTAGCTTTTGCAAGTGGTGTGCTAGTTGATTGGCTCGCTGATTCAGTTCTTGGTAGGTCAACTGTTGGTCTTCAAATACTACAGCAATGGCATCTGGCGATCGCTCTACCTGCTCCTCAAATAACTGATGGATACACTTATCTTGGGGATAGTCTCTTTGAGTGTCGTTCCATTTATACAGTAATTGGTAACGTTCAATTTCTGTAAGTAGCGGCAAATGGGAAACTGGCACTTTAGGATTTGCAACAATCCCTGTGAGTAAAGTCTGGAAATGCCCTGTCATTCGCTCGATGGTGCTAGCATCAAATACGTCAGTGTTGTATTCCCACGACCCCACAAATCCATTAGGGGTGTTCTCCATTGTCAAGGTAAGATCAAACTTTGCTGTCAAGCTTTCTACTGCCAATGGACTCAGAGTTAAGCCGGGAAGCTCCATCTTGGGCATGGGAGCATTCTGGAGTACAAACATTACCTGAAACACAGGTGTATGGCTTAAGTTTCGTTCCGGGTGTAATGCCTCTACCAGCATCTCAAACGGTAAGTCTTGATGAGCATAGGCATCCATTGCTGTTTTCTGGACTCGACCCAGTAATTCTCGAAAACTGGGATTGCCTGACATATCAGCGCGGAAGACTAAAGTGTTAACAAAGAAGCCAATTAATCCTTCAAGTTCACTGCGATTGCGGTTAGCGATGGGTGAACCAACCAAGATGTCTTCTGTACCTGTGTAGCGGTAAAGTAATGTGTCAAAGGCTGCCAACAGGGTCATGAACAAGGTAACTCCTGCTTCCTGACTCAGTAAGTTGAGTGCTGCAATTAGCTCTACAGAGAGTACAAAGGATTGAGATGCCCCCTGGAAAGTTTGTACTGCTGGTCTGGGTCGGTCAGTAGGCAGTGATAATAAAGCTGGCGCATTTGCGAGTTGTTGCTGCCAGTAAGTGAGTTGGGCTTCTAGTACATCACCTTGCAACCACTGCCGTTGCCAAGCTGCGAAGTCTGCGTACTGTATTGGTAGTTCGGCTAAAGGTGAGAGTTGTCCAATACAAAAGGCTTCATAGAGTGTGGCTAACTCACTCACAACTACACCCATTGACCACCCATCAGAAATAATGTGGTGCATGATGAGTAGTAAGATGTGTTCTGTCTCACTCAGCACTAGTAAAGTCGCCCGTACTAACGGTTCAGTCGCTAAGTCAAAGGGTTGCTGGGCTTGTTGTGTTGCTAATTCCTGCCAAGCGGTTTGTTGCTCAGTTGTTGGCAGATCTTCGCAGTCAAAAACTGACAATTGCCAAGCACTTTCTGGCTGAATGATTGCAACTGGTTGCCCATCAACTTTGATGAAGTTGGTGCGTAAAATTTCGTGGCGGCGAATAACTTCTTTAAGACTTTGTTCTAAGGCTAGTATGTTTAGTTGACCTTGCAGGCGGACAGCAACCGGAATGTTGTACAAGGCACTGTTTGGCTCTAACTGGTCTAGGAACCACAACCGTTGTTGAGCAAAGGATAGAGGTAGTTTTCCTTCTCGCGGTATGGACTGTATCTTCTCAAAGGTAGAACTAGAAGCAAGATGAGCTTTTTGAAGAAACGGGAGTATTTCTGCTTTACGCTCTTGTATTTGAGTACGCAAAGTTAATGTCAAGGTTCCTTCGGGTGCGTTACAGCGCAGGCGATCGCCATCAGCCCAAAGCTTAATGTCCAAGCTGCCAAGGTAAGACAAAAACTCCTCGATAGTTTTCATAACTCTATCTCCTCTCGGTTGTTCATTAATGCAGCAGGGCGATCGCCTATTTGTTGGACTATCGAACGAATTCTCTCAATTTGCTCAACTAGTCCGGCTACGGTAGGCTCTTTAAACAGGTCATGCAACGGTAGATTGACTTGAAATGCTTCGCGCACTCGTAAGATAACTTGAGTTCCTAGCAGAGAATGTCCTCCTAATTCTAGGAAATTGTCGTAAATCCCTACTTGCTCAATCCCCAATAGTTCTTCCCAGATGTTAACGAGTGCTTGCTCAGTGTCATTTCTCGGAGCAACATAAGCATTGGGCAAATTTGGTCTGGTATGAAGTGAGAATGAATTATCTATTTGAGAAGCAGCTTTTTGTGGTAAGGGTTCCAACTTAATCCATTGGTCAATCCTGGCTTGTAGATTTCCAGTTGAGACAATTAGCTGGTTGACTTCACCCCAAGATAAAATCTTTTCAAATGCCTCCAAACCTTCTGTTGGCGTCATTGCCAATTTCGTCAAATTTCCACCAAAGGATATATTTGGTTGATGTTCTTCTTCTAATAGCCAACCATCCCAATTTATGCCGAGCCAAGGGAACGAATTTTTCTGGTTATGCTGATGAACAAAAGCATCCATGAAAACATTGGCTGCCGAATAAGCAATAAATTCTAGCCCTCCTAAAATTGTCGATAGGGAAGACATTAATACGCAAAAGTCAAGCTTTCTGTTCTGCAAAATCTTTTCCAAAACCAAAGTTCCGTATATTTTTGGTTGAAATTGCAGTTCACACTCCGTTTTACCAATCTGTGCAATGGAGGTAAATGAATCTCCTGCGACGATCCCAGCAGCATGAATCACACCGTTGAGTTGACCAAACCGCTTTTCACCTTGGGCGATCGCTGCCTGCATTTGTTGTTCATTGGCGACATCAGCAGCGATCGCTATCACCTCAGCTCCTAGTTTTTCTAATTCCTGCAATTTTTGGATCTTGCGGCTTGTGCCATCGTTTTCATCATGAGTAACTAACCATTTTTCCCATTCATCTGGTGCGGGAAGTGCTGAACGCCCTATTAATATTAATTTGGCGCGAACAGTCTTAGCCAAATGTTCAGCCAGCACTAGTCCAATGTCTCCGAGTCCCCCTGTAATTAAATAAACTCCTCCTTCTCTAAATTTAGTAGTTGTTCTATTAAAGTTATCTAATCGAACTGGTTCAAAAGTTTGTACCCATCGGTGATCGCCACGGTAAGCTATCACTAATTCAGAAGTTTTTTTGGTAATTTCTAATAACAAATAGTCTATAATTTTCTGTTCATTATCTTGAAGAGATTTGGGAATAAGAATATCAATATTACGACAATGAATATTTCGGTATTCCTGGGGGATGACGTTTATACAACCAAGCACAGTTGCCTTTTGGGGACATAGCACTTCCTCTCCTGTTACTGCTTGAATGTTGTTGGATATAACGACAATTTCCACTTTATTATTAAAATTGTGTTTTTCCAGCGCTTGGGTTAAAAACAACAGACTATAAAAACCTAAATCTTGAGCTTTATTCAGGCTTGATGCTTGATAAATATCTGGTGTTACACTCCATAAATGAATAATATTTGTAGGAATATTGTCTGTTGCATCAAGTTTTTCCATTAAGGCATTATAATCCTGATGATTATGAGGATTAATAGTAAATATACGTTGAAAATATTTATCTGTAAGAGATTCACTCACCTCACTAAACTCTAACCCGACCTTGACAATAATCACGTTCTGATTTTCTTGTTCCAGTCTTTTTACCAGTTGGTAACCTAAGCCGCACTCATCGATAAAAACAAGCCAAGTGGAGCGAATCTGCATTTCCCCTGGTTTGAAGGTCAAAGCTATAGAGCGTTTCCAAGATGGTATATAAAACCAGTCTGCAACGTCTGGCTTTTTGGAGGTTGTAAGTAATACTGGTAAATTAGCCTTGAGAAGTTCTGCCTGTTTTTGGGGATCGATCCAATAACGCTGACGCTCAAATGGATAAGTTGGCAAGGGGATGCGGTGACGGCGTTCTTGCGAGTAAAATTGCGACCAATTCACCTGCACACCAGCCAGCCAAAGTCTGCCGAGAGTAGTGAGCAAAAACGCTATATCTGACTCTTGTTCGCGGGGGTGGCGGATTGAAGAAACCACAACCTGTTGAGTACATCGAACAAGCTGCTGTTTAGCTAAAGTACTCAAAGTTTTTCCAGGGCCAATTTCTAGGAAAATGCCTTCTGGTTCTTGGAGTAACTCAGCCATACCCGTGGCAAAACGAACTGTTTGGCGTAAATGCTTCACCCAATAACTCGGATCTGTCGCATCTGCTGCGGTAATCCAAGTACCAGTTACGTTGGATACAAAGGGAATTTCTGGGGTTTTGAGAGCGAGTTTTGCAACTTGCTGCATGAATGGAGCGAGGATAGGCTCCATCATTTGGGAATGAAAGGCATGAGATGTATGTAAGGAGCGGTAGTCTACACCTTTTTCAGTGAGTTGATTTTGTAGTAAAGCGATCGCCTCACTACCACCTGAAACCACACACATGGCAGGCCCATTGATGGCTGCTAAAGAAAGTTTCTCACCAAGTAGGGGGTTAATCTCCGACTCTGATAGAGGTACAGCCACCATTTCCCCCACAGGAAGTTGCTGCATCAGTCTTCCTCGCGTAGCTACTAGTCCTAAAGCATCTTCTAGAGAAAAAACTCCGGCTAGAGTTGCAGCTACATATTCCCCAATGCTATGACCAATCATCGCTTGCGGATTTACTCCCCATGCCATCCACAACTTAGCCAAGGCATACTCAATTACAAATAGTGCAGGTTGAGCCAAAGAAGTCTGCATTAGCTCTTGGGTAGTGTCTTGCTCTTGGGGATAAAGTACACTACGCAAATCCAACCCAAGATGCGGTTTTAGCACTTGGCAGCAGTAATCAACTTGCTCGCTGAAGATAGGTTCACTCTTGTAGAGTTCCAGCGCCATATTTACGTACTGCGTTCCCTGTCCAGAAAACATAAACACAACAGGGCGATTGCTGGGTGTCTGGTAGCTGGTAAAAACTCTTGGAGAATCTGTAATTTCCAGCACTTTTATCGCATCATCAAGGTTTTGGCATACCACCATGCGACGATGGTCAAAAGCCTGACGGCCCACATCTAAGGTGTAAGCGACATCAGCCAAGTTCAAATCAGGATGCTGTCGGAGGTGAGCAACTAAATTTGCTGTAGCAGTTTCCAGAGCTGTACTAGTCTTTGCCGAAAGTAGTAACAATTGCCAGGAGCGAGAAGCACTGGAAGATTCAGCAATTGGGGCTTCTTCGAGAATTACATGGGCATTAGTGCCACCAATGCCAAAGGAACTTACTCCCGCACGGCGAGGAGTGCCGTTGGTTTTCCATTCCGCCAGGGAGCTATTGACGTAAAAAGGACTATTGGCGAAATCTATCTGAGGATTAGGCTGCTCAAAGTGCAAGCTGGCTGGTATTTGTTTATTTTTAACTGCCAATACAGTTTTAATCAGACTTGCGATCCCAGCTGCGGTATCGAGATGTCCAATATTTGTTTTTACCGAACCAATGGCACAAAAGCTTTTTTGCTCCGTTTTATCACGAAAAGCCTGTGTTAAGGCTGTGATTTCAATCGGATCGCCCAAAGTTGTGCCGGTGCCGTGGGTTTCTATATAACTAATAGTATCTGGCTCAATCTCTGCCATAATTTGAGCCGCCCGAATCACTTTTGCTTGAGAATCTATACTGGGCGCTGTATAACTAACTTTGAATGAGCCATCGTTGTTGATAGCTGAACCTTTGATGACAGCAGAGATAGAATCACCATCAGCGATCGCCTCTGCTAGCCGTTTTAAAACTACAATACCTACACCATTACCGCTGACAGTGCCCTGCGCTTGAGCATCAAAAGCTCGACAATGCCCGTCAGGAGACAAAATGCCTCCTTGTTGATACAAATATCCACCTTTTTGAGGCAGTGCGATCGCTACGCCACCCGCCAAAGCAATATCACATTCTCCACTTAGTAAGCTTTGACAAGCCAAGTGGACAGCAACTAAGGAAGTTGAACAAGCAGTTTGAACTGTATAACTCGGCCCTTTCAGATTTAATTTATAAGATACGCGTGTAGTTAGAAAATCTTTATCATTAGCAATAGCTATTTGAAAATCACTGAAGTCTGTTAAATTCTCCCTCTGAGAAGCAAGGTTGAATAAATAGCTGTTCAGACCTGTACCAGCGAAAACTCCAATCAATCCTTCGTATGTTTCTGCATTGTAGCCAGCAGCTTCAATGGCTGACCAAGCACACTCCAAAAATACCCGGTGCTGTGGGTCAGTAATGGCTGCTTCTCTAGGATTAAAGCCAAAGAATGAAGCATCAAATGTTTCTACATTTTCTAATATTGCTCCAGCTTTTACATAATTGGTATCCTGTAGCAAATTATGATTTATTCCTGAATCCTTTACTTCTTCATCCGTAAAAAATGAAATTGATTCTACACCATTTTGTAAATTTGTCCAAAAGTCATCAATATTTTTAGCTCCGGGAAATTGCCCCGCCATGCCAATAATTGCTATCTCTAAACCAGTTGTTACGCTGTATGCTTCAGCAGAAGTATTCATTTTTCTCTAACTCTTTAATAGTTTAAGATTTTTGTCTTTGTTTAAGACGTTGTTCGAGTCTTTGCTTACCTTCTGTTAGCTTTTCAGTTCGTTCAGAATAAGAAACTTTATTATTGGCTTGACTAAAATAATTTATTAATGAATTGATGGTGGGATATTTAAACATTTCTGGCAAGGATAATTCTAACGACAATACCTTACGCAATTGGCTATGAATCTGAAGCATTAGCAATGAATTACCACCTAATTCAAAAAAATTATCGTGGATACCGATTTTTTCTACATTCAATACCTGCTGCCAAATATTAGCAATGGCTCGTTCACGCTCTGTTTTTGGCATCACATAATCAACTGCCAATTGTGGGCGTAAATTATCTGGTGTTGGTAGCGCATTACGGTTCAGTTTGCCATTAGGTAAAAGTGGTATTTCCTGCAAGAACATGAAGACTGAAGGCATCATGTAATTCGGTAATTTATCTTCCAAGAAATGCCGCAGTTCAGTAATTGTGGGTGTTTGTTCTTGGTTAGGAAGAACATAAGCCACTAAATAGTTGTGAACCCGCTCATCTGCTTGTGCTATCACTACAGCCTGTTGCACTGCTGAATATTGTGTTAATGCCGCTTCAATTTCTCCAAGTTCGATGCGGAAACCACGAATTTTTACTTGGTTGTCGCTCCGCCCTAGAAATTGCAGCTTTCCATCTGGGAGGTAACGAACTAAGTCACCCGTTTTATAAAGACGACTTCCTTCTGCCTTCTCAAAAGGATTAGATATGAATGCTAAAGCTGTGCGTTCTGGTTGGTTGAGGTAGCCTCGTGCCACACCTACTCCTCCGATGTAAAGTTCGCCTGGAACGCCTACCGGAGTAAGTTGTAAATTGGAGTCAAGCACATAGGTTTGAGCGTTCTGAATTACCTTGCCGATGGGCAATTCTCGCCCAAATGATTTAACAGCTCTTGGCCCAGATAAATCGCAATGCGTTGCGACAATCGTTGATTCTGTGGGGCCATAACTATTAACGAGGCGCACTTGTTGACTTACATGTTGCTGCCAAATTTCTAGATAAGAATATTCAGCACGTTCGCCACCAATAATTACTAGTCGCAGTGTTTCGGGTAATGGCAAATTTGCAGTAGATATTTCGGCTGTCAGTTGATGCCAGAAAGCGGTGGGTAGATCAAGTACTGTTAATCCCAAATGCCGAGATTGTTGCACAAACGTTGGTATGGAACTCAACATTTCATCAGTACGCAGAACTAAAGTTGCCCCTTGTACTAAACAGGGAAAAATTTCTTCGGCTGCGGCATCAAAGCTGATTGAGGCAAATTGCAAAATGCGATCGCTCGGTTTTATCTCATACTCTAAACAAGCAGTTTCAATATAGTTGACTAAAGAGCGATGTTCAATCATCACACCCTTGGGTGTACCAGTAGAGCCGGATGTATAGATAATGTAGGCGAGATTATCAAGTTGAGTCTGAGTTACTAAGTTTTCCCAACTTTCTTGAGCAATAACTGACCAGTCTGTATCTAATAACACTACTTGTTGCTGATGTTCAGGCAGTACAGCCAGCAATGATTGCTGCGTTAAGATGACTGAGACTTGCGTATCCTTCAACATGAAGGTCAAGCGCTCTTGAGGATAAGTTGGATCGAGAGGAACGTAAGCTCCACCAGCTTTGAGAATGCCTAATAGACCGATTATCATATCCAGCGATCGCTCTACGCAAATCCCCACAAGCACTTCTGGCCCAACTCCTTGCTTTTGCAGGTAATTTGCTAGCTGATTCGCACGTTGATTTAGTTCTCTATAGGTCAGTTGTGCTTGCTCAAAAACCACTGCCACAGCGTCAGGTGTGCGTTCTACCTGCGCCTCAAATAGCTGATGAATGCAGATTTGAGAGTAATCAGCTTGAGTGTTATTCCACTCTACCAATAGTTGGTAACGCTCTTGTGCAGTCAGTAACGGTAACTCAGCAAGTCCCTGATTCGGATTTGCGACCATACCCGCAAGTAAAGTCTGGAGATGTTCCAGCATTCGAGTTATTGTAGCTGAGTCGAAGCGCTGGCGATCGTATTCAATTTCTAGTAATAACTCTGAATCCACCTCCACTGATACAGTGAGCGGATAATGGGTATGAGCAAAATTGCAAAAATTGGAAATTTGCAGGTTGTCAAACTGCTGTTGTGCAAAAAAATCTGTTGAGTAGTCCTGAAAGTTGAAAATGCTCTCAAACAAGGGCAACCCATTAGGCATATCACTCCAGCCAAGCACCTTTACTAGTGGGCTGTACTCATACTGACGTGCCTCAATCTGCTCTGTTTGCAGCCTCTTTAGCCAAGGTAAGAGAGACTCTTCTGGATGAATGCACACTCGCATTGGCAGAGTATTGATAAACAACCCCACCATCGACTCAGTTCCAGCTAAAGTTGGCGGACGACCAGAAACAATGGCTCCAAAGTTGACATCGTGTTCACCACTATAACGACTCAGGAGGATAGCCCATGCGCCCTGTAATAAGGTGTTGAGTGTGAGCTGTTGCTGTCGAGCAAACTGTTGCAATGCAGAAGTTTCTTTCTCTGATAACCGGACGTGTTGTGTGTCATAGTTATTGCTTTGACTAACCAAGTTATCAGTTTTCCGGTCTACCCTAAAAGAATTTAATGTGGAAAAACCTTTAAGCCTTTGCCGCCAAAATATCTCGGCATCTGCCAGGTCTTGCTGTTGCAACCAAGCTATGTAATCACGGAAAGGACGAGGGCGCTCTAGAGATAAGTTTTCACCTTGAGTGAATCCTTTGTAAAGAGCAAAGACTTCATTGAGGAGTAGGGAAGAAGACCATCCATCCAGCAGTAAGTGATGATGGCTCCAGATAAAACGGTAGTCATTTTCGCCTAACTGAATCACACTCAAGCGCATTAGCGGTGGTTGAGAAAGTTCAAAGCCTCGCTCTCGTTCTACTTTGAGAAAATCCTCCATGCGTTCTTGCTGGGCGACGCTTGTCAAACCCTGCCAATCCTGTTGCTCCCAAGGCAGCCCAACTTGCTTATGCACCACTTGCGCGGGTTCTTTAAGTCCTTCCCAAATAAAGGAAGTACGTAAAATTTGGTGACGCTCTACGACTTGCTGCCAAGCTTGCTTAAATAGTGAAATATTTAAATGTCCGTGGATATTACAGCTAAATTGTTCGCAATAAACCCCAGACTTTGGAGTATAAAGGGCATGGAAGAGTATGCCCTGTTGCATGGGTGAAAGCGGATAAAAGTCTTCAATATTTTTCATGGCGCTGTAGAACTTTTAGAGTGAGTATTGGCTCCATTAGCTGGACTTAAAAATAACTTTTAGGTAGGTGATAAACTGCGCCAGATGCAGAAAACTTTAGCAGTAATCTAACGTTTATTTAAGTACTTTGTTGGATCGTCAATATTAGAGAACTCTAACCCTAATTCATCCATTGATTTTATTCCAATTTCTTTTAAAAATTCTGCCCTAAGTACGTTATCTTTAACTGCGTTACCTGGTGCTGTATTATCTCCTTTATGGATAAAAACTTGATTTCGGTAAAAGTGTATTGCCACAATATGCTGGTCAAAATAATTAGGTGTATAACCTGGATGTATAAACTCCTGATGACTGAGGCAATCAACCAGTCTTTTAAAAAAATTGATCATTGTTTTAGAATCATATAAATCCAGGCTGCCTCCATATTCTGCCCAATGAGGAGGAGAAGGATCGTTACAAAATTTTGACCAATTTTCGTAACTGGGTATATAAGAAGTATGTGTATCCTCTACTACGTAAATGCCACCATCATTTAATTGGGGGAACAGGATTTTAAAAGTTTGAATTACATGGTCATTACGATGACTACCATCATCAATAATAATGTCTAGTTTACCAGTTTCAGAGACAAGTTTTTTTAAAAGTACTTCATCAACTTGGCTACCCTGAAATATTTTAATCCGCTCTTCTTCTAAAGAGCTTTTATCTACGATATCTAGACCGTAAATCATACTGTTAGGAAAATAAGTCTTCCACATTCTTAAAGAATCTCCTCCAGATAGAGGATCATCATAGCCACCTACACCAATTTCCAAAATCTTCAATTTTTTGGTTCTCAAAGGGGCAAAGTGATGTTGGTAATGTTGACCATATATGTGAGGATTCCATTTGCTGTTATAAAGAGGTAGCAACTTGGTTAAATCCTTACGGTAGATAAATGACTTTAATTGATGAGGTATATTCTTAAAAAATATTTGGCGATCGCTTTTTATTTTCATTGCTAAAAATCCTTGAAAAATAGTTTTTAATGCATTGTCAAAGTTGAGCTTTTAAAGTATTCTTTGTTCTGAATACGCTGTCAAATCTTCAGATTCATTGAGGGTAGCCAAAATATTGTCGAGGTCGGCTTGACTCCACTGACTAGATTTAAACTCTGCAAAATCAGAAGGTGTTAAGTTTTCTACTGAGTCAGGCTGACCGTTAGTAATAAGTGCTTGTAGGGTTGTGACCAACTCATCAGCTAATTTCTCGATTGTTTCTCGTCGATGAATATTTTCGCTATAGATTAAATCGACAACGAGTTGGTCATGAACAATCGAAGCATTAACTTCTAGCAGATGGCTCCGTTTTCCACGCGGGCTACGGGGTGAGCCGCTAGAATTTTGGGATAGCTTAAACAAAGAAGATTGAGGTAAAGTTTGCTCAAGATTACCAAGGTAGAGGAAAATTACTTCTGCTGGCTGTAGCGATCGCAATTTTTCTGTAATTAATGTATCTGTACTTAAGTGGCGCAGCACGCCATAACCCAGGCCTTGATTCGGAAAACTCCGCAGTTGCTCTTTAATCACTTTCAATGCTTCCCCTACTGGCGAAATTTCTCCAATTTCCAACAGCACAGGGGCAATGTTAGTGAACCATCCCACCGTCCTTGATAAATCTACATCATCAAAAATTACTTCTCTGCCATTACCTTCTAAGTCAACCAGCAGTGAGGATGTTCCAGTCCACTTGGTCATTGCTTGTACTAAGGCAGTCAGCAGCACATCATCCATTTGTACTCGATAAGCTGCTGTTATTTCTTCTCGCAGTGCCTGGGTTTGTTCGACACTTAGTTTTACCGATACAGTCCGAGCCGATGCCACGATGTTAGCGCCATCTGGATAATCTACCGGCAGTGGTGATACCCAGTCGCGCTCATCTGCCAGCCAATACACCTGCTCTCGTTCCAACTCTATTGACTGTGCATATTCAATCAGCTTTAAAGACCACTGTTTGAATGAGGTTGTCTTTGGTGGTAGTTTAACCACTTTCTCTTGAGTGAGTTGTTGGTATGTTGTTTCTAAATCCTCAAGTAAAATCCGCCAAGAACCAATATCTACAGCTAAATGATGGGCAACAATCAGCAGACGGCTTGGTTGGTGTTTACCCATGTCAAAGAGGGCAACTTGTAAAAGCGGTTTTGATGCTAAATTCAGGGATGCTTGCAATTCTATTGCAGCCTCCTCAAAAGCCTGCTCTTGCAAATGCGGTGACAGCGCCGATAAATCTACGTGTGAGAATGGCACAACTGTGTCAAGACCGAAATTGATCTGTTTCCACATAGATTCTTCGGGTACAAAACGCAAACGTAACGCATCGTGGTGTTCAAGCAACTTTTGAACTACCTGCTCTAAAAGTATTGGGTCGAGAGTTTGTTGTACCTCCAGCAAAACTGTCTGGTTCCAGTGATGCGGGTCAAGTAAATTCTGTTCAAAAAACCAGTGCTGAATAGGTGTCAAAGGAAGTTCTCCTTGCACTAATCCCTGTTCGCTACAGATAGTCTGAGTTCTGTTGGCGATTTCAGCTAACTGTGCGATCGTTGGGTATTCAAATAGATGCTGATTAGTAATCCGCAAGCCTGCTTTGTTGGCTCTAGCAGTAATTTGAATGCTGAGGAGAGAATCACCACCTAGCTCTAAAAAGTTATCGTCAATACCTACCTGTTCAATTCCTAAAACTTCTTGCCAGATGTTAGCAATGATTTGTTCAACTTCATTTCTAGGAGCAACATAGGTGTTGATTAAGTTGGGTCTGGAATGGAATGATAATAAATTTAGTTGATTTCCAGGTTCTCTAGACTTAATCCACTTTTTAATTCTAGTTTCAAGATCGGTTGTAGAAACAACTATTTGATTGATTTTTTTGAGGGTTAAAATGCGTTCAAATACTTCTACTCCTTCTTGATTATTCATGAATAATTCTGTAGAAATTTCTGGTTTTGTGGCTAATTCAGCAGCTAATTGGCTGGTTAACCAGTTATCCCAGTTCACAGCTATCCACGGTGTAAAGCTTGTTTGGTTGTGCTTACAAATAAAAGCATCAGTAAAGAGGTGCGCCGCTGGATAAGCTGCCATGCCTAATGCACCTAATACAGATGATAAGGAGGATATCAATACACAAAAATCAAGTTCTATCCCTTGCAAAACTTTTTCTAATACAAACAGTCCATATCCATTGGCTCTCAATTGTTGTTCACATTCGTTTCTAGTGATTTCTGGAATAGTTTTAAATAACTTGATGCCAGCAGCATGAATGACACCATGAATCTGACCAAAATGCTGAACAGCCTGAGCCATAACTGCTTGCATTTGTGTTTCATTAGCAATATCAGCAGTTTGAATCAGAACCTCTGCACCTAGTTGTTCTAGTTCCTGTACTTTTAGTATCTTGCGGCTGAATTTATCTTGTTCATCATGAGTTTTCAGCCATTCATTCCATTCATCTCGCGCAGGCAAAGCTGAATACCCTATGAGAATCAGTTTGGCTCTGACTGTCTGAGCTAGGTATTCGGCTATTTCCAGACCTATACCTCCCAATCCACCAGTTATCAGGTATACTCCTTGATCTCGTAATCTACTCGTAGTCTCATCACTATGAATCGCTTCAAATGTTTGTAACCAGCGATGATTACCACGGTAAGCAACTACTGTGTCAGCGGATTTAGCACTCAACTCTATTAAAAGTTGGTCTATTAATTGGTTTTCTAGAAGTGATTTAGCTGCGGGAATGACAACATCAATACTGCGACAGGTGATATTGGAATACTGTTGAGGAATGACTTTACATATTCCTAAGACAGTTGCTTTTTCTGGATTTAAACTTTCAAAACCTGTCAAATCGTAGATATTATTAGTGACAACTAAAATATCTATAGGCTGAGTAATATTTTGTTTGCTGAAGGATTGTGCCAGAAACAGTAGACTGTAGAAACCAAGATTTTGACAATTGTCAAAAAACTCAATTGTTGTTTGTGTCTGGTCGTTTGCTGTGAGGCTCCATAAATGGGCGATCGCATCTGGAATTTGACCCTGTGTCTGCAACTGTGCAATTAAGGCATTATAATCTTCAGGCTGCTGGGGATTGATTGTGTATTTGCGATCGCTCAGTTGGCTAAACTGCTCTCCCTGCAACACTGTGATCACATTATGACCACCATCTTCTAGGCATTTTGCCATTTCTACGCCGATGCAAGTATCCGCAAAGATTAGCACCTGTTCTCTAGATTGGATAACTTGCGGTGCGATGGCTTGTTTCCAAACTGAGACATAGAACCAGTCTGCAACATTTGGCTTTTTGTGGTTTGCTAAAGCAGAATTGCTAGATTGTTTTTGCGGTTCAATCCAGTAACGCTGGCGTTCAAATGGATATGTCGGTAAAGGTATGCGGTGACGGCGCTCATCAGTATAAAAGCTAGTCCAGTTTACTGAGGCTCCTGCTAGCCAAAGACGACCCAATGTATTCAGCAAGAACACTATATCTGTTTGTTCTTCCTTAGTATGTCGTAATGAAGAGAGTATTAACTGCTCAGTAGTCTGTGCTGAATGCTGTTTGGCTAAGGTACACAAAGTACGCCCCGGCCCTACCTCTAGGAGAATGCGATTTTGCTCTTGGCGTAATGTAGATATACCTGCTGCAAAGTCCACGGTTTGCCGCAAATGCTTTGCCCAATAATTTGCATCTGTCGCATCTGCTGCGGTAATCCAAGTTCCCGTGACGTTGGAGATAAAAGGAATCTGGGGCGGATTAAGTTTGACTTTTCTAACTTCTTGGATGAATGACTCCAAGATAGACTCCATCATCTGAGAATGAAAGGCATGAGAAGTATGCAGACGGCGACATTCTACACCTTGAGCAATAAGTTGTTGCTCAATTGCATTTACAGCCTCATGGGTTCCGGAAACTACGCATGAATTTGGTGCGTTGATGGCAGCCAGAGATAAGTTTTCGTTCAGTAGAGGTTTAATTTCTGCTTCCGGTAAAGGAACTGCAAGCATTGTTCCTGAAGGTAATTGCTGCATTAATTGCCCACGTATAGCAACTAAAGCTAAAGCATCTTCAAGAGACATAACGCCAGCTAGGCAAGCAGCCACGTATTCACCAATGCTATGACCAATCATGGACTCTGGAGAAATACCCCATGTTATCCACAACTGGGCTAAAGCATACTCAATCACAAACAGCGCAGGTTGAGCGAGGCGAGTTTGTTTGAGCTTTTCTGCTGCGGCTGTTTGGGAGTCGTTGGGATAAATTACTGAACGTAAATCTAACCCCAAATGCGGCATGAGCAAGAGACAGCAGCGATCTACCTGCTCACGAAATACTGTCTCAGTCTGGTAAAGTTCTTGACCCATATCTACATATTGGGCACCTTGTCCAGCAAACATGAAGGCGATGGGGCGATCGCTGTTTTCCTCAAAAGAGGTCAAAATTCTTTGTGAGTCTTGCTGCTGCAAGGCGTTGACTGCATCCTGGATATCTTGACACACCAATACGCGACGATGATTAAACTCTCTACGCCCCAAATGCAGGGTGTAAGCGACATCCGCTAGGTTTAACTCAGGATGTTGTGTAAGATATTCTCCTAGATTTTGGGTGGCAGTTTCTAATGCAGACTCAGTTTTCGCAGAGAGTACCAATAACTGCCACGGACGAGAAGGGCTAGAGGCTGGTAATGCTGGTGCTTCTTCTAGAATTACATGGGCATTAGTACCGCCCATACCTAAAGAACTTACACCAGCGCGACGAGGAGTGAATCCCGCCTGCCATTGTGTCAGTTTTGTATTGACATAAAAAGGACTGTTGGCGAAATCAATTTGGGGATTGGGTTGCTCAAAATTTAAGCTGGGTGGGATCTGTTTGTGTTTGAGGGCAAGAACAGTTTTGATTAGCCCAGCCACCCCAGCAGCTGCATCTAGATGACCGATATTTGTTTTGACTGAACCAATGGCACAGAAATTAGTTTTCTTGGTGCTGGCGCGAAAAACTTTGGTGAGTGCCGTAACTTCAATGGGATCGCCCAAAGCTGTACCAGTACCATGCGCTTCAATATAGCTAATTGTTTCTGGCTCAGTATCAGCAAGCATAATCGCTTCTGCGATCGCCTCGGCTTGACCATCGACGCTAGGGGCTGTATAACCCACTTTTCCAGAACCGTCGTTGTTGATAGCTGCACCTTTGATCACAGCATGAATGCAATCACCATCAGCGATCGCTTCAGATAGCCGCTTGAGGATTACAACTCCCACACCATTACCAACAACTATTCCTTGGGCTTTAGCATCAAAGGCGCGGCAATGCCCATCAGAAGATAATGTTCCCCCTTCTTCGTACAAGTAACCTGTTTTTTGTGGGACTCGAATCGAAACTCCTCCTGTCACAGCCATATCACATTGATAATTTAGTAAACTTTGGCAAGCAAGAGTGATTGCAACTAATGAGGTAGAACAAGCAGTTTGAATTGTAATGCTTGGGCCTGTAAGATTTAATTTATATGAAACACGGGTCGTCAGAAAATCTTTATCATTTCCAATTAGTTTTTGATAGGATTTTGCCGACCCTACTTGGTCATTATTTAAATTAAAAGATAAATAGTTATTTAGGCTGGCACCTGCATAAACTCCAATGCGACTTTCACACTTAGTAGAGTCATAGCCAGCACTTTCTAAAGCTTTCCAAGCAGATTCCAGAAAAAGACGGTGTTGTGGGTCTGTGACTTCTGCTTCTTTCGGGTTCATATCAAAGAAAGAAGCATCAAATAAATCAATATCTTCTAATACACCACCCGCTTTAACATAATTGCGATCGTTCAGCCAAGCTGGTTCTATACCTGCTGCTAATAAATCTTCATCTGTAAAATTGGAAATTGACTCTATGCCATCTTGTAATTTTTGCCAATATTCATCAATATTATTGGCTCCTGGA
This sequence comes from Nostoc sp. UIC 10607, assembly GCF_047228265.1. NCBI lineage: Bacteria > Bacillati > Cyanobacteriota > Cyanophyceae > Nostocales > Nostocaceae > Nostoc > Nostoc sp. UIC 10607. The sequence continues at coordinate 72,088 of NZ_JBIQNW010000017.1, read as the reverse complement.
AAACGACCTGCCATACCAATAATGGCTATTGCATCTATTGATTCGTATGCTTCTGAACTACCCATTTTCTTTTTTCCCAGGGTTGTTTAAACTCAGTGAAATTCTACTGACTTTTATTGTGACATTTTGAAAATTTAGATTGCGACTAATTACTTTAAATAACTTAGTAAAGCAAAAATTCGCCTACGAGTATCAGCAAAAGACCTACGCCCGTGTAAAAATCTTGAGTTATCAATCATTACTAAATCACCTGTTTGCCACGGTATTACACCAGTTAACCTATTGATAACTTCGTTAATTTGATTAATAACTATTACAGGAATCGGTGAACCGTCTTCAAAAGTTACTGTTCCTCTAGGATTTTTATACTCGGCTATCAGACTGTTAGCAAATGCATTGTGATTACCATATTTTGTTTTTACCACAGCCGAGCAACAATATTCAATAGAAACAGATTGGTCGGAATTTATTTGATAATTTAACCCTTCAATATTATTCAGAGTTCTCTTGACATCAGCTATGGTTGCACCCGTTCCTAAAAAACGCTTCCAGTCAGTAACCGGGAATTTTTGCAAAAATCTAATTTTCCGAGAAATAAATAATTGTCTTAATTCTTCACTGAGATTCTGCCATACCTGAACACCATCCCAAAATAAAGTCTCACCTCCTTGGGATGCAGGCACAGCACAACAAAACCATACTAAATCAGGACGAAAAGGAGAATTAGCATTTTCAGAATGAGGACTTACATAGTGCATTCCTGGGTCTACTAACGTCACAAATTTATTACTTGAATCAATGATCGGTCTATCTTTATCCAGAACAAATCTAGAACTGAATTGTTGGGCAAAGTCTTTCATCTCTGTATGATTGACCTTAAACCCTCGAAAGAGCAGAATACCAAATGACTGGAATAGTTCTAAAGTATTTTTAACTGGTAGTTGCAAAATACTTTGATAATTTTCATTTTCAATTATATTGGCAGTACTAATAACTGCTAACTCAGTTCTCATCATATAATTCCAACTGCTAAGTTCTGATTTTACTTAATATTTGTTCTCGTGTACTTCGTCAATAATGATCTTTGTTTTTGCACGCGATCGCGTATTCGGTTAAAATTATCCTGGTTTTCTAGATTTTGATTCAAATACTGTGCCAAAGAGTTAATAGTTGGGTTTTGAAACAATTCAACAACTGATAATTCTCGCTGGAAAATATTCCGTAGTTTATGATTCACCTGAATTATCAGTAATGAATGGCCACCAAGGTCAAAGAAATTATCATTTACACCGACTTTCTCTAGATGCAATACTTCTTGCCAAACCTGAGCAATAGTTTTTTCTACATGAGATTGAGGAGACTGATAAGTTGTAGCTAATTGTGGTCGCAGTTCCTCTGGAACAGGTAAGGCACGACGGTCTAATTTTCCATTGGGTGAAAGCGGTAATTCATTTAATAGTATATAAGCAGAAGGTATCATATATTCGGGTAACTTTTCTTTAAGAAAATCCCGCACTTGATTGATAGAAAATTCACTCTGCTTATGGGTAATTACATAAGCGACTAAGCGGCGATCATTTGGAATATCTTCCCTGACAATAACTATCGTCTCTCGCACCTGGGGATGTTGGGACAACACTGCTTCAATTTCTCCTAATTCGATGCGGAAACCACGAATTTTCACTTGGTGGTCACAGCGTCCGAGAAACTCGATATTACCATCGCTTAAGTAGCGCGCTAAGTCTCCAGTTTTGTAAATGCAGGCATCTGGTTCATTGCTAAAAGAGTTAGGAATGAATTTATCAGATGTCAAATCTGGACGATGGAGATAACCTCGTGCCAATCCAGCACCACCGATGTACAATTCCCCGACGACTCCAATGGGTACTGGTTGTAAGTTGAAGTCTAAAATATATGCTTGGGTATTGGCAATGGGACGACCAATAATTGATGATTTGCTTAACCCTTTTTGCACTAAGGCAAATGTAGAATAGGTGGTTGCTTCTGTGGGGCCATAAAGATTAAATACTTGCCTAGTTGGGTGATCTTGGTATAGTTGTTGTACCAGCTGATGGGGAAGAGGTTCCCCAGCCAAGTTAATGATCTTTACGCCATTTGGTATACCATTCATTCTGACTAATTCGGCGATTACTGAAGGCACTGAATTCAGCAAAGTGACATTTTCAGCAGTAGATAAAGTAGGTAAATGTAAAATATTTTCAGCTAAAATTACCCGACCTCCCCAACACAGAGGCGCAAACAATTCAAACACTGAAAGGTCAAAGTTAATAGAGGTGGAGGCGAGGACACCAGCAAGTTGCTCTGGAGTGTATACTTCTCGCGCCCAGTATAAGAAGTTAACTGTACTGCGGTGTTCTACCGCTACACCTTTTGGTTGACCTGTAGAACCAGAGGTATAGAGGATATAGGCTAGGTCTGTCGGTTTAGTATTTGTAGTTGGGTTGGATTGGTTTTCTCGGCTGATAGCTTTCCAGTCTGTGTCCAGAGGGACTACAAGAGCGTTATGTTGAGGAAGCTCTGCTATTAACTTCTCGCTGGTCAACAGCACTTTTAATTGAGTATCCGCCAGCATAAAAGCTAATCGCTCTTGCGGATAGGTAGGGTCTAAGGGCACATAAGCACCACCTGCTTTCAAAATTGCTAAAAGTCCCACTACTATCTCAATGGAACGTTCTATGCAGATACCCACTAGTGTTTCTGTACCTAATCCTAAGCTTCCCAGATAGTGCGCTAGCTGATTAGCTCGACAATTTAACTCTTTGTAGGTTAATTGCTGATTTTCAAACACTAAGGCAACTGCATCTGGTGTACGTTCTACCTGCTGCTCAAATAACTGATGAATACAAAGGTCAAGCGGGTAGTTTGTCTGGGTCTGATTCCAATCAACTATTAACTGGTGTTTTTCAGATGCTGTTAACAAAGGCATCTCTGCAATACAAGAGTCGAGATTGGCAGTTATGCCTTCCAACAAAGTTTGAAAATGCCCCAGCATCCGAGTCATAGTATCTGCGTTAAACAGATCAGTGTTGTACTCTAGGGTTGTAAACAATCCTTGCTTTCTATCTTCGATAAACAGAGTTAAATCGAATTTTGCCGTCCCACTATAACCCTCTTCAGTGGTTATCGATATATCTGATAATTTTGGGGTCGGTAGAGGCATATTCTGGAGGACGAACATTACCTGAAAGAGTGGGTTATAACTCAGGTCTCGTGTCGGTTGTAGTGCCTCGACTAACTTCTCGAATGGCATGTCTTGGTGAACATAGCCAGCTAAGGCTGTTGACTTAACCCGTGCTAATAATTCTCTATAACTGGGTTCGCCAGAAAGGTCGGTACGCAATACCAAAACATTGACAAATAATCCAATTAATGAATCAATTTCACTGCGGTTGCGGCTGGCAATTGGCGAACCCACGAGGATGTCTGTTTGGCCTGTGTACCGATAAAGTAAGATTTTGAAGGCTGTCAGCAAGGTCATAAACAAAGTTACGCCTTCTTGATGACTCAGCTTCTTCAGTTCCGTAGCCAGGGTTTGAGGCAGAATTAATTTAGCTTGAGCGCCTTTGAAGGTTTGAATTGGCGATGTCTGATGACAAGAAGCAAAGCTTCTACGCGGCCGGTCTGTTGGTAAATTCAATATAGGCAGTTCACCACCTAATTGCTGTTGCCAATATGTCAATAGGGGTTGCATACGCTCATACAACCACTGTCGCTGCCAAGAGGTAAAATCTAAATACTGGATGGGTAGTTCAGCCAGTGGTGAAGGTTTGCCATGAGAAAATGCCTCATACAATTCTGCTAATTCTCGGATGAGAATTCCCATAGACCAACCATCAGCAATAATGTGGTGTATGTTGAGGAGCAGCTTATACTCTTGAGAACCCAAGTGCAGAAGTTTAGCACGCAAGAGTAGTTGACAAGTGAAGTCGAACGGCTGCTGCGCGAATTCTGTAGCTATACATTGCAGGTCGTGTGACGTTACATCCTCAACTGACAGATTTAACTGTACTGCTGTATTGATAACCTGAACAGGTTTGCCTTCATCTAAAATAAAGTTTGTTCGCAATACTTCGTGGCGGTGGATAATTTCGTTCAGGCTTTGAGTTAGTGCCGCAACATTGACGTGTCCCGTTAAGCTAATAACAACAGGGATGTTATATGCAGGAGTATTAGGCGCTAACTGATTAATAAACCATAGTTGTTGTTGAGCAAAAGATAGAGGATAAGCAGATGTAGTTCTCTGTATTTGAGTTATCGATACTGATGAGGTGGAAGTTGTTGTCAGTTGAGATAGGATTTTTGTAGAGAGCGATCGCGTACTCAAGTTTTCAAAGAAGTCTGCTACAGATATCTCAACTTCTAAGTCAGCCTCTATTCGGTTTTTTAACTCAAAAACTCTTAAAGAATCTAATCCCAAACTGCTTAACGGCTGTGTTGGGTTGACTTCATCGGGTGCTATTGTCAACACCCGCGCCACTTGCTCTATAAGATACGACTCTAATAATGGCTGAGACTCGCGGGGGGAAAGTGCCAAGAGTTCAGCACGTTGCAACCGATTTTCTTTTCCTGCAACCTCGACACTTTCGAGAATGCTACTGCCAATTACATCCAGCTTACCTGCCAGAAAATCTGCTTTCGTAGCGCGGCGTTGAATCTTGCCACTAGAGGTTTTGGGAATTGTACCGCCTTTAATTAGGACTACGCCATAGACTTGGACTTCATGTTCTTCAGTCACCGCCTGACGAATGGCTGCGGTTACTTCATCAATATTTGGTTTGGCGCGAAACTCCAACTCTTGGACTACAACGAGCTGTTCTTCATCACCAACTTCTACAGAAAAGGCTGCACTACTACCAGAACGTAACAATGGATGACTGCATTCTGTAGTTAGTTCTATATCCTGTGGGTAAATATTTCGACCGCGAATAATAATTAAATCTTTGGCTCTACCTGTAACAAAGAGTTCTCCATTGTCCAAAAAGCCTAAGTCGCCAGTGCGTAGAAATGGCCCCTCTTGCGTATCTTTTAAATAGGCGTGGAAGGTTTGCTCTGTTTCCTCTGGACGATTCCAATAACCTTGACCAATACTTGGCCCTGATATCCAAATTTCCCCGACTTCATCTGGTTGACAACGAGTCAAAGTTTCTGGATGAGCAATGACAATTTGCTGTTGCGGAATGCTTTGACCACAACTAACAAAGCTTTGGCTATCTTCAGTCTCTGCAATAGCTTCAATGACCTGATTTTTGGATAAGGCAGATTTTTCAACAGGTTTAACACGAGGTAAGACTGTTTTGATACTGCCGGAAACCATGAGGGTTGCCTCTGCCATGCCGTAACAGGGGTAAAAAGCTTCTTTACGAAAGCCACACTCGGCAAAAGTTTCTGCAAACTGTTCTAAAGTATCTTGACGGATAGGTTCAGCACCATTAAAAGCTACACTCCAACTGCTCAGATCAAGAGATGAGCGTTGCTCTGGAGTAATCTTTTGAATACACAGTTCATAGGCAAAATTAGGCCCGCCACTTGTGGTGCCTTTGTATCTAGAAATAGCCTGCAACCAGCGATAAGGACGTTGTAAAAAAGATGTTGGGGGCATTAAGATGCAAGGAAATCCACCATATAAAGGTTGCAATATCCCACCGATGAGTCCCATATCGTGGTATGTGGGTAGCCACGAAACAAATTTGCTGGTGGGAGAATGTTCCATGATTTGGTAAGTCGTGGCAGCATTGTGTAGCAAGTTGCCATGACCAAGCATTACGCCTTTAGGTGTGCCAGTAGAACCCGATGTATATTGCAGAAAAGCTAAAGTATTAATATTGATTAAAGGTTCTTGCCAAGAATTTTCTATATCTGGCGTTAAGTTATCTGTTGTTAGCCACTGAAGATTTCCGCAGTTAGTCTTGTCTGCAAGCAGGGATTGGATTGTGGGGAGCAGAACTGTTGTAGTTAGAGCAGTTTTCGCTTGTGCATCTGCCACAATCGCTTCTATTCTCGGTGCTTTGCGCTGATTGCGCGGTGGGTAAGCCGGTATAGCTACTACGTCGGCATACAAACAACCAAAAAAAGCGACCAGATAATCTAATCCTGGTGGATACAGCAGTAAAGCACGTTCTCCACTTAATCCTAGTGCTTGTAGTTGTGCTGCGATCGCGCGAGAACACCTATCTAAATCTCGATAAGTCAGTGTTGTTTCTAGCGTTTCTCCATCTTGGAGGAACGTGAAAGCAACTATGTCTGGCTGGTGTATTGCTCTGTAACGTAGTAGATCAACAATCGTAGAACAGCTAAGGGAAACCTCTCCTACGCCTAATTCATTAAAAGGTCGAGCCATTGTACTTTTAAAACCCTGAAGCACACTAAAAATTTTTGATGGCGCCTAATAGCGCAAGGCGGAATTCTGTTAGACCGCACTCAGTTGCCAGATTGCCGTTGTCGTAAATGCGGATAAATCGCTAGGCTTTCCTGCAAATTTCAATGTAGTTTATTGCAATTTATTTTCAATTAACTATCTCACCTTAATGCAATTCACTCGAATTTACAATCCCAAAATAATAAATAGTATTTATCATTACCCCAAAAATTTAATTAGTTTACTTTTTAATTAAATTTTTATATCTTTAGATAGATGACAAGCTTTTTTATGATTAATTCATCATCTGTGTATAACAACAACTACCTTCTCATATGCCTACTAAATAACCTAGAACCATTGCGGGGATAGGATCTTCCGCTAAAAAATGCACGTTCATGGTTCATCATGATCAATGATTAGGGGAACAGAGATTTTTGGGATACTTGCCCAAAGCCAGGTATTTATGATAAGTATTTTTAATAAAGTTGATTTTGATTAGGAAATATTTGCATTTAGCTAATGACTATTAGTTAAAAAAATATGCAAATTTATTGCAAGAGATGACAGTGTTGTTGCAAACAACATGACGTTTGCTATTGGGTGTGAGGCAAAAAATGAAATTAGAGCAATTACTGCAAAGCCTGTTACTTACAAGCTCAGTTGTCGTATTAGTAACAACTCCAGCTAATAGCGAGGAGATACCAACTCAACAAGTGCAGCGCCACAGCAGATCAACTGGTGCGGGTACGAGTTCTTCCACTCCAGTACAGTTAGTTAAACTAAACACAGAGATTCCACAATTGAGTGAGATCAAACCTCCACTCATCAGTGCCGATAAGTTAGTGCAATCGCCAACACCAGGTGAAGCAGGTTCTCAAAATGTTGTGGAAGTTACGGGAGTTAAGATTAATCCCATCGACAACAAACTGGAAATTATTCTAGAGACTCCGAGAGGAGAACAGTTGCAAGTAACACAAAAGGAGCAAGGCAATACATATATTGCTGACATTCCTTCATCGCAACTGCGCTTACCATCAGGAGGCAATACGTTCCGGCAAGAAAACCCCGTTGCAGGGATCACTGAAGTCACAGTAACGAACGTTGATGCCAACAGTATCAGGGTGACAGTAATCGGTGAGGCGGGTGTACCAGTAGTAGAGCTATTTGATAGTGATGAGGGTCTAATTTTTGGTCTGACATCGGTTGCATCTTCAGCCCAAACTCCCCAGACTCCAGAGGTTCCACAGCAAACACCACAGACTTCTCAGACTCCAGAAGTACAACCAACACCACAGCCAGAAACCCAAACCGAACCGAGTGAACCAGCAGCCGAGACAGAAGAACCGATAGAACTGGTAGTGACAGGTGAACAAGATGGATATAAAGTACCAAATGCTTCAAGTGCTACAAGAACCGATACTCCCATTCGAGACACTCCTGCATCAATTCAGGTAATTCCTCAACAGGTCTTAAAAGATCAGCAGGTGCTACGACTCCCCGAAGCTTTGCGTAACATTAGTGGTTACTCCGAAGAAGGTGGTTTTGGTGATACTAGAGAACAATTTAGCCTGCGAGGCTTTTCGGTTTCAGGTTTGTCAGACAGTCAGATATTTCAAGATGGTTTTAGAGTATTTAACCAGCAAGGTTTAATAGAAACTGCCAATCTGGAGCGAATTGAAATTCTCAAAGGCCCAGCTTCAATTCTGTTTGGTAGTCTAGAACCAGGCGGTATAGTTAATTTGGTGACAAAAAGACCTTTAGCGGAGCCTTATTATGGAGCTGAATTATCTATAGGCAGTGATGGATTCGTTCGTCCAACTCTTGATGTTTCAGGACCACTAAATACAGATAAAACTGCACTTTATAGACTAAATACAGTTTATGAAACTGGAAGAAGGTGGAGGGGAGATTTTGATACTGATATCAGTCGATTCTTTATTGCACCTGTAGTGGATTTCAAGCTTGGCGATCGCACTGAGGTAACATTAGATTTAGACTATCTCAACGACGAGCGCCCTTTTGATCGGGGACTAATAGAGGTAAATGGCGGTGTAGCGGATATTCCCCGCGATCGCTTAGTCTTAAGTACCCCCAAAGATTTCCTCCGCCAAGAAAATCTTTCTACTGGCTATCGACTATCACACCAATTTAATGATGATTGGACTATTCGCAATGCCTTTCGTTATTCAAAAACAGATTACCTAGACTATCGAGCTGAAGCTAGAAGCTTAGATGATGAGACAGGTGAGCTTTCGGGTCGTTATTTCTTCTCTCGAGAAACTTATGAAGAAAGCTATGGACTACAAACAGATGTTGTCGGCAAATTTACAACAGGCTCAGTCAAGCATACTCTCGTATTCGGGGTTGATTTAACCAGAAATACATCTGATGGTAATGTCCGTAGAAGTGAAAACGGATTTATCCCATCAATCAATATTTTCAATCCAGTTTATCCAGATATTACTCGCCCCAATCGTTTAGAACTGAATTTAGACCAAGATTATACAATCCGCACAGACCGACTTGGTATTTTCTTACAAGACCAAATTGCATTTACGGATAATCTGAAAATTTTAATTGGAGGCCGTTTCGATAGTGTAGACTTTCGCTATGATGACCCTGTTAGTGAATTTTTAGCAGAGCAGAGTCAGCAAGCGTTTAGTCCTCGTGTTGGTATTGTTTATCAACCAATTGAGCCAATTTCCCTTTATGCTAACTTCACCCAATCATTTAACCCCAACTACTTTGACATAACGGCCGATGGTTCACCGTTGGAACCAAGCCGCGCCACACAATATGAAGTTGGGATCAAAGGTGAGTTATTTGACGGTAGACTTGCAGCCACTCTTGCTGCTTACCAAATCACCAAGACTAACATTCCTACGACTGATCCTGATAATGAAGACTTTTCTGTTGCTATTGGTGAAGCTAGAAGTCGAGGGATTGAGTTAGATATTACAGGCGAAATTCTTCCAGGCTGGAAAATTATTGCTTCCTATGGTTACACAGATGCAATTATTACGGAAGATCAAAATATTGTGTCAGGGACTCGTCTTGCCAATGTTCCTAGAAACGCAGCTAGTCTTTGGACTAACTATGAGTTTCAACAAGGGTCTTTAGAAGGACTTGGTTTTGGATTTGGGATCTTTTATGTTGATCAAAAGTTTGGAGATGATACGAGTGACCCTTATTTTATTCCGAGTTATATCCGCACGGATGCGGCAATTTATTATCGACGCAATACCTGGCGAGCTGGCATTAATATCAAGAACCTGTTTGATGTGACCTATTTTGAATCTGGTGCTAACGTTGGTAACTCCATTGAAGTAGGTGCGCCGTTAACAGTTATCGGGACATTGGCAGTGGAGTTTTAGATTGTCTCATACTTCAAGTTGAACCAAATCAACTTTTCTCAATGTATAAAATTCGTCGTGTGATAGGGTTATTATTTGGGTTGACGTTTCTGGCGATCGCTCTATTTTCTGTTGACGCTGGCAATTTATCTCAAAATCTGACTAAATCTCGTAATTTACAACCTCCGGAGTGCAGAATAGTCAAGCACCTCATGGGTGAAACCTGCGTTCCTATTAACCCACAACGGATAGTAGTACTAGACGATCTAAGCTTAGAAATCGCCCTTGTTTTGGGATTTAAACCCGTAGGTGCTACTGACTGGTTGGGAAATTTCCCCCCTTATTTACAGAAAAAAATTCAAGGAGTGGGAAGCATTGGTGATGCTGAGCAACCCAACTTGGAAAAGATTCTGATGCTTAAGCCAGACGTGATTCTTTTTGCCTCCCATGCCGCAGCCCAAGAAACCTTATACAATCAACTGTCCCAAATTGCACCGACAGTTGGCTACCAATGGTATGACGGCGTTTATCGTTGGCAGGAATGCTTTCAATCGTTCGCTGAAGCATTGGGTAAATCATCTGAGGCTGATATTGTCATAAATAATTATCAGCAACGGCTAGAAAAGTTAAGACGGGCATTAGGCGATCGCCTTTACACAACAGAGGTTTCCCTGGTGAGGATTTACCCAGATAGAATCCGCCTTCGAGGGGAAGGGCAACATCTATGTAGTAGAGTAATTCAGGATTTGGGCTTACCTCGTCCTCCTGCTCAAAAAAAGGGGATGGATATCTCGCTTGAGAGCATTAACTATGCAGACGGGGATGTGATCTTTCTGCAACAGCACGCACAAGCAAATAACTATCAACACATTACTAATCATCCCTTGTGGCTAAAACTGAATGCAGTTAAGTCGGACAAAGTTTATGAGGTAGGTGATGATTATTGGCATGGTGGTAGCTACATCGCTGCCAATCTAATTCTTGATGATCTGTTTAAATATTTAGCAGAGTAACAGTAATAGTTATGCCTAAACACACTCTATTCGTTTGTAAATCTTGCCATATGTCCGATGAGGAACCATTAGACAATCAACATAAAGATGGTATACGTTTATTAGCGCAACTAAACACTTTATCTAGGGAAAAATGTCCATCATCACAACTGGATATTAAGCCTGTAGGATGTATGTGGGCTTGTGATCATGGCTGTGTTGCGGCTATTTCTAGCCCGAAAAAACCTACCTATCTCATCGTTGATCTTCGACCTGATGAAAGTGCTCCAGCATTACTGGAACTTATGGAACTTTACATCAGTAATAACAAAGGAGGGATTCCTTATGAAAAAATCCGGGAACTATTGCAACCTGATACTTTTGTGCAAATTCCTCCTATATTAATTGAAGAAAATGCCGAATGATTATTACTAAAAATTATGCAATACAATTACATATCACCTGATACATTGCATTATGGCAGTTACCGCAATTCCTTTACCTTATTGTTAAGCCAGTCTCCAAAATACTGCTTGCTGATAGCTAAATCTTTATGAAAATTGGACTACAGCAATACTGGAACTTACTTGTAGACTATCTCAATCCCCAAAAAGGAAGAGTTGCCAAATTTGCGATCGCTCTCCTCGCCAGCATCGGACTACAATTAGTCAACCCCCAAATTCTCCGTTATTTCATCGATACAGCCGTAGCTGGTGGTTCTGGACAAAGTTTATTCTTCGCCGCCTTACTATTTACTGGTGTAGCTTTAATTACTCAACTGATCACAATCGCTGCAACCTATTATGGCGAAAACGTTGCTTGGAGAGCCACCAACGCCTTACGTGCTGACTTAGTTGAGCATTGCTTGCAACTAGACTTATCCTTTCATAAATTCTCTACACCCGGTGAATTACTAGAGAGAGTAGACGGTGATGTTCACACTCTGTCGCAATTCTTCTCCAAATTTACCGTTTACATCTTGGGTAATTTGCTGTTGATGTCGGGTGTGATTGTAGTTCTATTTGCCGAAGATTGGCGTGCTGGTTTAGCGATCGCATTTTTTACTTTAACAGCATTATCTACTTTAATTCGTCTACGTTCTATTGCCGTTCCCCATTGGAGAAGTTATCGCCAAATTAGTGCTGATTTTTTTGGTTTCGTCGGTGAACAAATCGCCGGGATGGAAGATGTGCGGGCGAATGGAGCCAAAAGCTATGTTATGCACCGCTTCCACAAAATTTTGCAAGGCTGGTTACCTATCTTTCACAAAGCACGTTTTGCTAGTACTATTCTTTGGGGTACAACTAACGGTATCTTTACTTTAGGAACTGCGATCGCCTTAAGCGTTGGTGCTTACCTTTGGAGTCAAAATATTATTACCATTGGCACAGTATATCTACTGTACTATTACACCAATTTACTTAGTGAACCGATTGAGCAAATTCGGGACCAATTTGAAGACTTACAACAAGCAGAAGCCAGTATTTATCGCATTCAAGATTTACTCAAAGTTAAATCTAAACTCAGTACAGAAGGCGAACAGCAACTTCCTCAAGGCGCACTTTCCGTAACTTTTGAGAACGTCTCATTTGGCTACGATGATCGAGAATTAGAGATTGGGGATTTAGTACTGCAAAATATATCTTTTAATCTACCTGCTGGTCATTTACTGGGTTTACTAGGACGTACAGGTAGCGGTAAGTCTTCCCTGGCGCGGTTATTACTTAGGTTATATGATCCCCAATCAGGCTCAATTCACTTGGGAGGAGTGCCGATTAACCAAACTCCTTTAACAGATTTACCTCAAAAAGTGGGATTAGTCACTCAAGATGTCCAACTGTTTCAAACTACAGTTCGTAATAATCTCACCTTTTTTAACCAGAATATCAGTGATGAACGCATATATGAAACCTTAGAAATTTTGGGATTGTCAGAATGGCTGCACTCATTACCCAAAGGCTTAGAAACAAATTTAGGGCCAGATAGTAGCGGCTTATCTGCGGGACAGGCGCAGTTACTCGCATTTACGAGAGTATTTCTCAAAGACCCTGGTTTAGTAATTCTAGACGAAGCCTCTTCTCGCCTCGATCCCATGACAGAAAAACTGATTGAAAAGGCTGTAGACAAGTTATTAGCTGGGCGTACAGGGATTATTATTGCTCATCGTTTAGCGACTGTAGAAAGAACAAATCAAATTTTAATTTTAGAACAGGGTCAAGTTATTGAATATGGTCAACGAGAAAAATTAATTAAAAACCCTCACTCACATTTTACCAAATTATTAAAAACTGGTTTGATCGATTTATTAAACTAATACTCTTCTCTTTGTAAATTACGAATTACGAATTACGAATTACGAATTATAAAATATCATGGTGTCAACAAAAAAGCTCAGAAGTTGGGAATTATTATGGCAACTGATTTGGTACAAACCAAAATTATACACAATTGACTCCTGCTTCTGGATTTTAATTATGGGGTTGCCTGCCCTACCTGGATTAATTATCCGGGAATTCTTCAACAGCTTGACTAACAAGGCGCAATTCGGATTATCACCTTTGACTTTAATTGCATTATTACTAGCTCTTAATTCGGGACACATCGCGCTTATATTTGCGGGGCGTGTTACCAAAACTCAGCACCGTTTCATTATGCGGTCATTACTGCGACATAATTTGTTAGATCGCCTTTTTAAAAATCCTACAGCACGACCAATGGCTGTTAGCAAAGAGGCTGAAAAAACTGTATCTCAGGGTGAAATAATTAGCTACTTTCGTGATGATGCTGAACAAGTAGAAGAAAATGTGGCATTGATATCAGAACTTTTAGGACAAGGTATATTTTCTGTTATTTCTTTAGTAATTTTATTAAGTATCAATGTCCAAATGACATTGTTTGTGTTTCTGCCAGTGGTGGGGATGGTAGTGATTGTTCAACGAGCAGAAACTCGTATTAAACAGTATAGAACAGCCAGCCGCGAAGCAACCGAAAAGGTGACAGGAATTTTAGGCGAAATATTTGGCTCAGTACAAGCGATTAAAGTAGCTGGAGCAGAAGAAAATGTGCTGGATTACTTTCGCACCCTCAATGATAAACGCCGCCATATGATGATTAAGGATAGCCTATTCAATGCTATTCTGAATTCTCTATTTCAAAATATGGTGAGTCTGGGGACAGGGATAATTCTGCTGCTGGCTTCCCAATTAATGCAGAGTGGTGTTGGTAAGTTGACAGTGGGTGACTTTGCTTTGTTTGTGTATAACCTTTCGTTTGTAACTAGCTTTTTTAATTTTCTCGGCGGCTTTATGGCTTTGTCTAAGCACACAGAAGTTTCTTTTGAACGTATGGCTAGTTTACTGACTGATGTATCAGTAGATACTTTGGTAGCTCCTAATCAACTTTATCTTAATCACCTGAATGGTCGCAAAAAACTCTTGCCCTCAGTAGAACAACCGTTGAGGAATAAAAGCGATAAGTTTGACGGCATGGCTAGCGCTTACCATTTGCAATCATTAAAAGTATCTAATTTAACTTATATTTATCCTGGTACTAATCAAGGAATTACAAATATTAGCTTTGAGATGCAGCGTGGTAGTTTGACTGTGATTACTGGTCAGATTGGTTCTGGCAAAACTACATTGTTGCGGCTATTGTTAGGATTATTACCTATGCAAAGTGGATGCATTTACTGGAATGGTCATCTTATTGAAGACCCCGCCAGTTTCTTTGTTCCACCTCGCAGTGCTTATACTCCCCAAATTCCTCAATTGTTTAGCTACACCCTGCGAGAAAATATTTTGTTGGGCTTGTCTAAAGATGATGAAGATATCGCTACAGCTTTAAACATGGCTGTGTTTGAGCAAGATTTAGCAACTATGAATGAAAGTCTAGAAACTTTAGTTGGTTCTAAAGGTGTGCGACTTTCTGGTGGACAAATACAGCGTGTAGCAGCCGCGCGGATGTTTGTGCGTCAACCGGAATTGTTGGTGTTTGATGACCTTTCTAGCGCTTTGGATGTGGAGACAGAATTGGCTTTATGGTCGCAAATATTCTTTAACAGCACAGAACCAGAGCAAAATAATTGGACACCGACCTGTCTTGTGGTTTCTCATCGGCGTTCAGTCTTGCGCCGCGCCGATCAGATTATTGTGATGAAAGCAGGGAGAGTGGAAGCGCAAGGGAAGTTAGATGAAATTCAGTAGACCGAAAACTTTTGCGATGCCATCAGCGGGCGTAATCGCTCTCCAATACGAGATTTAGCTTTCCTGTTTCGATTTCGTAGCGGTGGTTTGCCAACAATTACTGAATCTCTTTTTTTTCTGCAACAGCGTCTGCATCGGCTTTCGGATGTAGCTTTGTTGTTTTCTTCCAACTGATGTCAGCGGCATCGAACAAGTCATAGTAACTTTGTTTTGACTCATAAACCACGTCGTATTCAAAAGCTAACTTATACTCTAGTTCTCCAAGCTCCCAACAGTGCTTGGTTTGCAACCATCTCAATACTTCTTCTCGTTGTTCGCTACTCAAGTAGCTTTTCTTTTCTTTGTGGTTTAACCGTAGTCCATCAACTCCATTCTGTTCATAGGCTTGTTTCCAACCTGTTATCGAGCCTAAAGACACATCTAAAATAGTTTTGATTTCTTCGTACAAGTAATCTTGGTTAAAATGGAACGTCCAATCTTATACTTAGCCATCACTAACCACGGCTTTGGACATACTACCCGCATGGCTTCTGTAGCTGCGACAATTCAAAAATTATGTCCAGAAGTTCTGCTAATTATGGTGACTACAGCCCCGCGCTGGTTGCTAGAGTGCTACATAGAAGGCGATTTTATCTATCGTCCCCGTGCATTTGATTTGGGTGTAGTGCAAACCGATAGTTTGACAATGGATAAAGTAGCGACTTTAGAAAAGTTGCTAGATATTAAGAAACAACAAAATTCGCTCATTGCTTCAGAAGTAAATTTTATCCGCCAAAATCGCGTTAATCTGATTTTGGCAGATATTCCCTTCCTTGCTCCTGGGTTTGCCAAAGGTGCAAATATTCCCTGCTGGATGATGAGTAACTTTGGCTGGGACTTTATCTACCGAGATTGGGGAGGTGAATTTACCGCAGTTGCAGATTGGATTAGTGATTGGTATTCAAAGTGCGATCGCTTATTTCGTCTTCCCTTCCACGAACCGATGCAGGCTTTTCACAATATCACAGATGTTGGCTTAACAGGCGGTTCCCCCCGTTACCCTGCTGATGATTTACGTTCTCTTTGGGGAATAACTGCACCAGTGGAAAAAACTATTTTGTTGACCTTTGGCGGCTTGGGTTTACAGCAAATTCCCTATGATAACCTGCGGCGGTTTCCAGATTGGCAATTTATCGTCTTTGATCAATCTGCCCCTAATTTACCTAATTTAGTGAAAATTAATGACCGCAAATACCGCCCTGTAGATTTTATGCCTATTTCTGGGCGAGTTGTTTCTAAACCTGGTTACAGTACTTTTGCTGAAGCCACACTATTAGCAGTACCCATTGTTACCATGCTGCGTGAGGACTTTGCTGAAGCAACATTTCTAATAGAAGGCATAACAAATTATAACCAGCATCAAATCATCACCCCATCTGAGTTTTGTCAAGGGACTTGGGATTTTCTACGTGAGTTACCTCAATCGCCAAAGCAATCTGAACCAATTACTAAGGATGGTAATGAAGCGATCGCTCACGCTATTATCAACTATTTTCGCAGTAATTAAACTTTACTTAATTTACAACATCGAATAAACTGCTAGCTTTCCTATAAGGAGGTTATAGCCGTTTTCAATTATGTAAAATACAGTAGGGGCGCACATCTGTGCGCTTTAAGCGCGTATTGCATACAAACGATAACCGCTATAAACTTTAGTGATATGGTGGGAAAATCATCCAAACTAAAAAATTAACGGTTATTAGTCAATAATCAATCAAATTTACAGATGACTCACTACCAAAAGTTACTAAAAATTTCCACCACTGGTAAATCTTTTTACAATATCACTGCGAAAATTGAAGCTACAGTTGCAGAATCAGGAGTTGAAACTGGTCTTTGTACTTTATTTTTACGCCACACTTCAGCCAGTTTAGTCATCCAAGAAAATGCCGACCCCGATGTACTTGTGGATTTAGCTAACTTTATGGCAAAACTCGTCCCAGAATCGGGAAAATACATCCACGATGCAGAAGGTCCCGATGATATGCCAGCACACATTCGTACTGCACTCACCCAAACTTCTGAACATATTCCCATTAATCGTGGTCATCTGGTACTGGGAACTTGGCAGGGAATTTATATTTGGGAACACCGCCAGCACAGTCATTTAAGAGAATTGGTTGTTCACATTTCTGGATAGCTGATTCTCAAGTTTTATTTAAGGTGGAGTTTTATAGAGTTTAAATACTCTAGTTATCCTGCCTAGCCTTTGGGTATAATCTCATAAACTCGCGGTGATATGCATTAAATAAATTTCGCCGTGATAGCTTTTTATTGAAAATTGATGATGCAAAATTAATCAGAATATAGACTAAAAATTTATGTAAATTTGTAAATTTAATAGTTAAGTTTATTTGTAATTATTTAATGTTCTAATTATTCTATTATAAAATAATATTTAATATAAGCTGTTTGGGCTATTTCAATTACTATGAAGCAAGAACTGGCACCAACTCATACTTTCCAATTTATTGATGAAATACTTGCCCAACAGTCTCTTACCCTATTATCACTTAATCCCCAAAAGACATTAATTACCAGTTTTGCAGAGTTGGGGGATTTGATTACTGAACAAAATATCGACATTGAAATTTTCACAGCGCTTCGAGAAACTCTTGAAAGCATAGTCCGTACTCAGTTGCAAAACTTCCCAGAAAATATCTTCTGGGATTTTGATTTTATGGTGAGTAGTATGCTCAGACAAGCTTTAATAGCAGAAGAGGGTGCTGTTCCTTTTTTAAAGCTTTTTGGTAAAAGGATGGTCTCTCTGACAGAGATGTTCGGAAATAAAACGGAAATACGCTTCCGTTACGTTCACGATTTTATGTATGGATTTGAATGGGCAAGATGGGTACAAAAAGACCCACAAAAGCGCGAACATATAGAGCCTTTTAGTCTGGTTTTTTTGGATTATTTGCTCGTCAAAGGTAAGGAGATTTTACAACGGATTAATCACGGACAAATAACATCTTATAAACTATGTGATAGCGGCTACCGCAATCCATTCACATTTTCTCGTGAACCAGAAGATGAATACCGTCTACTAACTTATCTTGCTGAAGAACAACTGATTCCAGTGGCAGTGTGGAACTGGGATGATAGCCCTGTATGGAACAAACCTTTCCAGGAAATGCGCCAGCAATTAGCATTAAAATTAAATATTCAACCACAGAGACACTGATTAGCAATTAAAAATTGCTGAAGAAAATAATTATGAAAATTGCTGACTTAATTACTTGGTTTGAAACATGGGCAAATCCCGCTTGGTGTGAAAGCTGGGATAATTGCGGCTGGCAGATTGAACCAGGATTGTTGCAGCAAAAAGCACGGGTTTTAGTATGTTTGACACCGACTTTGGCAGTAATGCAAGAAGCGATCGCAGAAAATGCTAATCTGATTTTTGCTCATCATCCCTTGATTTTTACTCCTCCCAAATCTTTACGCAGTGGTGAAGCGATCGCAGAAATGGTACGGTTGTCCTTTAAGCACAATATTGGTATTTATACTGCCCACACGAATTTTGACCAAGTGCAAGATGGGACTGCTGATGTTTTAGCTCAGATTTTAGAACTTAAAGAAGTCACTCCCATAGAATCTACACAAGCAGGGTTAGGATATGGTCGTATTGGTTCGCTAGAGCCATTTATGACATTACAGGAGTTACTTGCAGCCATTCAAACGCGACTTGCTCCTCCTAATTTGATTTTTTCCCCAAGTGCTGATTTACAGCAAACAATTTCACGAGTTGCCGTTTTGGGTGGTTCGGGGGCTAGTTTTATTTCAGCCGTCGCCAAAAGTGGTGCTCAAGCTTATCTGACTTCTGACTGTAAATTTCATCAGTTTCAAGAAAGCCGCGATCGCAATCTCATTTTAATCGATGCTGGACATTACGCTACCGAACGTCCGGCTTGCGATCGCTTGGTGCAAAAATTCCAGTCTTTAAACCTAGACTGGGTGCAATTAAGTAAAAAGGATGAAGATTTCCGCCAGTTTTTGGATTGATTGCTTATGTTTCACTATATTTTTTGGATGCTTGTCTAAAATTTTTTTATTGCCAAACCATGTAGCTTTTAAACATTAATGCTGGGCAGGATTGTATTAAAATTTGACCGTATATCACTAAGCAGTCCCATCAACAACTCTTATTATGAAGCATTCTTGTGATATGAATCACTAATTACTTGTAACTATAATCACATGATACCAATGTTCCATATCAATTAGTAATACAGGAAAATGTTCCACACTTGAGGTAACAAATTGTTTACTCTGCCCTAACCGAGATGATTCGCACAATCATTGAATCTGCTTTCCAAACTGGATATCTTAGTGTTGAATCTGAGGGTTTACTCCATCAAGTGCTGGTAACTAAATGCTATCAGTCAGAGGATTTGCCAGTCATTGCAGCCCTATACGATGCAGTTCGCGCCGGTCAAATTAAACGGGAAGCATCCTCGTCGAATGCGCTCATAGAATTTCCCATACCATATAAATCTTGCTGATACTTCCACAGGGCAAGCAGGGGAGCAGGAACTTTGTGTAAGGAAGTCTTTCTCTTCTATGCCCCCACTCTTATCTCCTTTCGTTTTTCCTGAGTGCTGAATCCGGCAAAAATCTCAAAAACTCAAAACTCTTTGGATGTTGTTGTTGAAAACCATCAAGGTCAGCAAGAGAATGAGTTAAGATCAGATACACATGGGTAAAAGTAAAGCTAAGTCCCCGGACTTCCCAGTAATGCCAATGAGTAAAAGTAGGCAAGTTAAACAACCGCAATCAACGATTGTTTTGGAGTATTCTTTATTACATAATGGTAAGAATGACTCACCAACAAATATGAACCTGGTTAGGACAGGTTCCGAATTGTTTGACTTCTATGAAGCAGACATTCCGTAGAATGAGCCAGAAGGAGATTGATTTCATTGCTAGAGCAACTATTGATTTATTACCCAATATTTCCTAAGATTTTGACAAATATAAGCAAGTCTTGGGATTGGGTCATGAAGCGTAGTTGTTCCGAACAGTGAAATTAACCTCTTAAAGGTGTAATGTAATGGGGTAGAACCCAGATTTGACAGGTTTAACTACGTTGTTTAAAAAGGCAGAAACAGTACATGCTACACCGCAAGATTTATCAACTCTGTTGCGATGGGCGCGAGGTATGTGTTTTCTTGCGGGACCAGCAACGCTGGATTGAACGCGCCCGCATCATCGACATAGAGGGAGATTTAGTGACCCTACGCTATGAAACAGAAGAAGAGGACGAAGTTTGTTCTTGGGAAGAAATGGTTCGCCTCGAGAGCATTGGTGCTGTAACGCAAAAATTGGCTTCAGTACCGCGCGGGAATGTGGAACCTCTAATGACAGAAGACTGTCCCGAAGCTGAACGCATCCACAACCGTTACACTGACTCGAATCCAGAATAATTAGTCATTAGTCAATAGTCATTAGTCATTAGTCATTAGTCATTAATTAAAAATGATAAAGGGCAGCGGATTAATGACTATTGACTATCATTCAAACCTTCAAAGGCAGGACAGTAACCTTCTAGAGTTACCTTAAAGTTATACAACGGGGAAGCTGGGTTCCAACACCGCTGCCCCCTTTGATGTCGGCAGGTACCGCAACAGTCTACATCTGTCCATGTATAGCGATCGCTATTTTGGTTGAGCAATTCTCGTTGAGACAATCCCCTTAATACTAGTTCTTCCCCTTGCCAACGAGCTTCGATTAAACCAGTATCGGCAAATTGTCGCCAACGAGGATCAGTAGTAATCACATCTGCTAAGGTGATTGTGATTACTGTTCCCATCTCTGTCAGTTCACCTTCGTAGTTAGTTTCTGGTGCTGCCGGTTGTAAAAATGTATCGCCGATAGGCAGTTCTACTAAGGTGTCAGCCGCCGGGGAATGTATATGGTAGCGGTTTTGCAACTCCTCTAAGCTAGTCAGGTCTGCTAAGTAGGCAGGAGAACCGTGGACAAAAATTACATGCTGGGGTCGCAAATTATGAATTAGCTGCGTAGTACCAGGGCCATCACTATGTTGAGCCAGGAGATAGGTTTCGACAGTGGTAGGTGCTAAATATTCTTTGTTAACTTTTATATCAATTTTTTCTGGTAGGAGGATTAGCCAAGGGCCTGTGTCTAGCTGGCAGTGCTTACCCAAATCATCCGTAGAGTCGGTAAGGACTATACAGGGTGACTTGCCCACAGTGGCACGATGTTCTGGTTGTAAACGACGCACACGGGGACGCACCCGTTCATCCCAAAACAAGGGTTGATGGCGGGCGAAGTTCTGTACAGATGGGGGAAGGTGGGGAAGCAGTTCTAGGTAAGCATCACAGCCAGTAGCGACAGCACCATCTACCCAGATATCTAAATCTCGTCCGGTGAAGTGGTGATGTGACCGCAAGAGCATTAGCAGTTCTTGACCCAAACCTAAAGCCGGGGTGGGAAGGATTACAGAACAATGGTCAGCGATCGCGCGATTAATTCGTTCTGCTAGTTGATTTTCTTGGTTGCGGCGATGGGGATGGCGGGATGTACCATAACTGCCTTCAATAATCAGCACATCCAAGTCCAAGCCCCGCAGTTCCTCTAAACGCAAACCTTCTACCAGCCGGGAGTTTGACAGGAAAAAATCACCTGTATACAGTAGCTTGTAAGTACGCTGCTTGGTAGTGTAGGTAAGGAGAATTGCCACTGCCCCTGGGAGATGCCCTGCGGGAAATAATTCTGCCACCAAACCCTCTTGGAATTCGACAGGCGATCGCAATGGCAAGGCATGACAAAATTGGGAAATTTTCTCAGCGTCTTGGTCTAGCCAATTCAGTGGCAGTAACTTGCTGGTTACTTCGCTGCCATAAATAGGTAACTTCGGATAAGCTTTATGCAGTGCCAGTAAGCCTCTGGCGTGATCTGGGTGGGCGTGACTAATCAAAACTAAATCTGCTGGTAGGGGCGAACTAGCTCCACGTATCGACTTAGTAAGCCCCTTAGCCAGCAATGAGATATCCTCCATACCACAGTCCAATAGGATGCGGTGTGGCCCCATCTTTACCAATAAACACACGCCCTCATCGTAATGCTGGACGCTATAGGGCAAACATTCTAATTCACTACCCACTTCCGCAGCATCTACGCGAGAAGATGCCGACAGATTATCCCTCATGCTCTCCTCCCCTCAAACCTCATCATCATGGACATATCCCAAAAGCCAAAAGTTACACAAATTTTGGTTTTGTGACTTAGGGGTAAGTTTTATCGTGCGCCCCTACACCCTGAGAATACAGATTTTTGATTGGGGAGGACGCCTCCACCGAACCCGCACTGGTTCGGAAAAGTGGGCTAACGAGAGAGAAGCCTTAAAACTAGGAGGTAAAGGATGCCTCTTGTTTATTTTCTCTTTGCAAGTTCTGAGCGCTCTTAGCCAAATCACCTTGCGGCAAGTCGCCTAAGCGTCTACAGATTTATTTCAATGTGCCGAGCCATTTCCGTGATAGTTATCTGAATCATAGAATCCATTTTTCGTGCCAAAAAATAAGCACGAAATCGTGAATATAACTGTTAATCCAGCTAGAATGAGCTTTACATCCATTTGTTTGCTGTCCCTTATTCAAGACTTTCCTATATTAATTTAGTGCTTCCACAATCAAATGGGATCACTAGAAAATCTTTACTATGCAGATTTGGATTGGGCAATAGGTAATATTACCACAATCAGTTCAGATTGTAGAACTTTTCGGTCAACCTGTCTATCCATACTAGAAATGATCCCGCGTCGAGGTTAGGACTTACTATAAAGACCGTAAAAGGTAGAAGAGAAGGTTTTAAAGCCTTATTGTAATGTCACTGCTTGCGGCGTACGTAGCTAACTCCATCGAGCCAGATGACACTCTTCGGATCTTTCGGATCGGTGATTAGGATACGACGCTCGCTTGAGCCATCTTCGTAGGTTATATACAGCGTCAGTCCTTCAATGCGATAGCGACCGCGCTGATTTGGTGCTGTGTTGCTAGTGGCGATCGATGTGTCGCCAGATTCCGCGCGTCCACCAGCACCTTTGCCGCGCACGACTTGGCCATCAGCCGAGAAGCGATAGTCTTGCCAAGCGGCGATCGACTGGTTGCCTCCGATCGCAACCGTCCCCGTACCAGAGAGTGAGCGGAAGAGTCCGTTTAGCCTGAAGTCATTGGGCAATTTTGGATATGTCGTTTGGAAAGGTAACGCCTTCCAGCCGTCCTTTTGTGCAAGTTGCAGTTTGCCACCCTGACGACGCCAACGTGTCCATTCGTCCGGGTTGGCGCGTTTGTGGGCCGCGAGTCCGCCTCCGAAGGAAAGCCCTTTGACATTGGTGAGTGCATCGCCGTTGCGAAAGAGGACAACGGGATAGATATCGAGGGCTATGAAGCCACCAATACCAACCTTCGGACGCGAATTGAAGCCGAAGCTATCGATTTGAGCCACAATTTTGGCGTTCGATTGGGAAGATGCAATTGCAGGCGTGGCGGCAGGCGATCGCTCGCCCTTGTTGGGAGTTTTGGGCGGTTTGCTCACCGACGCCAGGAGTTGTGGCGACACCGTTGCAAACTGCGCGTCGGGCAGTTTTGACACCGATAATGCCGCAGTGCAGGCATCGAGATTGGCGTACTGACCTGCGATTTTTTGAGTGATATTGGCTACAGCCTGGCTGAGTTGCTGCTTTTGAGTGGGGTAGCGATCGAGGTCGCGTAGGCGCATACGGATCTGGGCGACACCGTTCGCGGTTTGCCACGCCTCGATCTTGGCAGCATCATTAGCAGCGAAGCCACTACCCTGCTTGCATTTTGTCGCGTAGTAGTCGAATGTCATCACCGTCAGCGCCGCCTGCATGAATGCCTTACTCGTGATGTCGGTGTCTTGCGCGTAAGCACCCTGTGCCGCAACCATTGAGACTAGCACAGTCATGGCAATAACATTTACTTGCATACAATACACACTCCCAGATCGTGACGCTAACGGTTGAATTGAGCGGCAGTAGATATTATGTTTAAAGATTAATTGAAATTATCTCTGTTTTGTCCGCTTCTAATGATGTATTATCCCCCAATCGCTTGATCACCGTAAAAATCCTCATCTAGAATCTGCTCAATAGAAAAACGACAAAGGTCGGAATACTCACTTTCGTCGGGTATGCCAATTCCAGCTAGCCCCCGAAGTTTATAGGACTCACACAAGAACTCTCTGAAACTCTTATTTCTCTGTGTTCTCTGTGTCCTCTGCGGTTTGATTTTCCGTTACCTGTGCGTCAGTCCTAGTTTATTTGATCGTAGCGATGAAAGCGATCGCACTTAGAGCCAAGGCGAATGGAATTGCCTACAGCACAATGCATCTAGCTACACGCTCTTTGAAGACGCGATAAATCGCGTCTCTACAACATGAGTTTGTTGCTCATTCTGAACTGTATTGGGATTTAACTCCCTTACTCGACTCTTAAAATTACGAATTACGAATTACGAATTACGAATTACGAATTATCTTGTTCGTAACAACTGCACAAAAGTATTACTCACCGTATTGTCTTTAGTGTCAGCCGCGTATTGAATCAAATCTTCTCGCAGTTCTTTGGCTGCATCTAAAGGAAGTAAGG
The DNA here is from genome assembly GCF_047228265.1 of Nostoc sp. UIC 10607. Classification (NCBI taxonomy): domain Bacteria; kingdom Bacillati; phylum Cyanobacteriota; class Cyanophyceae; order Nostocales; family Nostocaceae; genus Nostoc; species Nostoc sp. UIC 10607. Next base: position 47,498 of record NZ_JBIQNW010000017.1, on the reverse strand, counting down.
TTGCTAGCAAGAAATAAACGCCACGAAAACGCGGATCGCCCATTCTATCAACTAATAGTTCTTCGGCGGTATCAGTTTCGCCGAGGAAGTTTTGCACCAAGAAGAAATCCATGATTTTATCGTGGCGGAAGTACCATTCTTTCTTAGCTTCGCCTTTTTCATCTTGCCACTGACGGCTGACTACCATTTTGTATTTATCGTCTTCCAAAGACATGGCAACTTGGTGAAATTCATCGGCGGGTAAGGCTTGTTTGTCATCGAGTCGCATTTGGTAGACGGCGGCTGAGAATCTTTTGAGCGGAAATTCTTGTTTCCATTCTTGCTGGTATTCTGCGGCCATCAGGTTGTATTGCTGTTCTTGCAGGCGAAATAAGTTTGGGTGTTTACCTTGTGATAGCATCAGCGCTACCACTGTTAGATCCATTGGATTGGAAAGAATTCGGCGGACAGCATCTAACTCTTCTTTGGCTTGCTGGTTGTTGAGGACTTCTGTTAAATAATTGGTGCAGGCTTGGGCATAATCAGCACCTTGAATTTTGGCATCTTGGGGGAGTCGCGGCTGACGGGAGATCAAAAACTCTTGAATTTGTTGTTGTTCAAGGGGCTGCAAGTAGTAGGTTTTGGCTGTTGAGGGGGGTGTCCACTCTAGGGGCTGGGTAGTCATAATAATGTTGCCCCGGAAATAGCTTTCGACAAACTGGCAGATTTTTGCGCGGGTTTCGGCGGTGACTTCGTTGAGTCCGTCGATGCAGATATCTATGGCGCCACTGTAAATCAGGTTTTTCAGGAAGCCGGCATCTTGGGCTTGGCCGTGTAGCTTGTCTTGGATGGCTTCAATTACGCCTTTATGACATTTTTGGGCGGGGAGATAAACGACTATGCGCTGGGAGTTTTTCAACAGATGACGGAGAAACATCGATTTGCCTAAGCCGGAATCTCCTTCTAAGATAATTTGTCCTTGAATGCTGGGTAAGGCTGCGGTAATTGGCAGGATGTCTCCTGAAGTGGGAACTTTGACTTTTGATTCTGGGAAGTATGATTGGTCATGAAAATTATCTAAGCCGGCATCGGCTAATAGGGAAGGTTTGAAGGGTTCAAATAATTTGCGGCGGAAGGGGGGAAACCAGGTGAGGAGAAAGCCGACATAGCCCACGCCGAGAATCCGGCGTACCCAAGGGTTCCAGAAGAAGATGGCTTGGACTTGGGGAAATTTGGGGTAGGCAAAGATGAGGGCTAGCCAAAAGACAGCATGAATGAGGATCGTGTTTCTAGCTTTGAAAAACCACTGCCAATATTCCAGATTATGAATTACTGACTGCACCGCATTCGCATCAGTGGGGTTGACTTTTTTAAGGTTGCTGTAATGGCTTTGCAGTAAACTAATATCTTGCCATTTCCAAGGAACATTTTTGTTAGCGGCAACTTCAGAAATTTGATTGGCTAAGTCGTTGCGTAAGCGTTCTAGTCCTTGGCTGTTATTCCAAGTTTGCAGAAATACGTTGAGGGTTTTGACACCTTCATCATGTGAGAGTTTATCAGGAACTATTTGAGGAGAGCCAAGCCATTTCAGCAGAGTTTTCACTTCCTCAGTGCCACCACTCAGGAAATAGGTTAAAAAACGCCAATTCAAATATTGTAAATTACCAAGTTCATAAAAATTATTCTGAATTACAAGAACTTCTTTCAACTCCAGTTTTCGGATACTCCCCAATGCCTCCGCTGCGCTACGACGAACAGATGAGTCAACCTTTTCATCCTTGAGAAAGTTAAGGATGTCTGGGATATACTTCATCGTCGCCTGTCCAAAATTACTTAATGCCTCTGCCGCACTACGACGAATAAATGAGTCAACCTTTTCATCCTTGAGAAAGTTAAGGATGTCTGGGATATACTTCGCCGTCGCCTGTCCAAAATTACTTAATGCCTCTGCTGCACTACGACGAACAGATGAGTCAACCTGTTCATTCTTGAGAATGTTGGCAATATCAGGGATATACTTTGCCGCTTCCTGCTCTAGGTTGCCCAATACTTTTGCTATGGTGCTACGAACAGATGAGTTTACCTTTTCATTCTTGAGGATGTTAGCGATGTCAGAAATGTGGTTAGCCGCTGGCTGCCCCAGTTTGTCCAATACCTCTGCTGCACTGGCACGAACAGATGAGTCCGCTTTTTCATCCTTGAGGAAGTTGAGAATATCAGGAATGTGGTTAGCAGCTGACTGCCCTAACTTGTTGAACGCTCGTGCCACGCTAATACGAACAAATGAGTCTGCTTTTTCATCCTTGAGGAAGTTGAGAATATCAAGGATGTAGTTAGGGGCTGACTGACCCAGTTTGCCCAATACCTCTGCCACACGGGAACGAACATCTGAGCTTACCTTTTCATCTTTGAGAAAGTTAAGGATGTCAGGAATGTATTCAATCGCCTCCTGTCCTAAGTTGTCTAATACGTCTGCCGTATTGTAACGGAGGTTTGAGTCTACCTTTTCATCTTTAAGAAATTTGAGGATGTCAGGAACGTATTTAACTGCTGCCTGCTTAAAGTTGCCCAATGCCTTTGCCGCACTGTGACGAAAATCTGAGTTTACCTTTTCATCCTTGAGGATATTGGCGATATCAGGAATGTATTTAACCGCTGCCTGCCCCAAGTTGCCCAATGCCTCTGCTGCACTGCCACGAACAAATAAATCTACCTTTTCATCCTTGAGGATATTGGCTATCTCAGGGATGTATTTAACCGCTACCTGCCCCAAGTTACCTAATGCCTTTGCCGCACTGCCACGAACTAACAAATCTACCTTTTCATCCTTGACGATGTTAAGGATTTCAGGGATGTGCTTTGCCACCCATTCTCCCAGATTACCTAATTCCTCTACTGTACTAGAACGAATATATTTGTTTACCTTTTCATCTTTGACGATGTTAAGGATTTTTGGGATATACTTTGCTGTGGCCTGCCCCAGTTTGCCTAATGCTTTTACCGCTCCATAACGAACAGATAAATCTACCTTTTCATCTTCGACAATATTGAGGATTTCAGGGATATAGTTAACCTCCCCTTGCGCCAAGTTGCCTAATGCCTCTACTGCTCTGCCACGAACATATGAGTCAACCTTTTTATCTTTGACGATATTGAGGATTTCAGGGATATGCTTTGTCGCTCCTTGCCCTAGATTGCCCAATGCCTCTGCTGTACTGCCACGAATGTATTTGCTAATTTTTTCCTCTTTGAGGATATTGGTGGCTTTTTGAGCAATTTCGTCCGGTTTCTTAACGATAGTTTTTAAATCCTTAAGCTCATATTTAACCATTTTATCCAGAGCATATTCCTTCACTTTGGAGTAGCTGTCATCAAGGGCTGCTGCTATACCGTCAATTTGCCAGGGTTGTGGCTTGGATTTGGCGATTTCTTGGGCGCTAACCCAAGGCAGACAGAGGAGGAAGGAAAGAATGAAAGCTAAAGGATAAAGGACAAAAGGGGAAGGCTTGCTGGTGTAGCGGGGTATGGTGAGCATAATTGGGGGCAGGGCGGCAAATTACACGCGGCTATCGGTATAATACCAAGCTTGCAATTCCTAATTCCTGATTGAGAGTCTTTAATGCTCGTGAACGAGTATTAAAGATTCATTAACGAAGTTCTGAGGTTCATCGTCAATGCTTTGAGGTTCATCGTCAATGCTTTGAGGTTCATCGTCAATGCTCTGAGGTTCATCGCCGATGCTTTGAGGTTCATTAACGAAGTTCTGAGGTTCATCGTCAATGCTTTGAGGTTCATCGCCGATGCTCTGAGGTTTATCGCCGATGCTTCGAGGTTCATCGCCGATGCTTCGAGGTTCATTTACGAGTATCAAAGACTCATTTAATGTAAATTTGATAAACCTCTTGCTGCCTTGAACTTTACTTCAAGCCTGTCCCTCTCCGAGTCAGAGCTATAGCGTACACACAAGTCGAAAATAGTAGTCTGTCAAGGAATAATTGACAGTACATTCTCTGTAGATACGGCGATTTATCACGTCTCTCTAACATGCCAGTTTTTTAGACGCGATAAATCGCGTCTCTACATGAGGTCTGGCAATGTTTACAGGCTATGAATTAGATGCAGCTTTCGCGGGTTTACTTTTAATAGCTTTAAACCGTTCGCCTAATTGTTCAGCAATAGTTTTTAACCCTGGAGTTTTCTTAGCAGCTGTCTTGACGTAATCATAAACTGTCAAACTGCTACCCATTGCTTCACTACCAACAGCCATTAGGGTATCATCTACCTGTTCTGTTAGTTGTCGCAGTCCAATCAAAACTTCGGTGAGGTTAGCAGCTAGTTGATAATCCCGCACAAATTCATCTAAATCAAAACTGGCTGGTAAAATATCTCGGTTAGATTGGGCAGCAATCAGGCTATTGTTGACAAAAGCTAGTCTTTTATCGCCCATCTTAAATAAATTGCGTCGTTCTTCTGCACTCAGGGTAACAAGAAAAGGCATCTTTGCTTGGATAGTCGCAAAGGCAGCTTTAATTTCTTGGATATCTGCTGGGGAAAGGGATGCGGTAATGTTTTGGTATGCCATTGGATATTTACTGTAATAAATCTGTTTGTTATGATTCCCACTGGTAAATGCGATCGCACAATAGTACAGGGGCGGAAGCAATACGATTTGATTGTAGAGACGGCGATTTATCGCGTCTTTATTATTTTTATTATTGGCGCGATGGTTTCTTACCAAAGCCATAGCGCAATGTATGCATAATCCAAGTTTGGAAGTTGTCAATGTAGCTAAATATCACTGGCACTACCAGCAATGTCAGTAGGGTGGAAGTTGTGAAACCGCCCATAATAGCAATTCCCATTGGTTGGCGAACTTCAGAACCTGCGCCAATTCCTAATGCTAGGGGGAGAGTACCTGCGATCGTTGCTAAAGAAGTCATCATAATCGGGCGCAGACGTGACACACCCGATTCAACAAGTGCCTGACGTTGGGTTTTACCTTCTTCCATGTTGATGATTGTGTAGTCAACTAACAGAATCGAGTTTTTGGTGACAATCCCTAACAGCAACACGACACCAATCAGGGCATAAAGCCCCAAGGGCTTTTGGGCAACCATCAACGCTACCAATACGCCGCCTAAACAAAAGGGCAAGGCTGCCATAATCGACAATGGATGGAGGAAGTTGTTATACAGCAGCACCAGAATCGCATAGATACACATTAATGCCAGTCCTAATGCACCGCCCAAGCGACCGAAAATATCTTGCATAATTTTGGCGCTACCTGATGATTGCTGTACTACTCCTGGCGGTAAGTTTTGCATCGCAGGTAGTTCGTTGATTGTCTGGACTGCCTCTCCTAAAGAAATTCCTTGCAAATTGGCTTCTACGGCAACTTGACGGGCGCGATCGTAACGGTTGATGGTAGCAGGGCCACTACCAAAGCGGATGTCTGCAACTGCGACGAGGGGAATCAAGCTGCCATTTTGACTGGGGACTTGCAGATTTGTGATTGTATTGATGTCAGCCCGCGCTTTCGGATCGATTTGTACACGAATGGGAATTTGGCGATCGCTCAAATTAAATTTTGCCAAGTTTGCATCATTGTCGCCGATGGTGGCAAGGGAAGCAGTCCGAGCGATCGCTTGCACTGTCACTCCCAAATCTGCGGCTCGTTGTGGGTTGGGAATGACCAAAATCTCTGGTTTAACTAAACTCGCAGTCGAAGATACTTCTACTAATCCGGCTAGCGATCGCATCTGCTTTTCTAGAGCATCAGCAGCTTGACTCAATGCTTCGGGATTTTCACTCCTCAGAACAATTGATAAACCTTTCCGACTGTCACCTGGTGACTGACTTTGGAAACTAATTCTAGCTCCCGGTATTTCCTCAAAGGAAGGGCGTACTTCTTCCTCAAACTGTTTTTGGGAAATATTTCGTTCTTCTCTGGGTTTGAGATTAATGGCAAGGGTTGCAGAATTGATCTCTTCTATTGCTAGTACACGTTCAACTACTGGGTTTTGTCGGATGATATCAGTCGCTTGTGTGACTACCTTATTAACGTCTGACAAAGTGGAACCAGGAGGTAATTCTATAGATACGTTGGAAATTCCGAAGTCACCATCATCAACAAAACCCTTGGGAATTAAGGGAACCAGCATCGCACTGGCAATGAAGAAAGCTAAAGCGATCGCCATTGTTGTCAATCTATGACGTAACGCCCACTGGAGGATTGATCTATAAGGTTGAAAACCTTGACGCTTTTGAGTTCTATTTCTACTTCCGTTACCGCTACCTGGAAGTGCAAATTTGAAATTCAAAAATTTTATTACTCCCCCTGCCCCCTGCTCCCTGCCCCCTGCCCCCTTCTCCTTTAAAAGATACGCCCCCATCATCGGCGTAACCATCCGCGCTACAAGAGTAGAAAAAATTGTGGAAACGGCAACGGTAACACCAAATGGTTGAAAAAATTGCCCCGGAATCCCACCCATAAAGGCAACGGGCAGAAACACCGCAATAATCGTCGCGGCACTTGCTATTACTGCTAATCCTACTTCGTTAGAAGAATCAAAAGCAGCTTCCCAAGATGATTTACCCATAGCCATGTGCCGTTCCATGTTTTCAATTTCCACAACGGCATCATCTACCAAGTTGCCCACCGCCAACGCTAATGCCAATAAAGTCATGTTGTTGAGGGTGTAACCAAGGGCTTGCTGCACTGCGAAGGTGGGAATTATTGACAAAGGTAAGGCAACAGCCGTAATTAATGTTGCTCGCCAGTCCCGCAAAAATACTAAAATAACGATGACCGCTAGCACCGAAGCTTGAATCAATTCATCAATGGTGCTTTGGTAGGATTGGCGAACAATATCGGCTCTAGTAAAAATTAAATCCAGTTTGACATCTGCGGGAAGGGTTTTTTCCAGTTCTTTGACTGCTGCTTTTACTCCTTCTTCCACACTCACCAGAACGCTGCCAGTACTACGCAACACTTGGAAAGCTACCACAGGTTGATTATTCAAGCGGGCGGCTTGACGCACATCGCCAAATTTATCTTCTATGGTTCCCAAGGTGGATAAAGGTACGGAACCACCTTGTGGTAAGAGGATTTCGTAGGTTTTCAACATATCCACACTGTCGGCACTTCCTAAGGTGCGGATACTTTGTTCGCTACCACCAACTTCGGCCCGTCCGCCGGGTAAGTTAATATTCAAAGCGCGGATTTGGTCGTTTACCTGGGTGGCGGTAATAGCTAGAGATTGTAAGCGGTTTGGATTGAGGTTAATCCGAATTTCTCGATCAACTCCACCCACGCGCTGAATTTGTGCCACACCACGGACTCCTAATAAGGCGCGGCTAATGGTTTGGTCTACGAGGTTGCTTAATTCTTCTACAGAACGCTGATCTGATTTAACTGCGTAAGTAATCACCGGGCCGCCGGAAAATTCCAGGCGTTCCACAATTGGATCGTTGATATCTTGGGGTAAGTCTTGGCGAATTTGAGCGATCGCATTCCGAACATCATTGGTGGCGCGATCGCTATCTGTTCCCAAAACAAAATTGATTGTCGTATTAGAATTCCCATCGCTGACTGTGGAAATCATAAAATCGATATTGCCCAACCCTGCGACGGCATCTTCAATTTTTTTCGTCACTTGGGATTCTAGTTCTGTTGGGCCTGCACCCGGTTGGCTGACTTTTATCGAAACTGTTGGCACATCAATATTTGGGTTAGTATCAATCCCCAAGGATATGAAGGAGAACCAACCCACAATCGTCAAAATTAAAAATAAAACTATCGTGGGAACAGGTTTTTTGATCGACCAAGCTGAGATATTAAAGGACATTAGGAAATTTTAGATTTTGGATTTTGGATTTTGGATTAGACATCTCACATCAAAGAGTCTGAATCCCCAACTGATTGCATTCAGAATTCTGACTTCTTCAATTTGCGACTCGAACCTTGTCGCCATCTTTGAGATATCCTGCACCATCAACTACGACGCGATCGCCTAATTGCAACCCACTCTTGATTTCCACTTTGTCGCCATTGGTGGGATCTCCTAACTCTACTTTTTGGCTGCGGACTATATCTCCACTCGATAAGGTAAATACAATTACACTTCCATCGGCTTGGGATTGCACTGCTTTTTGTGGTACTACCATTCTCATCCCTGAGTTAGTAGTAATTGCAGCACTAGCAAACATCCCTGGTTTAAGTAAAGTTGTTGGTGGTAAGTCAATTTTGACTGTAGCTTCCCGTCTTTGATCGTTCACCTGTGGCTGTATGTCTCTGACTCGTCCCTGCGATCGCACGCGCTGATCGACATCAGAAGTAATTTGCACGGATGCGCCAATTTTCACTTGAGTTAGTTGAATTTCGGGCACCTTCGCCTGAAGTTCTAACTTTTCATCTCGGATAATTGAAAATAGCTTTTGTGTGCCACCAATCACAGTTCCCACCTGGGTTTGCGGCGGTACACCAGTCACATCACCTACTCTAGCCAGTTTCTCAGCTATTACTCCAGAAACCGGCGATCGCACCACAGTTTGTCCCAACTGAGTTTGTAGTTGTTGCACCTTAGCAGCACTGCTGCGGACATCGGCTTTGGCTTTGTTGATGATAGCTTGGGCGTTACCAATATTAGCCTGGGCGCTGCCGATATTGGCCTGGGCACTACGCACATTTTCTTCGGACAGATTCACAACTTCTATGGCAGTTTTCACGGCGTAGGAACGAGTATCGAGTTCTTGCTTACTAATCGTTCCAGAGTCAGCCAGTTGTTGATAGCGCTGATAATTCTTGGCTGCTTCTTCTAACTTCGCCTTAGCTTGAGCTAAATCTGCTTGTTTTTGCTGCACTATGGCTTTACTTGATGCTAAATCTGCCTGTTTGGCTGCTAAATCTGCTTGTTTTGATTCCACATCTGCTTGTTTTGATTCCACATCTGCCTTTGCTTGGCTAATTTGGCTTTGCAGTATGGAACCATCCAACACCGCCAACACTTGGCCTTTTTTGACAAAAGCCCCTTCTTTTACATTTTCGGGGATGCTTTTGATTTGTAAGCCGTTTGCCTGCGGTAAGACTGGAATTAAATCGTGTGCTGCTACAGTTCCAGTAGTTTTGAGAGTACGGAAAACACGGGCGGTTTCTACTGTGGCGATGGTAACTGTCATCGCTGGGTTAACTTTTTTATCCGCTACCGCGCTTTGTTGACGGGATGGAAGACGGCTGATTACACCCATCCCACCAAAGGCGATCGCGATTCCTAAACCAGCACCTAAGAATAATGGTTTCAACCATGCCCTGTTTGATTTTTGATCTGATTTGCTCAAAAAGCCACCATCTTCAGATGTTACAGGTTGCTCCACCTCGACTTCTGAAACACTTTCATCGCTCACAGTCCTACCTCCACTTTCTGTCTATGCATACCAATCTTGGTATTTTCTTAAGAAAACTTGAAATTTATTTACTTCATATAAACTATGACGCATTTCATCGTAAATGTCTTTCTCGTAAAACAGTATATAATACAACTTTTTAACTAAGAGAAATTACTAACAAATCATACTTATAAATTTTATGTAAATTATAATACAAAAAATTATCTCATCTTATTTAGATACTCTAGGTCACACACCATATGTATTTAGATCACTGTCAACCAATGGTTAGATATGAAAAACTGATGAATATAATCTAGATTTATCTAATTAAAATTTGAACTATTTATAATATGCTTTTTTACACTAAAAATTATTTTATACGCAAATCATAATCCCTCTAAAGCCTTTGTGCTGCTAGAAAGCCATATATCTAGGCATAGTAGCGTCCACAGCTACACGTGAGTTACAAAGGAGCAAACTCCATTGCCTTAAATTCCAGCAAGGGTGGCCCTGATAATGGAATTTTGAAATCAATCAATGAAATCAATAAATAATTGGTATTTACCAGAGTAACCAAATATGTTCAATGCCACTGAAATTTTAATTGATGCCTTTGTAAATGAAATTCGAGAAGGCTACCGTCGCACCTATGGCTGCTTCAAAAATGATTATCAGGACATTATCGCCTGGGCTGGTAACATGGCTTTGGAAAACATTGCCAATAGCGATGCCCTTTATCACAATGTCGAACACACTGTCCTTGTCACCCTAGTGGGTCAAGAAATCTTACGTGGCAAACACATTAGAGAAGGCGGTGTTTCCAGCGAAGACTGGTTGCATTGTATTATCTCCTTAGTGTGTCATGATATTGGCTACGTTAAGGGAGTTTGCCGACAAGATCGAGAAGCAGCAGACTTATATGCCACAGGTAAAAATGGCAAAATGATTTCTGTAGCTCCTGGCGCTTCTGATGCCAGTCTCACGCCGTATCATGTTGATAGAGCCAAGCTTTTTATTGATGAGCGTTTTGGAGGTCACAAGTTAATAGATGCTGAGGCAATTAAGAGCAATATTGAATTGACTCGATTTCCCGTACCTGCGGCAGAAGATCATCAAGATACAAAGTGCTTTGCAGGATTAGTACGTGCTGCTGATTTAATTGGTCAACTAAGCGACCCGCGTTACTTGAAGAAAATTACTTCTTTATTTTACGAGTTTGAAGAAACTGGTGTAAATAAAGTTTTGGGCTATAAAACCCCTGCCGATTTACGTAATAACTACGCGAAGTTTTACTGGAATGGTGTCTATCCCTATATCCAAGAGGGACTGCACTATCTGTCACTGACACAACAGGGAAAACAAATTCTCGCTAATCTCTACTCAAATGTGTTTGTTGTAGAACATGAAAAACAACAGCAAGAACAGCAGCGGTATTTAGAGAAGTTAGAAGTTGGGAGTTAGGAGTTAGGAGTTGAGAGTTGGGAGTTGGGAGTTAGGAGTTGGGAGTTGGGAGTTAAGAATTATTAATCATGAGTTATGAATTAAGATAAAAGTTTAATAACTCATAAGTCATAATTTATAACTCCTAACTACTATGGATTGGTGGCGACGACTGAAGAAAAATCCTTTGGCACGATTTGGGGCAATTTTGCTTTTAATTTTCTACATAGCAGTAATTGCGGCTGATTTCGTGGCTCCTTATGATCCCTATGCTTCACAGCCGAATGGTTCACTGCTGCCACCAACTAAGATACACTGGGTTTCTCAGTCAGGGCAGTTTATCGGGCCCCATGTTTATCCCACGACTCAGGGAGACACTAATTTAGAAACAGGCGATCGCAAACTCATTGTAGACTTGACAAAGCCCTCACCCCTGCGTCTATTTGTCTCTGGGCCAGAATACCGCTTGTTGCAGATGAGTTTGCCGCTACCCCCAAATTGGGATGAAGTCACAATCTTTCCTGGTATCCCTTTAAATTGGCATTTATTTGGCACAACAAGCGGTGCAAAAGTCAATATATTGGGGACTGATGACCAAGGCCGCGACCAATTTAGTCGCCTTCTACATGGCGGTCGCATCAGTATGTTTATCGGTATTTTTGGCATTATCATTACCTATCCCCTCGGTTTGCTCATAGGGGGGATTTCCGGCTATTTCGGCGGTGTCACTGATAGCCTCATTATGCGCTTGGCAGAAGTGCTAATGACCTTCCCTAGTATTTATCTTTTGGTGACTTTGGGAGCAGTCTTACCAGCTGGTTTAAGCAGTACCCAGCGATTTTTGCTGATTGTGGTGATTACTTCGGTTATTAGCTGGGCTGGTTTAGCACGGGTCATTCGAGGACAGGTACTATCAATTAAAGAGCGAGAATTTGTCCAAGCGTCACGCGCGATGGGCGGGAACCCAATTTATATCATCCTCCGCCACGTTTTGCCACAAACGGCTAGTTATGTAATTATCTCTGCGACTCTTGCAATTCCCAGCTTTATTGGCGCAGAAGCGATATTGAGTCTCATCGGTTTGGGAATTCAACAACCAGACCCCTCTTGGGGAAATATGCTTTCTCTAGCGAGCAATGCTTCAATTTTGGTGTTGCAACCTTGGTTAATTTGGCCGCCGGCTGTGCTGATTATCCTGACAGTGTTGGCATTCAATTTACTTGGTGATGGGCTGAGAGATGCACTTGACCCACGTAGTTTAAGAAGATAAGCCCTCAATAATAGCAAATGCGATCGCTGAAATAACAAATGCGATCGCAGAAGTAGCAAATGGAGTCGCTGAAATAGCAAATGCGAACCCCGAAATAGCAAATGCGATCGCCGAAATAACAAATGCGTACTCCGAAGTAGCAAATGCGATCGCCGAAGTAACAAATGCGAACGCTGAAATAGCAAATGCGTACTCCGAAATAGCAAATGCGATCGCTAAAATAACAAATGCTGTCGCCGAAATAGCAAATGCGATCGCTTTACTCTACTGCTGCAAAACCCAACGGCGAAAAAGTTCTACCATAATCCGCCAACTTCCCTGAGTTTCCTCAACGACATCATGACGCTTCAGAGTATTCAGTGCTTCCTGTAAATCAGCGTCATTCATACCTGTAGACTGAGCTAAGGCATCCAGACTTACCCCTTCTGGGTGAGGTGCAAGCACTTGTACAATTGCTTGTTGACCCTCAGCACCCCGCGCTGCCTGACCCCAAACTCCATCAAAGTAGTAGCGTCCCCGCTTGAAAAACTCAGGGTCATTGATAACTGCTTCCACATCTTCTAGAGTGAAAACTGGGTCATGCGATCGCCCTTGCTCAAAAACAAAGTCATTGTAGCCGCGCACTAGCTGAAAACCCAGCAGTTGCACTAAATATGGTTGACCGTGTGTCAAAGCATAAATTTCATCTAAAGCTTCCGGGATGTAGTCGAGGGGGAAGTCTTCATTACCTGGGTTAGCTAGAATTTGGCGCGTAGCTGCACGTTCTTGAAAGCTGACATGGATATTAATTAAGCTTCCAAAGAATGGATGAAAGTAATTTGCTGTCATCTCCTCTAAAGTGTGCAAACCAGCAAAGGCAAAAGCGACTTTACAACTCATTTGCACCAACCCTCGCAGATAACCCATAAAGTCTGAAGGTATTTTGCCAGCATCAATCAATTCTTCAATCTTCTCGAATTCGTCTAAGGCAATAATTAGCCCACCTTCTAAATTTGATTCCGCTTGTTTCAAATACCGTTCAAAAGTTCGGTAGGGAAGATTCAGCAAATCACAATCAGCAGGAGGTGCAAGTTGTACAGCTTGAGAGATTTCATCACTAATTGCCATTAATACTTCACCAACACCTTGAGGGCTATCTCCCAAACGCAGTAAATTGACATATGCTAGCTTGATTCCTGACCCTAGACGGTTAGTAGCATTAAGCAAGATAGAGGTTTTGCCCATGCGCCTGTGACCGTAGATAACTACAGACTGAAGTTGATAACCCAGCACCCAAAGTTCTTGTAGTTGCTTGATAACATCTTCTCGCCCAATGAAAAGGTTTCCTTGAACGGGATCGCCAACTATGTAGGGATTAGCCACACGATGATCGATGCGAACTTGCCCTACCTCAGTAGCTACATCCATTAGGGCTACTGACCAATTAATCGTTATTTTTTTGATTAGCTCTCGTTCAAGTTCAGGTAAAATATCATAATTGTCTCGCAAACTTTTAAGTTCTCCAATAGCACGGCTGAGGGCAAAGGCTCTGGCAGAACGAGACGAACTATCCCTAATAACTTTGATATCTTCTGCAACTCGACGCAAACTAGCAATTGCCTTCCAAGTCTCCGGGCGTAACAAACGTTCTATTGGAAAATTTTGTATTTTAAGGGCAGCAATATTATTTAAATTCTTAGCTCTATCAAAGTTAAACAAAGTTCGAGTAAGAATATACATCTCTGACCCATGATTTAGAGAACGTACAGCAGCAAAAGCTTCTGTGGACTCACGAAGATTTTTTTGATGTAAAAACCAAAATCCAGCAGCAGTAGCAGCAGCAGGAGTATCCAATCGATACGATAGAGGAAATAGATAACCACAAAGACAACGAATCAATTCCCAATTGTAAGGAGGTTCGGCCAATTGTGCTACACGATATACTACTTGGTCTAAATCTGTTTCAGCTAAAACTTGATTAAGAGCTTTGATAATAGGTATAAATTGAAAAGTATAAGAAAAAAGTTTTTTACCATTTATTGCTCCTTCTTCCCAATTATGATGTAACCAAATTTTCAATTGTTCAGATAGATAGGGAAAAGGTATTGGAGTTACATGGGGAAATTGCTGCCCTCTATTATCGTTACATAAGTTTTTTTTTCTAAATAAACTTAAAAGCCAGTCATCAGGACGTAAGAATATAAAACATACAACTAATATGGAGGCAATACCTGATAATAAAATAAATAGTGTAGATTTTACTAATCCAAACTCAACTGGAAGATTTTGAAAAATGACTAGAAAATTCGTTATAATAAATGCAAATATAAATATGCTAATTATAAAAAATGATTCAATATTTGCTACATCTACTAGAATTACAACAGCTGTTTGAATAGATATACTTAACCAAATAAATCGTAATATTGAGAAAATTAAAGTAGTTAATATATCTGACGATTGTTCTTTGGATGGCAAAGCACTAATACTATAAAATAGATTAAAAGTAATACTTAAATTGATAAATAAAGGTAGCCCCCAACTTATCCAGCTTTTTAAAATTTCTATATAATAATTATTTCTATTCGATTCATAACTAGACAGATAAAATAGATATAAGAATAAAAAATAACCAATAAATATTAAAGAAATGCCAGCTAATACATATAAATAATTTAATGTAAAACCTATTTTTTGTAAAATAAAGACCTGACCTAATGCTAGAATAATCGCTAATATTAAACCCTGTAAAAATAATTTACCTATAGTCTTATTAGGCAATAATCCCCAAGCATTCTTCCAATTCAGATTTTCAGGAATAAAAAATCCTTCCGGCAAGTTTTGTGTGTACCAAAGTGTATACCATCGTAAAGCTTGGGGAAAGAAAAATACCCAGTGCAATAGGCGCATATAATCCAAGGGATTCCAAAGTGACAGAGGTCGCCTCAATTTAGGTGCTAATTCTAAGCGAGGTACAGCGAGGTATTGGGTCATTATTCAGTCTCCTTCTTTACCTGTAAAAAAACCTAATTCCCTAAATTACCTTCCTTTGCAAAGGAGATGTAAAGCACTATATTTCATTGCAAACTCTCCACATACCGCGAATAAGTTCGATAACACATTTGCATGAGTTTTCGAGGATGTCCGCCACTTTCTTGGATGAGTTGGATGATTTCTTCTTCAGTAAAACTAACTGAAGTTCTAGCCAAACGGTTGGTAATAAAAGCACGGATAGTAGCTTCATCCCAAGGATGAATGTGTTCCTCTTGGCAAATACCTGCTAACGGAGAAGTATTACCTTGCTCCTGACTATCATTAAATAGGTTGTTTAGGGGTTCGATGGCAGCTAAAATCAGCTTTAACGGAGCATTACCTCCTTCAGCTAAACCGCGCAAATAATCCCTTATGTTGCGAGTAAAACCTTCGCCTGTAAGTTTTCCTACATTGTCTATAGCCAGTAGTATTTTACAACTTCGCAAATTGCGAGTTAACTGATAGTCTTTACTTTCGGGTATACCAATCTCGTAGCACAAGGCACTATAAAATTGACTTTCATTATGAAGTAAATTCAAGTCTAAGAAAACTGGCTGACGTTTAACGTTTAGACGAGTTTCTGCTTCTTGGCGAATCATCAATAGCAGCGAGGATTTTCCGATTGCCTCTTCACCAATTAAAACAACACTACTACCGCTATTCAACACCTCAAATACTCGCCGAATTTCGCCCTCTCGGTCAAAGAATAGATACTTTTCTTCGACTCTGCCATTAAGGGGAATGAAGGGATTATGATTTCGTTGTAATAGATTATCTGACTGTGATTCATCTCCTTGTGCTAGATTAATTGGCTCTACAATTGATTGTTGGGAAGGTAAAGTTGTTTCTGAATGCTGTTGATAATGATATTTAATTTGATTTTTAAAATTTCTCTTATTAACTTTTATCCCTAAATCTTTTGTAATCTTTTTGCATAAATTTGCACCTGCATCTCTCAAATATTGCTCAGAGAGAATAGTCTGAGTAGCAATATCTGAATAAATCTGACCTTCCCAGATTCCTAAAAAAAGCTGTTCTTCCAATTCATTTAAGACTTGATTAGTCTTTTTAGCAAACAGCGCATTAATGAATGCTAACGCTTGTTTTGAGTCCATTAGGCGTAATTGAATTGGCAGAGCGAAGTCAAAATCAGCCATTAGTGTAATACTTTACCCTACAAACCTACATTTGCCTACTTTCCCTTACAACAATTTAATCACTCAAACTTCCTACTAGCGCCTACCTATAGAGCCTGTGTCTCAAGTGATGATGGTGTTACAGCACAAAAGTTGAGGAGTTTGAGAAATGACAACTTTTAGACAACAGCTTGCACTTGTTCTTATCGCTGCCACCGCCACCATAGTAGCTGCCGGAGTGCCTGCCATAATGGGGCTTGGGAACAAACCTTCTCTAGAGTCACCCTCTGTCATCGCCACTTCTACAACGTGTGATAAAGTTACTGTGGCTAAAGTATGCGTTGATAATCTTACAGTGCAGTTTAATAGCAACGAACCTCAGCAAGTAAAAAATAGCGATCGCATACCTTTAAAAGCCGGAGATATTCTAAGATTATCAAATCTAACCTATTGCATACCATCTAAAGCTCCGGTCAATCGAGTAGAAGTAAAAGTTTATCTGTTTCCAAATGGAGTTGAGAGTTATAAAAATGGACTTTCCACTCCTAGTAACTTCCCAATTAATGCTGCTTGTCATAATATTGGTAATTTTCAACAAACTTGGACGCTTGAACCAGGACAGCACCGAGTTAGCATCCCTATTATCAAATATGTTGGCAGCAACAGAGTTGTAGAAAATAGTTTCTATTTTAACTTAGACGTTGGACGGTAATTTCAGTCTTATATTTAAAAGCGAAAGAGAGTAATAGTTTTATGGCTTACAGCGAGTTTAGTTTAGCTAAAGCAAAACAAGACTTTAGTTTAAGCACATTAGAAAAACGCAATATCTTCGCTGGTGTTTCTGAATTAACAGCGAGTAATTTACTTGGAGAAACACTCAACTATAATCTCGATATTGCTTTAGGAAGTAATAGCGAAAAAGCTCGTTTTAATTATTGCTCCCATTTTAGTTGATTTACGCCGACAATTACACGAACAAGTTAGTTTATTTTCTGGAGTAGATTTTACTGTCGATAATAGCAAAGGATTAAACGGCACTTGCGATTTTATTATTACCAAATCTCCAGAAATTCTAATTTTGACAGTACCAGTAATTACAGTTGTAGAAGCTAAAAAAGAAAATATTAATGGGGGTTTGGGTCAGTGTGCGGCGGAAATGGTAGCAGCCCAAATATTTAATGAGCAAGCTGCAACTGAGATTAAAACAATTTACGGTGCAGTTACAACAGGCAGTATTTGGCAATTCTTGAAATTAGAAGAACAAACATTGACCATTGATTTAAGCGAATATTATCTCAAAGATGTGAATAAAATTCTTGGGATTTTAGCCAGTAGTATTTCTCAAGAAGGTTAACAAAATGTCAAACAGCTTAATATCGAATTCGCGGATCTACATAAGCATTTAAAATATCAATCAAAATACTGGCACTGACAACGATCGCACCAAAAAATACTAGCACTCCCTGAACTGTGGGATAATCACGATCTGCGATCGCTTGATACAGTCGATTAGCTAACCCAGGCCAAGAAAATGTTACCTCTGTCAAAATCGCTCCACCCAACAGAGACGCAAAGGTTAATCCCAAGACTGTAATTACTGGAATTAAAGCATTTTTTAAAGCGTGAGAGGCTAAAATCTTATTTTCACCAATACCCCTAGCTCTAGCTGCTTCTACATAATCTGCTTGCAAGGTTTGCTTTAAATTCACTCGCACAATTCGCTCAAAAATCCCACTGAGCAAAATTCCTAGTGTGAGACTCGGTAGGGCAAGATGGTGCAAAGATGTGAAAAACTGAGTGAAGTTTCCACCGAGTAAGCTATCAATTGTATACAATCCAGTGACAGTAGTGGGAGCCGGAAGATTGGGTGGAAAGCGGTTGGAATTGGGAAACCAACCCAATTGGACTGAGAAAATCAACTGCAAAAGCATTCCCGCCCAAAACATGGGGAGTGCGTAGGTGATGATCCCAAATAAGCGCCCACCGACATCAAAATATGTCCCAGGACGAGACGCGGAAAGAGTCCCGACTGCAATTCCAACGATGAGTGCAACTGCCATACTAGATACTGCTAACTCCACCGTCGCCGGGAAATATTGCCCAATTATGTCCCAAACATTCTGTCCGCGACTCATTAAAGAAGTTCCCAAGTCAAAGCGTAGTATGCTTCCTAAATAGTTTAGGTACTGTAGCCACAGGGGAAGGTTTAAACCAAGTTGTTTTCGCAATTCCTCTTTAGCAGCTTCTGGCGCACGTCCACCGAGAATTGCATCTGCTGGATCTCCTGGTGTTGCTCTTAGTAAAAGAAATACAATCGTGATGATTGTTAATAGCTGAAGTGGCGCGAGAAGTAACCGAGAAACAATGTAATACTGTAAAGCTTTAGAACGAGACATAAGCAATTCAAAATTTAAAATGCAGTTTTTAGAATTATCTTAGCTATTAACTAGAAATATATTGAGCATAAAATATTTTATTTAATAGTCAAAAGTCAATGGTCAACAGTTATTACTAATGACCAATGACCAATGACTACTTTTTAATTCTTTGATAAACCAGAATTTGGGTAGGATTAAGTTGTACGCTGCTCACACCATTTCGGGCAAATACATAGTCTTTGCTTTGCCATAAAGGAACATAAGGTACATCAGTCGCTACTTGCGTTTGAATTTCGGTAAAAATTTTCTGACGCGCTTCGGGATTTAGTTCTTTGCGTTGCTGATCAATCAGTTTATTCATGGCTTCGCTATAGTAAAACGAACCCTGAGTTTGACTGCCTCCATCTTCGCATCCTTTAGCAACTGAACCTTTGTCACAAGACAAAAACGGTTGAACGTAATTATCTGGGTCTAAAAAGTCTGGATACCAATCAAGTAAAGCTGCTGGATATAATCCCTTGGAAATGTCTTTAAAAAAGGCTGGCCCTTCCGCTTGGGTGACTTCAAATTGCAGAATTCCATCCATCTTGGCATCAACAAGGGATTTGAGTGTCTGTGCTGCCAAACTCCGAGTAGGCGAACTCGAAGGATACCAAATTTGTACTTTTGCGGGATTTTCTTTGGAGAAACCAGCAGTAGTTAATAATTTTTTAGCTTGCTCAAAGTTAGCATCGCCATATTTATCTTTAAATAATGGCTGGGAAACATTGAATGTCGTGGGAATCATGCTATAGAGCGGATCTGCTTGACCAAGTAAGGCTCGCTGATTTAAAAGTGGACGGTCAATGATTGATGCGATCGCTTGTCTTACCTCTGGTTTATCTAAAGGCTGCTGATTCCGGTTTAATACCATATAACTTACTACGCTACCTTGAGCAGCGATCGCTTGCCAATCTCCTTTTTTAGCACCTTCTTCTAAGCTACGATTTTGATCTGGCTGTAGCGACAGATAAGCTACATCGATTGCGCCTGTACGGAAAGCATTGAACAAATTAACGGGACTAGTTTGAATTTGGAGATTAACACCCTTGTTAGCTGGTTTTTCTCCCCAATACTTATCAAATGCATCAAATCGTATTGAATCAGTACCATACTGCGCTAACTTGTAAGGGCCAGTCCCCACAAAAATATTCGGCTTGAATTTACCTGCACCGAGTTCGTAGGCTTTTGGCGAAACTGCACACACCCCAGGAAACGCTAACAGTGAAGGAAATGCTGCAAAGGGCTTTTTCAGCTTAATGCTTAACTCATACTCGCCTTTGGTAGTTACCGAATCTACTATATCACCTAGTAAAAAAGAGGGTTTTCCTTTATTTTGAATAAAGCGGTTGATGGTAAACGCCATTGCTTGGGCATTGAAGGGAGTTCCATCGTGAAAAACTACACCCTGACGTAAGGGGATGGTATAAGTTAAGCCATCTTGACTAACCTTAGGTAATGCTGTAGCTAGCTGGGGTTTAATTTCTGTGCTTCCTGGTTCGTAGGTGTAGAGGCGATCGCTCATATTAAACACCAAACCTAAGGATGCTAACTCATAAGTATCAGCCGGATCAAGGGTTCTCGGTTTCGCTGTTGTACCTATAGTAATACGACCATCACCTGTAGGGCTATTCACAGAACCCGATGGTGGCGTAGTTGGCTGTGGGCGAGGAGTGCAACTAACAACTAAACATAAACATAGACAGAACAAAGATAGGAATTGTGTAATCCTACCCCACCGTTTCACGGACAAGGAAAACCAGGTCATAGCAATAAAATATTTAATATCAGCGGTCAGCAATTTTACTACATTTGTGAATATTGTGCTTGATTTTTACAATTAATTACAGCAATGTCTGTGGCTAAGTATACGTATTACGTATATAGATAAACATAACTTGCAGCCAGATATGAAAAAATTTTCTAGATATTATGACTGAGTTGGCAACTAACTCTAAAATTTATGCCGACTACTCAACTTCATAGTTAAGTTTATTGCTTTTGTGCAATCGCACTATTTGTTACCAAAAAACAGTAACAAATAGATAAACTTTGGTATTCGTTAAGTAATAAAAAGCTTTTATTTAATTAAGATTTTAAACATTGACTAAATTTGTCGTAAATTCATAATTACTAGTGAATAGATTTGTTAAGCTTTGACGGTAGGCCAAGTAGTGTACATTAAAACTTTGCATGTTGCTACTGGGGTACAAACACCCGTGAAGTTGTTTTTCGTAGAGAACGGCTACATGGTTTTACTTACAAATCTAGTGTTTATACATCAGCGAATAAAGCGATCGCAATATCGTAAACAACAGATTGAAAGTCTAAAAGTGAGACTAAGAGCGTGAAGTATTTCTTTCTATCTGAGGGATGGGCAGTTGCTAGAGTCTGGGCATCTGATGGACTCTGGCAAATAACTGCATGGCGACGTCAACCAGATATTCAGCGAATGAATATTTGTTTAGTGGAACAAAACGAATTGCTATGGCTTTATCGAGTTGAAGAAGCCGTTTTAACAGTGGAAGTGAAGCCAACAACACCTGTAATTGCCAGTAAGACCATAGGCCAAGTAGTACTCAAGCGTCTGATGAGCGCCGAACAGGTAATCGAACGCCTGGGTACAGCTGAGGCCAAGTGTCACCTGCAAAACATCCAATTGGTGGTTCAGTAGATAGTGGGTCAAAGAGGCAGAGGGGCAGGGGGCAAGGGGGAGAATGAGATGAGAATTTATCTCTTTCTCCCTACTCCCCAATTCCCCTCATCAAGAAAAGATAAGCAAATTTAATCCCCGACAGGGATTGGTAGCGAAAAAACTTTGAGATGCTACGCGATCGCATCAATTTACACGCTTGCAAACAATTCCATCAATAGTTACACTTTTTAAAACATTCTCATTTTTGCTTAGTGATGGCTACCCTACAGGGTAAATCTCCCGAAGCGAGTAAGCATTGCCAAAGCACCCACGTTGTCTGACTTAATAAGACTAGGCTGTGGTAAGGTTCTGGCTGTGGCAATAACAAAAAACAAGAGAGAGTTTTCTGAGTGGCGAGTTTCGTTTCTCAGAATCTCAGTAAGAAAATTGCTTTGTAAACTAACTCATCGAGGAGGAGCGTAGTCGATGGGACTACCCTGGTACCGAGTACATACAGTCGTTCTGAATGATCCAGGGCGACTGATTTCTGTACACCTGATGCACACAGCCTTAGTAGCAGGCTGGGCTGGTTCGATGGCACTCTACGAACTAGCTGTTTTTGACCCTAGCGATCCAGTTCTCAACCCAATGTGGCGTCAAGGAATGTTCGTCCTGCCATTCATGTCACGTTTGGGTGTTACCCAATCTTGGGGTGGTTGGAGCGTTACTGGTGGCCCAGCAACCGATCCTGGCTTCTGGTCATTTGAAGGTGTTGCTGCGGCTCACATTGTTCTTTCCGGTCTTTTGTTCATGGCTGCCGTATGGCACTGGGTTTACTGGGATTTGGAACTCTTTAGAGATCCCCGCACTGGTGAACCCGCTTTAGATTTGCCAAAAATGTTTGGCATTCACCTGTTCTTATCTGGTCTACTTTGTTTTGGATTTGGTGCTTTTCACCTCACCGGACTATTTGGCCCAGGCATGTGGGTTACTGACCCCTACGGTATAACTGGAGCCGCGCAAGCAGTCGCACCAGAATGGGGCCCAGATGGTTTTAACCCATATAACCCTGGTGGCATTGTGGCTCACCACATTGCTGCTGGCGTTGTTGGTATTATTGCAGGCTTATTCCACCTCACAGTCAGACCCCCCGAACGGCTCTACAAAGCCCTACGGATGGGGAACATTGAAACAGTACTTTCTAGCAGTATTGCAGCAGTTTTCTTTGCTGCTTTCGTTGTTGCTGGTACTATGTGGTACGGTAATGCCGCCACCCCCATCGAATTGTTTGGCCCAACCCGCTATCAATGGGATCAAGGCTACTTCCGTCAAGAAATTCAGCAACGCGTCCAAACAAGTGTTGCCCAAGGTGCAACCCTTGAACAAGCTTGGTCGCAGATTCCCGAAAAGCTGGCTTTCTATGATTACGTAGGTAATAGCCCCGCCAAAGGCGGTCTATTCCGTACAGGGCCGATGGTTAAGGGTGATGGCATTGCTCAGTCTTGGCAAGGTCACGCCGTATTCAAAGATTCTGAAGGAAGGGAATTGACCGTGCGTCGTCTCCCCAACTTCTTTGAAACCTTCCCAGTGATTTTGACCGACGCAGATGGAATTGTCCGCGCTGACATTCCCTTCCGTCGGGCAGAATCTAAGTATAGCTTCGAGCAATCTGGTGTCACCGTCAGCTTCTATGGTGGCGATCTGAATGGTAAAACCTTTACAGAACCAGCTGATGTGAAGAAGTATGCCCGGAAAGCTCAAGGCGGTGAAATCTTTGAATTTGACCGGGAAACCTTGAACTCTGATGGTGTATTCCGCACCAGTCCTAGAGGTTGGTTTACCTTTGGACATGCAGTATTTGCTCTGTTGTTCTTCTTTGGTCACCTCTGGCACGGCTCTCGGACGATCTACCGAGACGTATTTGCTGGTGTTGATGCGGATCTAGAAGAGCAAGTTGAGTGGGGTCTTTTCCAGAAAGTGGGTGACAAGTCAACCCGCCGGAAGGAAGCTCTCTAATTTCAGGGCTGAGTTATGAGTGCTGAGTTCCGAGTTAAGGCTCTAACTCAGCACTCAGGCGACTCAGCATTAAAAACTTTAATTACTGGCTCGATAGGCAGGAAATCTTAATATGGAAAGCGTTGCGTACATCTTGATTTTTACTCTGTGTATAGGTACTCTCTTCTTTGCGATCGCATTTCGCGAACCCCCTCGCTTTGAAAAACCAAAAGATAAGTAGATCCTATATACCAGACCTTTAAGCGGATTTAATGTTAGTATCCGTTGCTACGATCCTTAGTAGCAACGGATATTATCTTGTATGTCCTTTGTTGGTTTTAACTACTAAGTAAACAACCAATCATTTTTAATATTGTGATATAATTTCCAATCTTGGGAGTAGATATGTGTTAATACTAGCTTTTCTGCGCTAGGATGAAAATGGATGTTAATGTAAGCTGCCATAAAACTGTTTGCATAGCACATCGCGCTTGTCGCACAACCTTTACGGAGACTAGAACCAGGAACAAATCAGCATGGTCAATCAGAATTTAACCGCTACAGAAATTGGATTCACTCACGAAGATTTCGCTGCTCTACTTGACAAATACGATTATCATTTTAGCCCTGGTGATGTTGTCCCAGGAACAGTTTTCAGTATAGAGCCGCGCGGCGCTCTGATTGACATTGGTGCTAAAACCGCAGCATATATTCCTATACAAGAAATGTCTATTAACCGGGTAGATAGCCCGGAAGAAGTCTTACAGTCAAACGAAACGCGAGAATTTTTCATCCTTACCGATGAAAACGAAGATGGTCAATTAACCCTTTCCATTCGCCGTATTGAATATATGCGGGCTTGGGAGCGCGTGCGACAGTTGCAAGCAGAAGATGCTACTGTCCGTTCTGGCGTATTTGCAACCAATCGCGGTGGAGCATTGGTACGAATTGAGGGATTACGTGGCTTTATCCCCGGTTCTCATATCAGTACCCGCAAACCTAAAGAAGAATTGGTAGGCGAAGATTTACCATTGAAATTCCTAGAGGTGGACGAAGAACGTAACCGCTTAGTTCTATCTCACCGTCGGGCACTGGTTGAGCGCAAGATGAACCGCCTAGAAGTCGGCGAAGTAGTAATTGGTACAGTTCGTGGCATCAAGCCCTACGGTGCTTTCATCGATATTGGCGGCGTCAGTGGTCTACTGCACATTTCTGAAATTTCCCACGAACATATTGATACACCTCATAGCGTGTTCAATGTCAATGATGAAGTGAAAGTTATGATCATTGACTTGGATGCAGAAAGAGGTCGAATTTCGCTATCTACCAAGCAGCTAGAACCCGAACCCGGTGACATGATTAAAAACCGGGATTTGGTCTACGATAAGGCAGAAGAAATGGCTGCTAAGTATCGTGAACAGCTACTAGCCAAGCAACAAGGTGCTACTGCTGCGGCTGCTGCACCTGTGGAAGTTGTAGCAGAAGAAGATATTCCACCAGCAGCGGAACTTGAAGAGGAGATTCCACCAGCAGTGGAACTTGAAGAAGAAATTCCACCAGCAGCAGAACTTGAGGAAGTAACTCCAGTAGTTGCGGAAATTGAAGAAGAGATTCCAGCAGCGACGGAAACTGAAGAGGAAATTCCAGCAGCTATTGAAGAATAATACATTTTATAGTTTTACTTGTTTTTAAGTAAGAGTATTAAATAATTGGATAAAGAGGGTTTTTCCCTCTTTTTTTATGTGGAGAATTGGTAATAGTTAGGAGTTAATAGTTAATAATAAAAACTCATAACTCTTCATTTCTAACTAAATAAGTGGGGTGAAATATTGTGGCAACCATTAAATGTAGAAACATCACTTTTGATAATATTCAGGCAATTTTGTTTGACAAAAATGGTACTCTAGAAGATTCAGAAACGTACTTGCGATCGCTTGCACAAAGAGCAGCAAGGTTAATAGATGCTCAAGTTCCCGGTATTGGGGAACCGCTATTAATGGCATTTGGCATCAATGGGAATATTCTCGATCCGGCGGGTTTGATATCAGTAGCGAGTCGCCGTGAAACAGAAGTTGCGGCTGCGGCATATATTGCCGAAACAGGAAGAGGATGGTTTGAGTCCTTAAAAATAGCCCGTCAAGCTTTAGATGAAGCAGAAAAATACATTGAAAAAACTCCTTCACCGCTGTTTGTGGGTAGCTTAGACTTGTTGAAATATCTACGAGAAGGGGGTTTGAAACTTGGTATCCTCTCAGCTGCAACAAGCGATGAAGTACATAAGTTTGTAAAGAATCACCAATTAAATGATTATATCCAGTTGGAAATGGGAGTAGATGAGGGGCCAAGTAAACCAGATCCAATGCTATTTTTGCAAGCTTGCCAAGCTTTGGGAGTCGAACCAGGCGCTACATTGATGGTGGGTGATTCAGTTGGTGATATGCAAATGGCGCGTGATGCTAAAGCCGCAGGTTGTATTGGTATCACTTGGGTGAGTAAGTCGGATAATGTCCGAGGTGCGAATGTGGTGATTAATCAACTTGATGAAATCCAGATTTTAGAAAATTAAGTTATAACAGTTTTCAATTACGTGAAGTAGCAGCGTTACAAGCAACAAATGACGATCGCATTCCATCACGATTTTAGTATTGTGAAGTGATGCTCGCTCTAGCCTACTTGAGATTAAAATC
Organism: Nostoc sp. UIC 10607; assembly: GCF_047228265.1. NCBI lineage: Bacteria > Bacillati > Cyanobacteriota > Cyanophyceae > Nostocales > Nostocaceae > Nostoc > Nostoc sp. UIC 10607. Next base: position 21,540 of record NZ_JBIQNW010000017.1, on the reverse strand, counting down.
CCCAGCAAATAGCTGAATTACACAGCGATTAACTAGGGGTTTTGACCCTTGCGAAACTGACAAAAGTCTAAATTGAATAAGACACTGGAAAGGACTTTGCATCCTTTGGCTTCACATAGACTCGCTGTTGAGGTTCTAACTCTAATTGGTTAAAGCGATCGCGTGTTAAATGTGCCATCAACACTTGCCCGTCATCGAAAGTTAATTCCACCTGAATTTCCCAACCCAAATGTATCAATCGGCTCACTGTAGCAGCCGTAGTGGCACCGTTGGCAACCTTTTCCAAAATTACATCTTGCGGACGCAAAAATACTTGTGGGTGTGGCGCATCATATCCGCTACTTTGAAAAATCTTTGAGTTGCTGGGTAATACATTCACTGGGCCTATGAAGCTCATCACAAATGCTGTGGCAGGATTATCGTAAATTTCTGCTGGTGTACCCACCTGTTCCACACGCCCTTTATTCATGACCACAACCTCATCGGAGACTTCCATTGCTTCCTCTTGGTCGTGGGTGACGAAAACCGTGGTAACATGAACCTCATCATGGAGGCGGCGTAACCATGCCCGTAAGTCTTTGCGGACTTTAGCATCAAGTGCGCCAAAGGGTTCATCTAGCAGTAATACTTCGGGTTCTACTGCCAGTGCCCTTGCTAATGCGACCCGTTGTCTTTGACCACCAGAAAGTTGTGATGGATAGCGATCGCCTAATCCGCTCAATTGCACCAATTCTAGTAACTGTTCTACCCGCCCCTTAATTTTCTTTGGCTGTGCTTTACGAATTTCTAAGCCAAAGGCAATATTCTGCTTGACAGTCAGATGCTTGAATAGGGCATAGTGCTGAAACACAAACCCAATATTCCGCTGTTGCACGCTTTGGTACGTAGCGTCCTTACCAGTAAGCAGGATTTTACCGCTATCTGGCATTTCTAAACCTGAAATTAACCGTAGTAGCGTAGATTTACCTGATCCCGATGGTCCGAGCAACGCAACTAGCGAACCACTCTTAATTTCCAGGCTGACCTGATCAACTGCTTTGAAACTCCCGAATTGTTTGGAGACATTCTCAACTACTATGCCCACTGCCTCTGTACCTCTGCAACTAAATCTACAGATCCTTGATAGGATTACTGTGTCTTACATATACCATACATAATTATTTGTAGATGAACAAGATTTAGCTACCGCAACTGCCGCAATCGAGGAAGTTACAATCAGCACCACTACAATCTAGAGAATCACAATCAGCAACGCCACAATCAGGAATCATGCTAACCATCTCGGCACAATTGCATCCCAAATCGGCACAATCAAAACAGTAGGTATTGCTGTTGCTAATAAATGAAGATTTTTGAGCAACTTTACCAGATGCTTTTTGTCGTGGCTGCTTACCTGCTTTTTCGTCCTCTGTGGGTTCTTCTGAATTCTCAATTTGCGTAGAGACATAGCGGCTTGCTGCAAGGCATCGCAAAATTTGATTAGCTTGCTTGCAAGCTTGAAATCGTTCACGGGTATTGATAAAAGCTTCTTTTAACCCTTCTTTAGCAATTACCCGCTTGAAGTATCCAGAGCAAGATTCACCGCCATATAACAAGCGATGAGCGCAAGCAAAGCCTTTGTGTGGGGAAATATGCTTTTGATAGCCAGTAATTGCGGCAATGCTGACTTGTCTGCTAAGAGAATCGAACAAAGAATGCTGCATATTCGGGACTAGGCAATTTTCTTCATTCTTCCCAGTCCTAATGCCCAATTCCCAATCCCCAATTCGTATCGAAACATTAAGGAATATTGCATTTCAGCAGAAACATGAAGGGAAAGCGCCAAATCACCAGAAATACCGTGGTAGTATGCTCTCGGTAAATGTGAAGATTGGGAGAAAGACCTTTGACACTACGGGTTGCTGTTATTGGGTCAGGCCCTGCTGGTTCATCTGCCGCTGAAACACTGGCAGCCTCTGGGATTGAAACCTACCTGTTTGAGCGGAAGCTAGACAATGCAAAGCCTTGTGGGGGTGCAATTCCCCTATGTATGGTGAGTGAATTTGACTTACCACCAGAGATTATCGATCGCCGAGTACGGAAGATGAAAATGATTTCGCCTTCCAATCGCGAGGTTGATATCAATCTGATAAATGAAGATGAATATATAGGAATGTGCCGCCGGGAAGTGCTAGACGGCTTTTTGCGCGATCGCGCGGCAAAACTAGGCGCAAATTTAATTAATGCCACTGTTCATAAACTTGATATACCAGGAAACAATACTGATCCCTATACCATCCATTACATTGACCATACAGACGGTATATCACAGGGGATTGCCAAAACCCTGAAGGTGGATCTAATTATTGGGGCGGATGGGGCTAATTCCCGCGTTGCCAAAGAAATGGATGCTGGGGATTACAATTATGCGATCGCTTTCCAAGAACGAATTCGCTTACCCGAAGACAAAATGGCTTACTACAACGACCTCGCCGAAATGTATGTCGGTGATGACGTTTCTACCGATTTCTACGCTTGGGTTTTCCCCAAATATGACCACGTAGCTGTCGGTACTGGTACGATGCACATCAATAAAGCCAGCATCAAACAGTTACAAGCTGGTATCCGCGCCCGTGCTTCCGAGAAGCTAGCAGGCGGTAAAATCATCAAAGTCGAAGCCCACCCCATTCCTGAACATCCCCGTCCCCGTCGTGTTGTCGGTCGCATCGCTTTGGTGGGAGATGCTGCTGGTTACGTTACCAAGTCTTCTGGCGAAGGTATTTATTTTGCCGCTAAATCTGGACGGATGTGTGCTGAAACCATTGTAGAAGCATCTAACAGTGGTAGCCGTATTCCTACAGAAGGCGACCTCAAGATTTACCTGAAGCGTTGGGATAAAAGATACGGACTCACCTACAAGGTGTTGGACATTCTGCAAACCGTGTTCTATCGTTCCGATGCTACCCGCGAGGCTTTTGTGGAAATGTGTGATGACCTCGATGTGCAGCGGCTAACATTCGATAGCTATCTGTATAAGACCGTTGTCCCAGCTAATCCCATCACCCAATTGAAGATTACTGCCAAAACCATTGGTAGCCTAATTCGGGGCAATGCCCTTGCACCTTAATTGAGTGCAAAGGACTGGGAATTCCAACAAATAAATTACTCAATTTTGTGGGGTGGATATCTTGCACGCTTAATTAATCAGGGCGGGCAAGATGCCCACCCCACAATATATATTTTTATCATTTGATAGCAAATAGACCCATGTTGTAAGGGCAATTCATGTAGACACAAACGCGAGAGCGTCTCGCAGAGAAGTGGCTACTCTAGGAGAACGCCAAAGGCCAACCCGCAGGGTATTGCCCCCATATAGCTACCTTTTTACCTTGACGTAAGGCATCTCTAAGTACAGACTGTAGTAGCACCTCAGCAACTCCAGGCTGACTTTTAACCTGCCTAATTGTCACCTGTGTCTGATTCAGGTGACTGGCATCATCGACCATGCCAGCAGGTAGGGGTTGACGGTCATCGCGATCGCTCCAGGCTGTTAAAGTCAGGTGAGCAACTGGTCTAGCAATGACTGTCAGGGCAATAGTGGTAGTTGCCAGAAAGACAAGCAGGATAATCTTTAGCCTGTTTTTTAACAATTTACTGCGGTAGGAACGCTGCATAACCTGGATTGAGGGGGCAAAATAGAAAACATGACGATTGAATCCAATTCCTCTAATCTACCAACCCCAGAACCAATTCCCGAAAATGACTTGCAACCGGATGACTTTGACGGTAGTGCAACTGAGAATAACCTCACCTCAGAAGCACTAGCGACACAACAAGCCCTCGCAGCGATCACATCTTTGCAATCTCCGCAACATACAACTGCTCTCAAACAAGCCCGTTCTGACTTTCAGCAACCCACTGCCAAGCAATTCATAGTTAAGCCAAGGGCATTGCTGATTACTTTTATAGCGATCGCCATCACCTTTATTGGAGTTATTCTCAATAACTGGATCATCGGCATTATCGGAACGCTGATGACTTTGCTGTTATCCCTAGCGATATTATTGCCTTGGTTGCAAGAAGTTTTAGACGAGTGGTTTTCACCCCAAGAACGTACCCTGTTTGTTGCCTTTTTGGGACTAATAGTAGCGATCATCGGCTTGATCAGGTTCACAGGTATAGGCGATCGCTTGCTACTTTTAGGACGCCAGATTAACTGGGAAACTGCTGGTAGCCTAGCAGAATGGTTTGGTGCTTTGGGGCAAATTCTCATCGCCATCATCGCCGTTTACGTGGCGTGGCGACAATATGTCATTTCCAAAGACTTGACAATTCAGCAAAACCTGCTAACAGTTCAGCAAAATATTATCACCCAGCAGCAGACAATTGATTCCTATTTCCAAGGTGTTTCAGACTTAGTATTAGATGAAGAAGGATTATTAGAAGATTGGCCCCAAGAAAGAGCGATCGCTGAAGGACGCACTGCGGCAATTTTAAGTAGTGTCGATGGCAGTGGTAAAGCTAAAATTCTCCGCTTTCTCTCACGTTCCAAGTTGCTGTCACCTCTAAAACGCGATCGCCTATTAGGTCGAGCCATTCTTGATGGTACTGGCGGATATGCAGAAGACCGCCTCGAAGGTGTGCGTGTCATTGATTTAGGCGTAATGCTAGCCGCAGCAGACCTTTCTGGTACTGATTTACGTTGGACTGACCTTAGCGAAGCTAATCTTGTCCGCGCTAACCTATCCGGTTGTGATTTAGTAAAAGCCAACCTCTCCCGCACAATTTTATACGGTGCTAATCTCAATGGTGCTGATATCAACGGGATTCGCCTATTCTATGGCGTAGTAGATAAAGCATCACCCCGCAGTCGCACTGAACCACCAGATTATGAAACCGGCGAACAAACTGGCGCTGTGGTGGAAAATACTGATTTCAGCAATGTGCAACGGATGTCTGAGTCTACACGTAACTACTGTTGCACTTGGGGTGGCGAAAAAACTAGAGGTACTATTCCTGGTGGTTGTGAAGGTATTCCTAATAAGTTGGGAAGATAGTTACAACAGAATTCAGAATTCAGAATACAGGAGTAAAACACAGTTTAAATACTTCTACTTCTCTCCAAAGAGTGCCAATACGGTTCGGATAAGCATTTTGAACTCAGAATTACCTTTGGGGAAAAGGTTAAAGGTTTTTCTCCCCTTTTCCCTTTCCCCTTTAACCGAACCGTATTGCAAAGAGTGTTACGTGTTCCCCAATCTCTAACTCTAGCGACCCGCAACAAATATCTGTTCTGCGGTCAAATTCAGGTGTGGAAATGTTTGGGAGATGAGGCGTTCTGTTCCCTTAAACTGTTGTCCTTGATAAAACCATCAAGATTTGTCCTTCCAGGTTCAGAACTAGAGCAGGTATTGCTGCTCTTAATTATTCTAACTACCTGTTTTATCTAGGTTCCAGTAATTCTCGCCTTCAGGTAGGGTAAGGATTTCAACACCATCTTCAGTTACAGCTAAGGTATGCTCACATTGAGCAGAAAGCTTGCGATCGCGCGTTACAGCAGTCCACTTATCGCTGAGAACCTCGACTTCGTAAGTACCTTCATTAATCATTGGCTCAATAGTAAAAACCATCCCTGGTCTGAGGCGCTTGCCCTTACCGCGTGTACCATAGTGGGGAACATCCGGCGCAGTATGGAAAATGTTACTGATGCCGTGTCCAACGAAATCTCGCACTACAGAAAAGCCTTGTGCTTCAGCATACTCTTGAATCGCTGCACCAATGTCGCCAATCCGTGCCCCAGGTTTAACTTCAGCAATACCTAAGCGCAAACACTCCTCTGTCACCTCTACCAGCTTTCTCGTTGTTGGCGAAGGAGTGCCCACAAAGAATGTCTTAGATGTATCGCCGTGGTAACCTTCAACAATCGGCGTTACATCAATATTAATAATGTCACCTTCCTTGAGAATTTGCTTGGCATTGGGAATGCCGTGACAAATTACCTCATTTACACTGGTGCAAATCGATTTAGGATAGCCCTTATAACCAAGAGGTGCGCTTTTTGCTCCATGTGCTTGCGTCCAACGTTCGGCTTCATCATTTAGTTCAAGAGTGCTAACCCCTGGCTTCACAAACGGTTCCAAATGCTGGAGAAGTTTAGCTGCTAAACGCCCAGCTTGACGCATTTTGTCTAATTCTCGTTGGGATAAAATAACAATTAGTTCGGTTTTCATTAATTTTTATTTAGATATCTTTCATAAACATAGTTAACCCTGTCTGTGCAGCCCTTTGTGCAGCATTAGCAACTTTTAGGGTATACAAGCTCTCTTCTGGGGTAACGTACAAAGGAGTGCCATTAAAAAGATGGTCTAACACCATACTCGTGTCTTTGGCGAACAAACCCCGGCGAGGGCCAACTTCTATAGGTGTTGTTTCCCCTGGCTGGATGAAAATTCCTGTGTCACCATCAAAAATTAAACCACCTTTTTCCCCGTGAACTTCAAACTTGCGTTCTGATTGCCAAATACTTTCACCTTTGCCGTAGACTACTTGAGCTAAAAGTCCACTATTAAACGATACTTCACTAGTGCAGAAACAGCTTTGGTAATATTCCGGTTCTATTTCCCAATATCGCTGGTGACAGTTAACAGTAAATACTTTACCAAATAAATCTATAAGACGATGTAGGCGAGACAGCGCACCAATTAAAGGAAAACCGAACAACTCGTGGTTATAAGTCCATTTGCGGGGTGCAGGATTCTGGGGATTGATGGTGCTGTAGCGAACATAAAACACTTCACCAATTTTGGCTAAGTTTTTCTTCAAGGCTTGATGTAAACCACCCAAAAGTTCCAGGTGTTCAACGTGCAGGAGTTTTTGTTGTGCTTTGGCTAAAGCAATCAGTTGTTCAGCTTCGACTACATCCAACGAAAGAGGATACTCTACAATCACATGTTTGCCGTTGGTAAGTGCTGCACGAGCGATCGCACCATGATCTCGATTAATAGTGGAGATCACCACTAGGTCTATATCTTCACGCTTTACTAGCTCTTGCCAAGAACTCAACGTTTCAATCTGGTACTCTTTGGCAAAGTTTTCTGTTTTTTCTGCGGTATGCCCAACAACTGCGATTAACTGCGATCGCAGTTGCTCACTATGGAGCAATGCCTCAGCCCGAAACTTTGCCGCATACCCAGTACCTATCAAACCTACACGCACTCTTGCTTTTTCCAAAGCTGCTTTTGAATTATACATGATCCTCACTAGTTCTATTTTCGAGCTTCTCACGCTTCTAGCGGTGAGATTCTCTCTTCATGGGGAATCCAATGAATTCACCAGTCTAGACTCTACAACATTCGTCCTACCCCCTCAAGGACGCATAAGAATTTATTTGAACCTAGGCAGAAGTACGTATGCTCAAAAGGGAGACTTCAAAAGAAAAGCCCTTTTTTTGAGGGCAAGGTTGTTCCTCCATAAAACAGGATCTTTGTCAATATAATGAGCGAAAAATTTTAGGAAATTGGGAAAAAAATTACCGATTCAATTCAGTAAATTTTAGTGCGTTGCCGAACGCGAGTGCGTCTCGTAGAGAAGCCTTGCTAAAGGCATCACTATGATAATTGTCTAATCAGATTTTTTAATCACCTAATTTTTTGCTAATAGCACTTGTAAATCAAGGCCTTCTAGGAAATGAAACAGCCCTGCTTTTTAAGGGAGTTGGGAAATCTCTCCTGCGTAAGTCCTACAAAATACAGGTGACATTAATTTCACTCATTTTTTCTCATTTATAAGATAATTTTTTCTAATCACAACCTGACTGTGGCAGTAAATACATAAAGAAAACTTATCGGGATTAAGCAACTAAATTTCATTACTAATCGGCTTCAATTTCCAGTTACATCGTTTAATTTTTCTCGTAGTATCAGAATTGAAGCAAATTTAAACTAGCGGCTAATCCCAGAGAACAGCCGTGACCTTTGCCTTAAGATAACTTATACTGCCGTTTGCAAAAGAGAGGATTACTCAATGCCAACTTATAAAGTGACACTAATCAACGAGGCCGAAGGGCTGAACCAAACACTTGAGGTTGAGGACGATACCTATATTCTAGATGCTGCCGAAGAAGCTGGTCTTGACTTGCCCTACTCTTGCCGCGCTGGTGCTTGCTCAACTTGTGCAGGTAAACTCGTTAAGGGTACCGTTGATCAGGGTGACCAGTCATTCCTAGATGACGATCAAATAGAAGCTGGATATGTACTAACCTGTGTGGCTTACCCAACCTCTGACGTGACAATCGAAACTCACAAAGAAGAAGAACTCTATTAAGAGCTAAGAACCTCAACAATAAACCTCTTGCAAGAGTTACTGATGTTGAAAAAATAAAAACACCGCATCTAGGGTAAAAACCCTCCCAATGCCGCGTGTACTTCTTAAAGCGACTTTGACAAAAAGCCTAATTTTGTTTTAAGCAGGAACACAAAATTTACTGTGTTCCTGCTTAATTTTTCAGTAGGGAGAAAACCGCGCTGCCTCCCATTTACCTTTTGTTTACTCCAGATTCCTATCTAAAGATAGATGCAACTTAAATACCGACTCGCTTAAAGCTTAGTCTCTTTGCTGAGAATTTGAATCTGAGTACCAGGATAGTAGAATTGGAGAATTTTTGGACTCGACCAACCTAATTTAGCTAAATTTTGAGCGCCAGTTTGACTCAAGCCGACTCCATGTCCCAATCCACCACCAATAAAAGCGTATCCCCAGAGTTCTGGTTTGCCTTTGTTCAGAGGTTCTATGTAAAAAAGCGTACTCGTAGGAGCAGCAAAGGCACTGCGAACTTCGTCTTTGTGGAGAATAAAGGTACTGTTGTCAGTTTTAACCGCGAGTTCAAGGATGCGTCCACTCTTGCTTCGCTTCACTACTGCCATAGCCTGAATTGTCTTAAATTTGGCATGGGGACTATTTTTCACCTGCAAAAATTTCTGCAAGTCCTTGGTAATATCCTCTAAAGGGGTTTCCTTGTGCCAACGAAACATATTCCACTGGCTTTCATTAAATCCTTGTTGGGTATTAATAAATTTTTGGAAGTTCTTTTCATCTGCTAAACTCTGCTTAGACAAGTTCCAAAAATTAGTCGCAGCATCCAGTACAGGGCGCAGATAGGGACGATCATCGCCATTCCAGACATCGCTGAAGGAGGCGGTAACGCCACCTGTGGTGGAAGAATATAGAGCATCTACTAGTTCGTTTTTATAAGTTACTACCTTACCTCTGGTGGAAGCGATCGCTTGGTCTGTTTTAGCAGCTGCTCCATTCAGCCCATAATAAACTTGGCAGTGAGTATCAGCACACAACTGATAGTTATCTGCGGCAAACCTGCGTAAATTTCTTAAAGCATAAGTCCGCGCAAGAATTGCTTGGGCCTCCAGCGCTGCTGTTGGTGCATTTATACCTATTTCGTAAGGCACAACCCCACGCAAATAAGTTTCTAAGGGTACTTGGTTAACGAGGGTGTATGTGCCGTAAGCATTTGGCTGCAAATTCAGTCGCCCAGCGTAAAGACGAGCATTTTCTGGTTTTTCGCTTTTATTCACCCGAATCAAGTTTTTATCAGTGCTGATTTCCAAATCATTCGGGCTATAGCGATTACCATCTACTACCCAACTAACTCGTGGCACTTGTTTCAAAACTCTAGTATCAAGATATACTTTTTCTTTAGTAGTAGCTTGGATGTTTTGCAATAGCAAGCGCCGCAGTAAAGGAGTGCTGTAAACATCTCGTTTCGCCCAAACCTGCCAGCGTTCTGGCTGGGCTATTTCCACTTCCATTCCCTGAGAACGCCATTTATTAGCACTGTCTTCCGCAGTTTCAAAAGTGCGATATGTGCCCAAAATTACCACTTCTTCGACTGCTGACTGGGGTAAAGCCTGCATGACAGTTTCCAGCTTTACAGGGTTTTTGGTAACTAGGGTTTGGTGCTTGTTGCCTGCTTTAAATTTTAGCTTTAAGCGATCGCCTTTTGTGGGTTCTAATTGCAGCTTGGCTGTGGATTGTGAGCCAAATCGCTGCACAATCCCAATTTTCAGTTCTATATCCTGGATGCTGCTCTTAGGCCCTGATGCAGCAGTCAGCCCCAATAGACAAAATGTGGCCATCACACTGTGGGAAAAACGCCAAAACGAAAATTTCATGGCTACCTGTTTCTGCCTCTTAATGCGGCGTTGGAGCTGATTTTCTAATTGCTTTGTAGCGCGTTTTTTTTGTCGCATGAGTGCTCCAATGATACCATTACCAGTTTTACCCCAAATATTAGTTGCAAAATGAAGTCATAATGACTATGATTTATGTGGAGATACAAAACAGAACTAGTTGGATAAACTCTTTATGGTTAGAGTCCAAGAAATTCCGTTAAATCAGATAAAACGGCCATTGCCCCGTGTAAACGATCCAAATAAAGTGCAAGCTTTAATGGAATCGATTGCGGAGATTGGGCAGCAAGAACCTATTGATGTCCTAGAAGTAGATGGACAATATTATGGCTTTTCTGGTTGCCATCGGTATGAAGCTTGCCAGCGTTTAGGCAAAGAAACCGTTTTAGCTAGAGTCCGTAAAGCACCCCGCAGCGTTTTAAAGATGCACTTGGCATAGAGAATGTGGGGATACAAGGGGACAAGGAGAATAACCCATGCCCCATGCCCAATTCTCAACCCCCAATTACATATAACCTAATTAGGAGAAAATTATGTCATCGAAAGCAACAGTCAAAAATGTAAATATCGGCATTGACGAGGTGAGTAGGGCTAAAATTGCCGAGGGTTTATCTCGCCTGTTGGCTGACACTTATACACTTTATCTGAAAACTCATAACTTCCATTGGAATGTAACAGGGCCGATGTTTCAAACATTGCATTTGATGTTTGAGACCCAGTATACAGAATTAGCCTTAGCAGTTGATTTAATAGCCGAGAGAATTAGAGCGCTTGGCTATCCTGCGCCAGGAACCTACAGCGAATATGCCAAACTGAGTTCGATTCCAGAAACTCCCGGAGTTCCGAAAGCTGTGGAAATGATCGGTTTGCTAGTGGAAGGACAAGAAGCCGTAGTCCGAACTGCAAGGTCTATTTTCCCCGTGATAGAGGAAGTTAACGACGAACCTACTGCCGATTTATTGACTCAGAGGATGCAAGTACACGAAAAGACAGCTTGGATGTTGAGAAGTTTGCTGGAAGAATAGGGAATAGGGAATAGGGCATAGGGAATAGGGGATAGAAAAAAACTTAATCGCCAATGCCCCATACCCAATGCCCCATGCCTAATACCCAATGACCAATATTAATTTCACCCAAAAGTTGCAAAATTTAATGCAACAGGTGGGTATTTCTAGTTTTAAAGCGCTGAGTCGCGCTGCTGGTGTCTCAGAACGTCAACTTTTGCGGTTACGCCAAGGAAAGCTTGAGCAAATGCGGTTAGATGTGCTGCTCAAGCTGTCGCCAGTGCTACAGATGCCATTGAATGAATTAATCGCAAATTTTTCAACCATAGAGTTGTTACCAGAGAAAGCAGCACCGACTCAGGAATTATTAGAAGAAATTGTAGATTTAAGAAAAGAGTACCAGCGATCGCAGCAACAAATAGAACAGCAGCGAGAGATATTACTACAAGAACTCCAGCAGTCAAGTTTGCAACTGCTGGAGTCTTTATTATTACAATGGCCAACAGCAGCACAGAAAGCGCAGGAGAATCCCCAGTTAGCAGCAGTCAAAATAGTCCCGTTGGTGCAGAAACCTCTAGAAAAGCTTTTACAGGCGTGGGGAGTGGAAGCGATCGCACCTGTAGGAGCAGAGTTACCTTATGATCCCCACCTGCACCAATTGATGGAGGGAACTGCACAACCTGGAGAAACAGTCAAAGTGCGCTACACTGGTTACCTTCAAGGTGAGAAACTGCTTTACAGAGCCAAGGTGAGTCCTGTTTAAGAGAGTTAGGAATCAGGAGTGAGGAATTACAAATCCATAACTCTTTAATGATGGCTATCATCATGAAGCCTATTGGAAAATTTCAGTTTTGCAAAAATATTTAATCAATAATCTGAAAACCAATAACTTCAGATTGTAGATCAGTATATGCTTACATCTCATTGATGTAGGTAAGCAGTATTAAAAAATTAAACTATGTGATGAAACGCCAAATCAACCAACAGCTTATAAATCGGTCATGCCAACCTTTTTACAAAACTAAATATACATGTTTTTTACCGTGCCGACTTACTTCCCTTGTTTATTTATAATTGGTCTTTCCTAGTAAGAAAACTATACTTAATTAAGCTAATAATGTTTTTGTCATTACAAAAGAACAGATTGAAATAATTATAATTAATGTTTATCCAACCGGAGTAATTATCAATAATTACTCAATCTTGCATCTTAGATTTTATGTTGCCAGCATTTTTAAATGTTATATAATAGCGAAATCAGACCATCATTTACACAAATCAGCGTGACATAATTATGAGAGAACAAGTAAAAGTTATTAAGCTCAATGGTAACTTAAACGCCACAACCTCACAAGAATTTCGACAAAATATTACCGAAATTTTAGTAACTGGTGCGAAAATTGTGTTAGTTGATTTTCAAGATGTAACGTTTATGGATAGTTCAGGATTGGGAGCTTTAGTATTAGCTTTTAAAACCTTGCGAGCGGCGGATACAAAACTTGTTCTCTGCTCAATTAATGAGCAAGTTAGGATACTATTTGAACTCACTAATATGGATAAAGTATTTGAAATATTTCCCAGCCAAGACGCATTTAATCAGGTTTTAGTCTCCAAAACTTAATTCATCAAAGTTAATTTGCAAAATAGATAAATCATCATCAAAAGCATCTTTGGAGTTCAGAGCGATTAAATAACTCAGTACGCGATCAAGTTGGCAATCAACAGGATGTTGTAAGCTAACTAGTAGCTGAATAAAAGCATCTAAACTCCAAAGTGTCCCATCTGATTTGGTGATTTCATAAGCGCCGTCACTAAAAATGTAAAGGGTACTGAATTTTTCAATATTGCAAAACCCATCAACATATTTTGCCTCTGGAAACATCCCAACAGGCATACCGGGTGTTTTCAGGAGTTTAACTTCAGACTTCCTTGGAGATGTGCCGGTTACTAAAACGGCTGGTGGATGACCTGCACTAGAGTAAATTAACTGGTGGTTGATTCGGTTGTAAACTCCGTACCAAATCGTAAAGTATTTATCATTTTGATAATTCATCTGGAAGGTATCATTCAAAGCCTTCAATACATCACTAGGTTGATAATAATTTAGGCTTTTGAGTGCACGTGAACGCAGCAGATTCAGCACTGAAACAGAGGGAAGAGTGGCTTTGAGTCCATGTCCGGCAGTATCGAGTAAGTAAATTGCCAGATAATCATCATCGAGCCAATAGTAATCGAAACAGTCACCACCGAGTTGCCGTGAGGGAATGAATCGGAAATTTATATTGAAAGGTTCAGTCATAGAAAAAGGCAGCAGCGATCGCACATATTCTGCGGCTTCTGACATTTCCGATTCTAAAAGCAACTTTTGAGCCTGCAAATCTCTACTTAACTGATGCAGGCGTAAACCCGCTCTTACCCGTGCTTGTAATTCATTGTGCTCGATAGGTTTGGAGATAAAATCATCAGCACCAGCATCTAGACCTTTGACACAATCGGCAACGGAATCTAAAGATGTTAATAAAATAAAGAATGTGGTAGAAAATTTGGGGTCTGTCTTAATGCGATGGCAAACTTCTAGTCCAGTCAACCCTGGCATGATCCAATCACAAATAATTAGTGCTGGACGGCAAGCCAGTGCCTTTTCTATTCCTTCCTCGCCACTACTGGCAGTAACTACCTCATAACCCTGTTTTTCCAACATCCTTTTCAGGAGTATTTTTATTGAATAATCATCATCAATTATTAGTATTTGAAACATATAAAATTGCAGTAAACACTAATTAATAATTTGCTGTAAAAATAGAGAATAAAAATATCATATGGGCTAATGAGTTAGTAGTATCTCTGTAAGGAGACTACTAACTCATTCTATTTTCCAGTCGAATTCATGACTTTTTAACGTCATAAAATATTATGGTGGTGCAAGAGGATTCACCCACAAGAGGATGGTATTTTTTAGCTGGTTTAAATCGCGGTATGCTTCTTGCTTGAACCATTGCCCTAAGGCATCAAAGGGGGTGAAAGATGTTCCAGTTTGCCATTTAATATCTTGACCTAAAGGTGTTGTATGAGTTCCTGGTAACGTTTGTGTTGTCACCATGTCATCAAAGCGTTCTTGTAAAATTTTGGTTAAAGCTGCTGATTGATCAATGGTGTCATTGCTAAATTTTATTAATAAATTGCGCCGGATATTGTAGCGCTCTTGGACAAGCTTGTTGGTTTCCAATGGTGAAGGGGTAAACTCGATCGCAAAAGTAGAATTGAACTGTTCTACTAAAGGGATAGCTTCTTTAGCGGCGTAGTTGTTGAAGGATATTAAAATATTGCCTGCACGTTCAACTTTAAAAAGGCTACCAATCAGCAAGTGAAGTTTACAACCCATACTGTGTCCAACGCCGTAGATGGGGTAGTAAAGCTTGCGTAATGCCCCAGAATCGTGTAGGCGTTCGATGGTGCGGTCAAAGTTTAACAGCACAGATTTTGCGATCGCAGTATGATCCAGTGTATTGACGAAAGGCGTAGCAATTACAACATAACCTTTACTTGCCAGTTGTTCGAGTAACCAGCGATAAGTGATGTGTGGTGCAGTTGCGACAAATGCACCTCCTAAAAAATGGATGATACCTATGGGATTTCGGGGAATGATTACCCAGTTACCTCTGACTTCTTTCCAGTCCATGCGGATGAGCGATCGCTTTCTTGATATTCTTTATGTTAGACCGGGGATCGCAACCGTGGGAAGGATTATAGAAAAAGCCATTGAGGATGTCTCCATCCAGCAGCGTCTATGGACTTATCGGGAGCATCTACGCTTTCTCCAACTTACTTCTTTTACGCAGGTTGCCCTGAGTATTGGTTTTAACCCTGAGTCTGTAATCTTTTCATTTCGTGTTGTACATCTAATGCAATCTGTAATGCTTCATTGAGTAACCTTCCATGCTCAGTAGCCTGTTCGTTTACTTGCATGGCTGTTAAAGTTGCTAAATTGTTGACGAATAGTTCTGTATTACTAAGGATAAAGCTCTTATTTTCTCTCAAAATCCTTTCTGTCTTCAAAGCGCGAATTAAATCAGCTTTGGTGAGGTTAAGCGCTTCGATAACACTCTCTCTTTGCTTTATAAGCACTTCTGGATTGCCGGCTTCTTCTATTTGGTCATTGATATCTATTGCTCTAATAACAGTATTATATCTTTCAACATCACTTAACAAGATTTGCAGAGAAGTTGTCATGTTATTTTTGACAATATTACTTCTATTTTTCCATATTAAATATAAAATAGTTTGCGTAAGACCGCCAATCCAAAGACCTAAGATAATTAATGCTAACCAGGATGGAATTGCTATCCATGATACAAATATTTTTAGAAAAATATCAAATATAAGATAGCCAAAAACAAATGTAGCAAACCCAATAAAAATTACAGTTGCCCCTTCCGAACTTTTAACTTTATTAATGTATAAATTTGCTAATTTTTTGAGAGGATTAGTGATGATTAAAAGTTGATCATTGACAGGTAAATTAGTCAGCTTTTGCAGTTCATTCTGACTAATTTCCAAGCCCTGTAAATCATCCCGCACAGCTTTTCAATCCTTGCCAGAATAGTTATTTAATCTAATATAGCAATCAAATTTCTGGAATGCGGGCATTTTGTCTAAAGTTTTTCAGGCAAGTTAATACTTCTAGTGAACTAAATATTTTTTTGTACAATATTATACTATTTTGCCAAGATAACTATTTATAGTGTAAGAGTAATCAGAACGAAAATAAATCGATGGCTTGTAAATGTAGTGAAAATGCAATAGGTTATTGTCCTGATAAACAGCTATTTACAACTATAAGAAAGAATAATGAAAAAGTCCGCGAAAACGGACATTACTTGTTGATTTATCAATAATTGCGTCTCACTTGTTACATTAACTTCGCTTTGGAGAAGATTGTTTCTGTTTGGAAATGCTACGCTGAGGATTTAAAAATGGGGGGATGGGACAGTCTAGCGTCATAGCGATCGCTCTGAGTAAATCTGCTTCTGACTGTGTAACTTTGTTATCTAAAAGTACTGTGTGGGCGCAGGCATCAACAATAGCTTGCTTGAGTTTGGGACTGGCAAGGCGCAGGCGCTCAACACTCTTCTTAAGTTCAGTGAAATTACAGCCTAATGGTGTTTCTGGTTTTTCTTGTTCTCCGGCTTTGGGAAGTCGAAAAACTCCAGAACGAAAAGCATAGGCGATGTCTTCGGTGGATGCATCAGGTTGAGAGTGTCCGACGCGGGCAATTACGGACAGTACTAATAGGCTATCTGGCCAAATCTGTTCGATCGAGGTGAATTCTACCGTTGTAACCGACGTGGGATTTATACTCGGTTGGAGCCGATGCCAAAGTATTAACTGCAACACAAAATGCCACAGTGACAAACTTCCGGTGGCTACAGTTAAACCGTGGACGCATTTGCAAAGCCTTTGGCATTCTTTGGCAGAATTTTGGCGTAATACGGGTACTGCCAAATCTACAAGTGGCAAGCGAATGCTGGGATCTAAGTGACTAATTTCACTGCTCAATTCCAAGGTTTTGTCTACCAACTCAGCAGGCTGCACCTCTCGTAACCAAGCAATTTGACGTTGTTGGATCTCGATATTTTCCGTATCTAACGCTAGGGCAAAAGCGATCGCTATTGCACTTTGCTGCTCCCGCACACGCAAGCGCAGGGATTCTGGTAACTGCGACAACAGCGCTTGAGCATGGGCAAAATGCTCTGGTGTGACGCTTCCAACTTGGTTTACAACTTGTTCTGGTATAGCGTTGTCACCACCAGCAAAGCCCATTGTTAAGGATTCCTGCGAAGGGGAACGCGTCTGATTGCAAGATGGCATTGCTGGCAAATTGCTGACGTTCAAACCCCCAACACGGCGAATACGTTCTGCTAGCGGTGGGTGAGTAGAAAACATATCTTCCCAGAAAGAGGGGTTGAGAGCATTGCCAAAAAACATGTGGCTGGCGGCTTCTGCACCCGGCGCAATCAAGCGTGAATCCATTTGTTGGAGTTTTTGGAAGACTCCGGTAAGTCCATTAGGATTGCGAGTGAACTGTACAGCCGAAGCATCGGCGAGAAATTCACGTTGGCGAGAGACTGCGGCTTTAATCAAGCGTCCGCAGAGTAAGCCGATACCGCCAATTGCCATCAGTGCCAAGCCAAAAGCCCAGATAGGTAAACCCTTGCCTTCCTTGTCTGAACGGAAAGTATCACGAATTCGCCACAGAAATTCCCCGGTTATGTAAATGAACAAAATCCCGTGGAGTAGTCCCACTAAACGCAAATTTAGCCGCATATCTCCATTGAGAATATGACTGAATTCGTGGCCGATGACTCCTTGTAGTTCATCCCGGCTCAGGTGTTCCAGAGTTCCACGGGTAACTCCAATTACAGCATCATTGGGCGTAAATCCAGCAGCAAAGGCATTAATGCCGGTTTCTCTCTCCAGGAGATAAACTTTTGGGACAGAAATACCAGAAGCGATCGCCATTTCCTCGACTATATTTAATAGTTGTCGCCCTTGTTCATCGGCCGTTTCTGGTAGCAGGAGTCTTCCCCCCAATTCCTGAGCGATTACGCTTCCTCCTTGACGGAGACAGGCAATTTTATAGAGGCTTCCTACTGCGATCGCAACTATTGTAATCCCAGCCACGTAGAGAAATATCCCTGGATGCCACCAAACACGGGGAGCCATGCCGAACAGAAATAAAGTGGCAATATAAATCGCCATAATCATGACTGCGATCGACAGGGAAAATAATCCAATTAGTTGTTGCGTATTTTGGCGTGCCCGATCCTGATGTTCAAAGAAATTCATAGACACCTAAAAAGACACGCGTGGAGCATTTCTTATTTCTGGAGTAGCTTCGGCGAGCAATTCTGCAACAGTAAAGTTAAAAGTATTTGCCACAAGATTGCTAGGGAAGGATTCGCTCTTGGTGTTGTAAAGTGTCACCGCGTCATTAAAAGCCTGACGGGCAAAAGCAATCCGGTTTTCAGTGGAAGATAATTCTTCCATTACCTGAGTCATGGCGCGATCGGCTTTCAATTCTGGATAAGATTCTGAAAGTACCATCAACCGACTTAACGCACCTGTCAGCGCCCCTTCAGCATTACCCAACTGTTGCATCGCTTGCGGATCGCCAGGATTTTGTGCCGCATTACTGCTAGCATTAATTGCAGAATTTCGAGCCGCAATAACTGCTTCTAAAGTTTCTCGCTCATGTTTCATGTACCCTTTAGCAGTTTCTACTAAGTTGGGAATTAAGTCATAGCGACGTTGTAATTGAACATCGATTTGAGAGTAAGCATTTTTGTAACGGTTGCGGTACTTGACTAAATCGTTGTAGCTATTAATGATAATTACAGCAACAATGGCAACTAAAGCAACAGAAAATATTAAAAGCCCCATATTTTTAGATTATTTCCATTAGCTACTTACTTTATATCCAGCAAAATTTGTGTGGATATAAAGATGAGTCTACTTGTAGCAAGTTGGCTTCGTCGTCTGTAAAATTAGTTACGCAATTGCACTGAGCTAGTAGATAGGTTATAAGATTTTATAAATAATCACAGCGACAAAGAAACACAAGGATAAGATAAATAATTTCTAACAATTCCAAAGTTTTGTGAACTTTATCGTCTGTCTTTTCTCTGTGTACTCTGCGCCTCTGTGGTTGATTAAAAATTGTAGTCAGAGTAACTTACCCATGAATATGAAGAAATAGGGAATAACCACTGGCAGCAAAAATAAAAAGGATGGCGGCAGGAAAAATTATTACATCCCTAACAATAAATAAAATCCAATCTTTTCTTAGTTCTTGTTTAAACTTAAGTTCTCTCAGTTTTCGCTCAAGTTCTACGTCTTCTTGCAACTGCAAATTTTCAGGTGAGGTAATTAGTGGATTGTCGCCTTTGTGGGCAATTATTTTTGATAAATCTGTCATGGTGTTTAGATAGCAATAATTTCACAGTGTTAATATGCTTATTTTTGCTAAGTTTTTAAGGCAGAGTCCAGTTTTCTAGTTTTAATCCGTTGATGCGTTCGTAGTGACGAGTATTGTTTGTTACTAAAGTGTAGTTTTCTGCAAGTGCAACACTAGCAATTAGTAAATCAAATTCAGCAATTGTTTGCCCTATTCTACGGAGTTGTGCCTTTATTTCACCATACTTTCTCAGAGCAGGATCAGTTAATGGTAGAACGGGTAAGTTTTGAATAAAGTCTTCTGCATTACTTAAGTTTTCTGAAACTCGATTAGAATTGTATGCACCATAATACAATTCAGCAGCAGTGATGACACAAATGCATACTTCATCGCATCCGACTGCCAATAATTTATCCCTGACTGGCTGGCGACCCTTAAGCCAATAAATACATGTATCAGTGTCGAGTAAATAATTCACAAGCTATAATTGCGATCGCTTACAGTACGACTTGAATATATTTCATCAACAATTTCTTCTGCAGTGCGTGTATCTTCCCAGCTTCCAAAGGTTTCTAAAAAACCTTCTGATGCATTGGGTTTTGGCTGCTTTTCAGATGAGAAAATGATTTCATCCACTATCAATTGATTTGCTTCTGGGACTCCTAATTTTTTGGTTTCCTCTTTAGCTATAACCATTATTTGCATCAAAGTTATAGCCTGACGCAGAACATCACTTTTACTTGTGCCTATTTTATTTGCTAGTTCGTCTAATATCTGATTTAGTTCAGGTGACAAATCTAAGTTTAAGCGAACCATCTTTTGAGCGTCAGTCATAGTTCCATCCTTGTGTAAAATCTTAAATACATTCTTAATATTTAAATCTACATTGTTACCTAAAAACTAATGCCTAGTAGTCCTCCCTCCTCATTCTCATCTGTAAGTCTTAGTCTCACAAAAGAATCAAAATTAAAATCAGGTGAAAAATCTGAACGTGGAACCATATCTGAATTCAATGTACAGATATACTGAAAGCCAAGCCTTCTTGACTCTCTATCAGCTAATTGTAGAGCAAGGGATACCTGTCTCTCATCTACACCATCAAAAATTGTGCTGTCATGAATTAATATACGCGGTGAAGAGTCACGCTCTGACCAAAGTTGCGCCAACATTAAGTCATAACAGAATATCTTCATCTTATCGATCCCTTCACTACCATCACGTCTAATTTCTACTCGGAAACTAAAGCCATTGCTTCCTACATCAATAACAAGTGTTCCTGGAACGTCGTACAGGAATCGAGAGTTAATGCTGAATAAATTAATAGCACGTTCTGCTTGCTCATTCCGTTCTCCATAGTCACGACGTGCGCGTTGTAGTAACTGTTCTTTTTCAATTTTTAAGGTACTTTTTTGTTCCTCAAATTGTTTTAGTTCTTCGATGCGTTTATTAATTTCATTGAGATTAGCTACATCATCAAGATAAATTTCTTGTAACATTGTGTATTCTTCTAAAGCTCCATGCGTCTTTAGCACTTCCAAAAGTTCGGCACGCTCATTAGTTTTCTCTCTAATAAAACTTTCTCTAGAGGATATTTGCCTTCTAATACGTTGAATTTCACTTCCTAAAAATTCCCTACGATTCTCTATTAGTCTGCGATGAAATAGTTCTACTTCTTCTAGTCTTCTAATTACTAAACCTGGTAACTCAACACCTGCATCCTCATATATACGAACAACCTGATCTGGTCTTGGTTCATCCTCCGAGTCAAGACTAGATTGATAAAACTCCAGTAATTTATTTTCAATAATCTTTTTATTTGTTGCCTCGTGAATTTGTGAGGTTAAACGGTTAGCAGTTGCCTCTAATTCATGGTATTGGACCGCTACCCTAAAATTGTTAAGAGTTTCTTTTCTTTCACGTAATTGTGCTTCTACTTGAACCTTTAAAGCTTCAAGCTCACCTAGAGAACCAAAAATTGCAATTGCAACTCCAGGTTCTGTATCTTTTTTAAGTTTTTTAATATCTGCTATTAATTTCTGTTTATCCTTTAAAAGTTGTAAATCTCTTGCCTCTTCCCAAGCAAGACCTAATAAAAAAGCATTATTAACTTGCTTATCCCATCCAGGTTGCTTTGGATGATGCTCGAATGGTGTAGAAAATGCATCTCTTCCCCTACGGATAAAGTAAGAAATTAGTCCTCTAAAAGTAGGTCTATATTTTTTAGCTTCATTATCACTAGTTAATCCAAATGTTAGCTCTCCCAAAACAGTCTTCCAGTCTTCCAAACTGAGAACTTTTTGATCTTCTTGTTGTTTTGGTTGAATCATCGGTGAGAGGTTAGAATGATTGCACTTTTGTCAAGAGGGTGCAGGAAAAGGCGATAAATCCAGCTTGGGGACTG
>NZ_JBIQNW010000016.1:133846-141680 GCF_047228265.1 Nostoc sp. UIC 10607 | reverse complement strand
TTAATAAATCCTCA
This sequence comes from Nostoc sp. UIC 10607, assembly GCF_047228265.1. Taxonomy (NCBI): domain Bacteria; kingdom Bacillati; phylum Cyanobacteriota; class Cyanophyceae; order Nostocales; family Nostocaceae; genus Nostoc; species Nostoc sp. UIC 10607. Next base: position 141,666 of record NZ_JBIQNW010000016.1, on the reverse strand, counting down.
ACATTTAAGAAACTGGTTTGCTATTTGTTGCTACTGTACCTCATAACAGCCGCAAATGCTGTAACGGCAACTCCTACCCCTTTGCTACCAGTAGGTTCCCTGATAGTTTCCTCTCCCCAACTGCGTGTATTACTACTCCCGCCTTTACCACCATCAGGAATCGATATTTGAGGCATTTCATCCGTTACAATCCAAATGCCGTCGTTTTTGGGTGTTTCTGACATATTACTTTAAATATTTACATTAAATCTTTCCATTAAATCTTTCCATAAATTATAGATACAACGGTAAAGATAGTGATTCCGATTACTAGGAAATTTCACTGTATATCTCTATCCCACCTCTCCCTCCTTTGCGAACCTCCGCGTTTCCATAGACAAGAGACGCGATGAATTATCGCGTCTTTAGCGATCTAGAGTTTTCATCAAAAAACCTTAACTGAACCGTATTGCCTCCAATTACAGCAAATTTTGTCAACCAACTTGAAATGAAACATCAAAAACATAACCCCTCTCCGCCACCGGAAAGGGGTTAATCACTGCCGAAACTATATTGTACAGACGCGATTCATTGCGTCTCTATTCAGCAATATCTAATAAGCATCTTGCAACTCGTAGAAATCAGGCGAGATGTAATCCTTCCGCAAAGGCCAACCTACCCAATCTTCCGGCATCAAAATCCGCTTGAGATTTGGGTGTCCTTCGTAGATAATGCCGAACATATCGTAAGACTCGCGCTCTTGCCAATCTGCGGTCTTCCAAATCCAGTACAGAGAAGGGACTACGGGGTTTTCCCGTGGTAAGAACACCTTAACTCGAACTTCTTCGGGGCGATCGCTATTATCACCGACTTTAATCAAGTGATACACACTTACCAATTCCTGTCCTGGCCCAAGGTCAACGCCACCTTGAAACTGGAGATAATTAAACCCATAAGCATAAAGGGCTGTAGCGGTAGGAAGCAAGAAATCTGCCGCCACCTTAATTATCTCTACACCATTCTTATCTGGTGCTAAAAACTCATGGTCAAAGCCATTTTCTGTCAACCACTGGGAAACTTTACCCGCTTGTACCAATGCCTCTTCTTTGGCTGCTGGTACTGGTTTAGATTCTTCTTCAGCCACGGGTTTGTTCCTCCTTTTGCGCCTTTTCTGTCAGCAGTGCAGGTGGTATTGGCATACCGATCGCTTCCGTCAATTCCTTCGGTGGTGCATAGCGAGTTTCTGACTGCAAATACTTACCAGTTAAGATTTCCTCTACTGGCTTCAAATTATGAGTCGTGCTGTAGTAGCGGTGGGTTTGCTTAATTTTATCCCGCTCTTGCATCGATTCATTGGCGATTTTCTTTCGCAGCTTAATGATTGCGTCGATAATTGCTTCTGGACGGGGAGGGCAACCAGGCAAGTACACATCCACAGGAATCAGTTTATCGACTCCGCGCACTGCTGTGGGAGAATCAACGCTGAACATCCCGCCAGTAATTGTGCAAGCTCCCATCGCAATTACATACTTCGGCTCCGGCATTTGTTCATAAAGACGCACCAGTTGGGGAGCCATCTTCATCGTAATAGTCCCTGCCGTAATAATTAAATCGGCTTGGCGGGGGCTAGAACGGGGAATTAGTCCAAAACGGTCAAAGTCAAATCGGGAACCAATTAAAGCTGCAAACTCAATAAAGCAGCAAGCAGTACCAAACAGCAACGGCCACAAACTAGAAAGCCGCGCCCAGTCGTAGAGGTCATCAACCGTCGTCAAAATGACGTTTTCTGAAAGGTCTTGAGTGATTGTAGTCCGTTCAATGGGGTTGATGATTCGCTCTTTGCCCTGGGTTGTTAAGTTAGAATTCAAGACCATTCCAAAGCTCCTTTACGCCATGCGTAAACTAAAGCGACTACAAGAATTGCAATAAAGACTAGCGCTTCAATAAATGCCAATAGCCCCAAACGGTGGAAAGCTACCGCCCAAGGATACAAGAAAACAGTCTCCACATCAAAGACGACGAAGACCAGAGCAAACATGTAGTAGCGGATGTTGAACTGAATCCAGGCTCCCCCGATGGGTTCCATGCCAGATTCATAGGTGGTGCGACGTTCTGGGCTATAACTACTGGGTCGTAGGAGCTTGGATGCTGAGAGCGCTAAGGCAGGTACTAGGCTACAGATTATGAAGAAGCCTAGAAGGTACTCGTAACCGCTGAGGACAAACACAATGAGTATCTACCGCTTATGGAGTATTTTAAGTAGTGACCTGAGATTGGGTACTGACTACTAAAGATTAGGGACTATAGCGATTCTGTGTTGAGTTCAATACAGACCTAACCGCCAGCCCCTTCTCCTTGGAGGGAAGGGGAGCAAGCATCAAAGCTTCTCTTTTTTTAGGAGAGAGGAATGCCCCAATTCCCCATAGCCAATGCCCAATCCCTTGAATTACGTTACTTTCTTTTACATTATATCTGTTTGGTTTTTCTGAAATCTGGGAAACAGATGCACTTCAGGTATTTAATTCGCTTTTGCTAGTGATAGAAAAGTCTAACAATTATGTCATAATTTTTAACGTATATTTAAGATTTCTCCTCTGCGAGGCCTTAGCCATGAGCGAACCAGCTGTTGAGACTACGGTGTTAGACCGCTACGAGTGTCGCGCCTGCGGTTATGTTTACGAACCTGAAAAGGGAGACGACAAGGATGATATTCCTTCAGGGACAACCTTTGCAGAACTGCCCATAAATTGGCGCTGTCCAGTTTGTAGTGCTAAAAAAACCGCTTTTGCCAACATCGGCCCTGCGGGTACTGCATCAGGCTTCAAAGAAAATCTCGGTTACGGTTTGGGTGTCAATAACCTAACGCCAACACAAAAAAATATCCTAATTTTTGGTGCTTTGGCTCTTGGCTTCTTGTTTTTTATCAGTCTCTACGGCTTGCAATAACAGCCGTTATATCGGAAACAGGGAGTTTACTGTGTAATTAAAATCGCATAAATGTGTCGTTCGTTTTACCAGTTCCGTAGAGCGGTCATGACCCTCAATACCATATTGGGTTAATATTTTCTGGAATTTTTGAAAAGCTTTTTAATAAGGACTTTTAATCCAAAATCCAAAATCTAAAATCCAAAATTGGTATAAGGTAAACCTTTTAGAGAACACCTACAGAAATTTAGAAACAACTTAAGAAATACTAATGCATTCAATTGTGAAAAGTTGGCAACGAATAGCTGCCTTGTTAATAGTAGTCATCATGTGCATAGGTTGTAGCAAAGTTCCTTCTGTTAGCTACAACCCTTGGAAAGTAATTTCTGTGCCAACAGACTCGAATCTATTGGATATTGCTTTTACTAATAACCCTGAGCATGGCTACTTAGTAGGTAGCAATGCCACCCTCTTGGAAACCAATGATGGTGGTAATACCTGGAAACCAATCACACTGCAACTGGATGAGCAAAAGTATCGCTTTGACTCAGTAAGTTTTGCAGGTAAAGAAGGCTGGATTGCCGGAGAGCCTGGACTGTTGCTGCACACTACCGATGAAGGTGCTTCTTGGTCGCGTATTCCCCTGAGCGAAAAGCTACCAGGTAGCCCGATCGCAGTTAAGGCACTAGCAGACAACACAGCTGAAATGGCTACTGATGTAGGAGCCATATATAAGACCACAGACGGCGGCAAAAATTGGAAAGCCCAGGTGGAATCAGCAGTCGGTGTAGTGCGTAACTTGGAACGTTCTGCTGATGGTAAGTATGTTGCCGTTTCCGCTAAGGGTAGTTTCTACTCAACTTGGGAACCGGGGCAAGATGCTTGGGTACCCCATAACCGCATTAGTTCTCGGCGGGTAGAAAATATGGGCTTTGCTGAAAATGGGCAATTGTGGTTGCTAGCCAGGGGAGGTCAAGTTCAGTTTAGTGACCCAACTAAACCTGAAGAATGGCAAGAGGCAAAATATCCAGAGTTATCTACTAGTTGGGGTTTACTGGATTTGGCATATCGCACACCCGATGAAATTTGGGTAGGTGGCGGTAGCGGTAATTTACTACGAAGTACCGACGGTGGTAAAACCTGGGAAAAAGACCGTGCGGTGGAAGAAGTTGCTGCTAATTTGTACAAGATTGTGTTCTTAGAGCCAGAGCGGGGATTTATAATTGGCGATCGCGGCGTTTTGCTCAAATATCTACCAAACCCTGAAACAACTTCTCAAGAAGCAGCTTGAAGAAGGGAATAGGGTACAGGTTACAGGGTATAGATTATTTCCCTATCACCTATCACCTATCACCTCTCCCCTAATTCCCATACCCAATTTCTGAGAAGAACTTTGCAACTTGTAACTCTTTCTTAACTTTGTAGGATAATAAACTCAATAACACTCTATGTATAAGGTAGGGATCTAAATGTCAGGTACCACTGGAGAACGTCCGTTTTCGGACATCATTACTAGCGTTCGTTACTGGGTAATTCACAGCATCACCATCCCGGCATTGTTTATTGCCGGTTGGCTATTTGTCAGCACCGGGCTGGCTTATGATGCCTTTGGCACACCCCGCCCCGACGAGTATTTCACACCAGCGCGGCAAGAAGTGCCAATTGTGAAGAACCGTTTTGAAGCTAAAAAACAAGTTGAACAATTTATTGGAAAGTAGTTTGAGATCATGACTAGCGGCAATAACATCAATCAACCAGTTACCTATCCAATTTTTACCGTTAGATGGCTGGCAGTTCACACCTTAGGTGTACCAACTGTATTCTTTTTGGGCGCGATCGCCGCAATGCAATTTATTCAACGTTAGGAGCAATTATGGTAGAAAGATCGCCCAATCCCAATAATCAGCCGGTTGAACTAAACCGGACTTCGCTATACCTGGGACTACTACTAGTTTTCGTTCTGGGGATTCTGTTTTCCAGTTACTTCTTTAACTAACTGGGAACTACTGTTGTTAATCTTTGTTTATTGAACGTGTGTTGATTTGTTGTTAAGGGAGGAGAGAAGCTGTGTCTGGAAGTGGGAGAATTCCCCTGTGGGTCGTCGCTACGATCGCAGGATTAGGTATAATTACAGTCTTGGGCATTTTCTTTTATGGTGCCTACGCCGGACTCGGTTCTTCGATTTAACATGAGTTAGTTTGAACCGAACACTATAAGTTAGAATTTTCTAGCATTTGTTGAAAAATCAACGTTAAAAAACCGCCTGTCTCTATGAGATAGGCGGTATTAATTTTGGTCAATAGTCTAGAAACGTATCTGACAGAATTGATAACTTTCGTTTGTCCGAAAACTTGACTAATGACTACTGACTCATGATTACATCAGCTGATATCGTCGCTTTCAATGTATAAAAATAGAAACGCGAAGGTTATAGCTGGTAGAACCCAACCAATGATGGGAACGAAGATAGAAGGCAAAAAAGAAGCTGCCATAATAAAGGTTCCTGCTAAATAACACTACAATTCAAAATGAGCTTACTGCAAATTCTGCCAGATTTTTGAAATTCTTTCATATTTTTAACACAGCTCATATTGGGAGCGGGAGTAGGGGAAGCTTTTTTGAATAATTTTTCCTTGTCCCCTTGTCCTTAAGTTATTATTTTTACTTACTACTCGCTATCACATACCCAGGAGTTCATCTAACTGCAAGCTTGGCAAGTCTGGAGGAATCACAGTTCGCACTATTGTGACTTTGTGACTTTCCTGTTGGGTTGTTAGATCAAGTGCGATCGCTTCTAAGCGAATTTCCAAACAGCCAAAGGGAATGTTTAATTGCGTCATCACTTCCAATCCTCCCAAGGCATTAGGTAGCAGATTTGCCAGTAAATGGGGCCCCTCTAGTAACCAGCGAGTTTGATAATCTTCAACCCATAACTTGACAACAACTTGGGGAGGTACTTCAGGCAGTACTAGGCGCACTATGATAAACTTGCCTGCGATTAGTTCGCCGTCTGGTATATGCAGTTCTGGAATTGGCAAAGGCTCAATGACTGCCGTATTTATGGGTGGAGAAGAGGATAAACCTAACATTGGTTGCTTCTCTTCTTCAAGGGAGTAATTCTTTGTTACATCGGCTTCCAGTTCATCATATGTATCATCTACAACAATTTCTTGCGCTAACCAAGCCGACGCTATATTCATTTTTATTGGAGGAGGGGGAGGCGGTAGTTGTGTTACCAGAGCCATTGAGAGTGGTGGTTCGGATACTTTTTCTACTACCGTATCTTCCCCTATCTCTAGATCAGCTTCCTTTGCTGTGTCTGTGTCTTTCCCAAAGTTCCCAAGATCGAAAACCGACTCTTGAACTTCTTCCCACGTCTGTGTATCAGCATCTAGGCTTAACGGCAAGTTGACATCAACATTGGGAGTATTGGGAGTTTCAGCACTAAGAGAAAGCTGGGTCTGCTGGGCTGGAACATAGTTATCGTAGTCTTGAGGTTGCAGATCATTAATGGATTCAGGCAAAGAGTATCCTTGGCTCTGCATCCACTTCCTGAGCAGAGGAGATGAGTAAAGGTTACCTGTTGTAATAAATTGTGAATTTGGCTGGGTTTCTACTTCAGCAACAGATTCTTCCTGGAATTGTGAATTTGGCTGGGCTTCTACTTCAGCAACAGATTCTTCCTGGAATTGTGCATCATCTACTACTAATTCCGGTATATTTTCATCTTCAGCTACAATTTCGTCCAACTGCGGGAAGTCTTCATCTGCTGGAACTTGCAATGCATCTGGGGGGACATTGCTTTTTACTTCTTCTGTATCACCTGACAAAGTTTGTAGGCGTTTCAAGTATGGCAAAGTAGTGACGAGCATTGGCATTCGACGTTGCCTAATGACCAACTGCTCCAAGTTGATGGCAGCTATAATTGCATCTTTTTCTAGAAACTCATCCTGTGTAGGGGGTTCTGCAACAACATCTGTGGGAAGGTTGGCATCGCTTTGAATAGGGGGCAGTTTCGGCAATTGAGGCGAAGTAACTGAATTCTTTAAGTTGGATGTCCGCAGGGTGGCTTCTCGCAGAACTTGCAGGTTAATTTGCGGTGGTAAGGGTGTATTTGGGGATGGATTGAGTATCTGAGACTGGTCTGTTTTTGGAATATTGACCAGATTGAATAGTTTCAAATCTATCCTCACAGCGGTCTCCGGCTCCGTGAAAGCAGCAGACGAGTCGGATGGTGTTATGGGATCATTTAAGGATGTACTAGGTTTTGCTGCGGCTGTGATTGCCAGTAATTCTGTTACATCTGCTGTAATGGTGAAAGACTGGCTGGCTAACCGGATGACTTCACCAACATCGGCGAATTCACCATACAAACTGATATCTGCCAAAATTAACTTAGATTCACAGTCAGCAGGAATATTAATTGAGGTATTGATGATGAAGGGCAACTCCTGGTCTGGTAAGGGTTGCCGTACCTGGGTTAAGATTTCTGGTTCTAGGGGCGATCGCAGTTCAATTCCTAGTTCAAGCGTCCGTAGCCTTTTTGGGGATAATGTTTCAGCCTGATCTAGATTAGTCTTTTCTTTGAGTTCTATCTGCCCATTGATTGTAAGAGCTTGTCCCCAACGAGCTATGTAAATATCCTGGTCTAAAGTTAGCAGTAATGGTGGCGGTGGTTGTGTTGCTGGAGAATTTGCAACCTTTTCATCTTTTGGCAGGGCTTCAGAAGCGGGTAAAGCTAAATCTATTAAATTTTGTAAAATCTGCTCTGCCGTCTCACCTTTGAGCCAAACAGGACTCACAGGCTCATCGATATCTTCCTCAGTTTCATCTGGTACAACAATGGTAACGGGGTTGCTGTGTGTAGCAATTGCCGATTCTGTGGAAACAGCGATCGCTTTATCTAGCTTAATTAC
>NZ_JBIQNW010000016.1:0-133753 GCF_047228265.1 Nostoc sp. UIC 10607 | reverse complement strand
TACCAACAATGGTAACGGGGTTGCTGTGTGTAGCAATTGCCGATTCTGTGGAAACAGCGATCGCTTTATCTAGCTTAATTACAGGTTCTGTTGAGGCACTAGCTTCCAAGTTCCCTTCATTCGGCACAACAATGGTAACGGGGTTGCTGTGTGTAGCAATTATCTGTTCTGTAGCGATCGCTTTATCTAGCTTAATTACGGGTTCTGTTGGGGCACTAGCTTCTAAGTTCCCTTCATTCGGCACAACAATGGTAACGGGGTTGCTGTGTGTAGCAATTGCCGATTCTGTGGAAACAGCGATCGCTTTATCTAGCTTAATTGCGGGTTCTGTTGGGGCACTAGCTTCCAAGTTCCCTTCATTCAGCACAACAATGGTAACGGGGTTGCTGTGTGTAGCAATTGCCGATTCTGTGGAAACAGCGATCGCTTTATCTAGCTTAATTGCGGGTTCTGTTGGGGCACTAGCTTCCAAGTTCCCTTCATTCAGCACAACAATGGTAACAGGGCTGCTGTGTGTAGTAATTGCTTGTTCTGCTAGGGTAGTACATTCCAAGTTTTCAGAAACAGTATCTGAGTGAGCAGGTGAATTTGACTCTACATTCTCCCCTGGCTCTTCCTCTACTTCCTGGCACAATACTTGTAGTTGGACACTGTATTGCCAAGATTTACCGAGCAGATCCGACATTAAATCGCCGGTACAGCGCAACTCCCAAACTCCCGGCTCGAAGTATGTAAAGGGAATGACCGCCATTAAGCCTTCTGAATTAGTGCGACGCGATCGCTTGAAAATTTTCCGTTTTGGTTGAACTTGCTGGGTTGAAGAGTGAGTTACCCGCACTTCAACGTCTGTATTAGGAAGGTTAGAACGAGCCAAAACTCTATACTGTCCTTCCAAAAGTTCCAAATTTGGCGATTCTAGGATATGCCACGAGCGAGCGCCTTGTTTCTGTATCAGAAATTGCCAGTGTTCCATTGTGAGTGATGCCCAGACCGACGAGCCGCTGAGTAATATTGTGTATTAACTTGCTTGCAAGTTTACCCCAGTATTTTGTAAATGCATCCCTTAAATGGCTATCTAGTTAACTCAGTTTTACTTACTTGACTTCTGGCACTTTAACTAGTCGCATCAAGGAAATGTCAATGGATCGCTGTGTTACTTGTGCATAAAGCTTTTGTCGTTTCCTGAATATTAAGTTTGATCCTCTCCAGTGCTAAATTAACAGGGATGCAATAAATACTGTTAGCTATCTCTGCTCAACTATTTTGTATTATTTTTTACTAAAATGTCTATTTGCAATAGACACAACATACAATAAATTAAGATTCACTTGACAATTTTTATTAAATTGTGATTGCCCACATTTTTGCTAAAAAGAGGGAGGTAGGATGTGGCTCTTAAGTGTCCTCTGCGATCGCCTACGGCGGGCGCAAAACGCCATAGCAAATCACAACACTTAACCGCGTAGCACACGCCCAACCTACCTGAAGCGTTTGTTTGAACTGCTACAAAGCTTATCCTCACCTGAGTGAAATGTGGGTGACAATGAGGATTTACAGGAGGGATTTCGATGCTAGTCATTTTAATGGACGAGCAAATCCTTGCCCCTGAGCAAGTTTGCCAGTCTTGTTTACTCGCTGATAGGAGTGGTCAACCCCGGTGGCGTGGGGGTCAACTGCGCTGTGGTCAAGCCATTCGCAAACTTACTCAACAGCAGCCAGACCAGTATGAGTGTATGATGGGTTTTCGCATTGCCCATATAGAATAGTTGAATTTGCCAGCAAGACCAAGCAACTGCGTTATCCTAAGCTCAAGTAACTATAGAAATTTAACCACAGGAGAACGCATAATGTCTTGGCGCGGGTCTACAACAGTTTCAGATCGGATTTTTGCTTGCTTGCCCTATTTGCTACCGATGGTTGAGGCAGTAACTTTTGGCCTTTTTCTATTACAGCAGTTTCCTCCCCTAGCAATCGTTTTTGCACCGATTCTGATTTTATGGTCATTTTACAGAAGTGTGCGCTATGCAGGAGTGATTATTTTCTTTGCCTTATTCCTATTGGTGGTAAGAAATGAAAAAATCAGTCACTTCATTCGTTTCAACACCATGCAGGCAATCCTTTTGGACATCATTATCTTTTTGTTTGGCATCCTGACTGATGTTGTTGGACTAGTTCCCTCTGGTGGTTTTGCAATCCAAACCTTATCCACAACCATTTTTCTAGGCATAGTGGTAGCAGTTGCATATTCAGTCATCCAGTCATTGAGCGGGCGTTATGCAGAAATTCCGGCGATTTCTGATGCCGTGTATATGCAGGTACGCTAGTAACTAACACCCTATCCCCTGTACCAAAATACAGCGTACAAGTACGCTATTAGTTAACGGGCGACTACGGTGTTTTCCAGGCGACCAATACCTTCAATTTCTACGCGGACGCGATCGCCTGGATGCAATGGACTTACACCCTCTGGCGTACCTGTAAGCACCAAATCACCGGGTAGTAGCGTCATAATCTGACTGATATAGGAAACTAGAACATCTGGGGAAAACACCATCTGATCGATACAGGCAGATTGGACTGGATTAGTGTCATCATTCACAAAAGTCTGCAATCTCGCTCCTGGATTTAATTCCCGCACAATCCAAGGCCCCAAGGGACAGAAAGTATCAAAACCTTTGGCTCGCGTCCATTGACCATCCCGTTTTTGTAAATCTCGCGCTGTTACGTCATTGGCAATGGTGTAGCCCCAAATTTTTGTTTGGGCTACCTCTGGTGTACATTCAAAGGCGTAATCGCCAATCACTAATGCTAACTCTCCTTCATAGTCAACTCTTTGCGACTGGGGAGGATACTTAATTTCCCTCTCAGATGGAATGATCGATGTGGGTGGCTTGAGAAAGATTAGTGGCTCAGAAGGTACTGGAGTTCCCATTTCGGCTGCATGGTCTGCATAATTCTTACCCACCGCCACAATTTTTGAGGGAGCGCAAGGAGCCAGAATTTGGTAATCTTCTGGTGTCAAAGTTAAATCAGTGGGTTGTCCTTGTAACCAGGGCGGAGCATCTAGCACCTGCACATTGAGGGATAGCTGTAGTAACCCATAGTAAATCTGTCCTTCTTGATTTTGAATTCGCACATAGCGCTGCGCCATAACCTTGATGAATATCCTTTTATCTGCTTTTTTGTTGCTGTGAGCGGGTAGCAATCCTCAGTTAGCTTTTTAGCGAACCGATTGAGCCTTCAGCCTGAAAGCGATCGCTATAGATGCCCTTAGGACAAGATACCCGTTGGCGAAGCTGATAGCTTGAGCAATTTGCTAGCGATCGCCAAAAGCTGGATTCTTACTCGCTAAAAAAATCTTGAGGTCGGGAGCCGACCTAGTTTTCATTAGGGACATCTAAAAAATCCAAACTTTGGCGGATTAGCAATGATTCAAATTGAAAACTGGTAAGATTATAGTTCCTTGTTGCTTCAGATGTTGATTAATACTGAAATTTTGAATTAAAATTAGGTATAAATTAAGATCAGCAGCCACTTTTGTCCATGAGGAGACTGAAAAATATGACTACAAGTTACGAAACAATGTATATTCTCCGTCCTGACCTGGGAGACGAACAGGCAGAGCAAGCAATAACTAAATATCAGAATTTGCTTCGCGAACAAGGCGCTGAGGATATCCAAATTCAAAATCGTGGTAAGCGTCGTCTGGCTTATGAAATTAAAAAACACCGCGATGGCATCTACATCCAATTAAACTACACTGCGCCTGCAACTGCGATCGCCCCCTTTGAACGCGCCATGCGCTTGAGTGAAGAAGTGATTCGCTATCTGACAGTTAAGCAGGAAATCGAAGAGGAAAAACCCCCTAAAGAGGAAAAAGAAAAACCTACCAAAGTAACAGCAACGGTCTAATGAATAGGCAATAGGGGATAGGGAAGAGTTTTCCTAGTACCCAATGCCCCATGCTCAATGCCCAATCCCATTCAATAAAATTTTGTTTTTTTCTTTTTTCGTGACTTGCTTGGGAATGCTAAATTAACAAATACTTGCCAAAGGTAGTACTCCCGCAGTTATACCTAAGAGTGGACAAGATTCTGAATGGGAGCTGTAAGCTACTGTGAGCCAATCTGATACACCCAATATTCAAGTTCTCTCTACGGAAGTATCGCAGCTACGCCAAGAGTTGCAACTTCGCGATCAATTAGTGCAACAGTTATCTCAAGAACTCTTCCGGCTGGTAAAGGGTAACACTAGTTTTATGCCCCAACAGCCGGAGCTTGAGCGCGATCTGACCCAGTTACAGGCTTTGCAAGAACAACTCCAAGCTGTGGAGCAACAGGTGGCGTTCTACCAAGAGCAAATTACAACTCGTGACTCCGAAATTTATCAATTGCGACAGTCAGTCCAAGAACTCACCGATCGCACTCGGATGTTGGAGCAAGTAGTACAAGAGTTGCCTCAAATTTACCGTCGGAAGTTTGAGGAGCGGATGACGCCAGTGAGAGAAAAGGTAGCAATGCTACAACGGGAAAATCGCCAACTACAAGCAGAACTGCAAAGTGTGAGTTACCGTTTAGCACTCAAAACTCGCAATGCTAGTCACAGCGGCATTGATTTGCCAAATTTTCCCCGCCCAGCATCTGAAGAAACTAACATTTCGACTCCCCAGAATGCCTAATTTTATCATTATGGTGGAATCAAAGAGGTAAGAAATTGGCGCGGCAAAGGCTCTTGCAGCCATTCGACTAGTACACCAAGGCAAAAATAACTATAGAGTTAGAAATAACGCAAAGGCTGACATTCTAACCTTTCTTACCTCCTGCTTCCTTGCACTAGTTACGTCGGATATAGAACAATTAGCTTCAGGTAATTTGAACAGCCCTGTCTTTCAGAAGTTGGGGAGTGTCACAAAGAACTGCATTGTGTTGACCGATTTTGGTAATTTCATACTTTACTGCTTTAGGTAGATGGCTTCCAATAAGCAGATATGTTCATGTGCCATTGATATTACCTAACCTCAAAGCCATGAGTTTTCCTCAACATTCTTCTCTGGACAAAAAAGAAAATCAGCCTGCTAGCACCAGACTGTTATCTTTGAGAATATGAAAAAATTCAAATATTGCTTGACTACAGCATCCATCTATAGGTAGATTTATTACTTAGCCTGCTAGCACCAGACTGTTATCTTTGACGGTGGTAAAAATGTCTTCATAAGTGGGAAAAATTTCAAACACTGAATCTAGTTGGGTAAGTTCCAAAATTAACCGTACAGGAGCTTGTACGTTGCATAGAACCAAACGGCAACCGCTTTGACGTGCAGCTTTCAACCCTTTTACTAAAGGGACTAACCCAGAACTGTCCATGAAATTAACTTCTGCTAGGTCGATAACCCAGAGTTGATGAGCTTGGGGTACTACTCCAGCCATCTGTTCACTCAAAGCCTTGCCGCCTTCCAAATCTATGCTTCCTTGGGGTTTAAACAAAATCACTTGAAGTTTTTGTGTGAGAGCCATGAATTTAACAGGGTAGTTGGAACACTGGACAAAAAATTGAAAAAGACATCAATACTCTTCTCTTTAAACGGCAAAATCACTGTTTTACCCCGATATTTGGGCAATTGCAGTGATGCAGTTGAGAGAGATTATTTCAGTATTCATGTCGTATAATTTGTGTTAACTTTCATCAATATAGGCATAATCGCCTAACAAATTCGGTATCAACCGTATCTTTTACAAGATTTTTATAATTTATCTGGATAATTATAAACTTTTTATAAAAATTTTAATTTTCCCAAAAAAAATAGAAATTTGTGGTAGTAGCATTAAAAAAATGCATAGTTAATAATAGTCAAAAATTAATATTTAATATAGACTAAAATCTATGGATTATTCAGAATTAAGCTAATGACTTAATGACTTTATGTAGCGGTTTGATTGACACCCCACCCAAAAACAAGCAAAGATATAGTAAAAGTAAAAATTTGTAAAGGCGGCGGTGCGGGATGTCCTTAGAGCTGATTTCACTAGAAAATATCCAGGAAGTCGCCCATACATACGGGTATTGGGCAATTTTTTTCGGAATTTTGCTAGAAAATTTAGGCATTCCCCTTCCTGGTGAAACCGTGACCTTAGTAGGTGGGTTTCTAGCTGGCAGTGATGAACTGAATTTCTGGCTGGTTCTCGGTGACGCAATTATGGGTGCTGTAATTGGCGGCACTTGTGGCTATTGGATTGGTAGAGTTAGCGGTTGGCCTTTTCTGGTAAAAGTTGGTAGCATATTTCGGATTTCTGAAGTGCGACTGCTGACTATTAAAGAACAATTTAGTCAAAATTCTGCTAAAGCGGTATTTTTTGGACGTTTTTTGGCATTGTTGCGAGTTTTTGCTGCACCACTAGCTGGTATAGCCGAAATGCCCTTTGGAAAATTCTTTTTATACAACTTGTTAGGAGCTGTTGCTTGGGCTAGTTTAATGGTGACATTAGCTTTTTTTGCTGGCAAAATTGTCTCTTTAGAACAATTGGTTGCTTGGGTGGGTCAATTTGCGATCGCAGCGTTACTGATATTGGCAGCCTTAATTATTGTGCCTCTGTGGCTAGAGTCTCGCCAAGTTAAGGAAGTGAGTAGTGAAGAGTGAGGAGTCAGGAATAAAGTAAAAAGTTATTTTTTTAACTTTCACTTTTGTATTTCGCTTTTTTACCTCCTAACTCCTAACTCCTAACTTTTAACTTTTAACTTTTAGTGTGCCGCGACCAAATGCGAGTTGGTAGCCCCCAAACGTAAATAAAGCCTTCAGCGGCTTTGTGGTCAAATTGGTCTTCGGCTCCGTAGGTTGCCAAATCGGGAGTGTAGAGGGAATTATCGCTCGAACGCCCAACTATCGTAGAGTTGCCTTTGAACAACTTCACTCGCACAGTTCCAGAGACTCGCTCTTGTGTCTTTTGAATAAAGGCATCGAGTGCAACTTTGAGTGGACTGTACCACAAACCGTTGTAAACGATTTGGCTGTAAGTTTCTTCAATCCCACGCTTGTAATGGGTGACATCTGCTGTCAAAGTCAAGCTTTCTAAATCCCTATGTGCCTGAATTAGCACTAACATCGCGGGTGATTCGTAGATTTCCCGCGATTTGATGCCCACCAGACGGTTTTCAATCATATCGATCCGCCCGATACCGTGATTTCCTACCACCTGATTGAGTTCTTCAATTAGTTCAACTGGCTTTTTAGCTATGCCATTGAGAGTTATTGGAATACCACCGTGGAAACCAATTTCGATGTACTCTGGCTCGTTGGGAGTATCAGCGATCGCTTTGGTCATTTCATAAATTTCTTCTGGTGGCTCAAATGACGGATCTTCGAGTAAACCAGCTTCAATACTACGACCGAGCAAATTCTTGTCAATACTATAGGGAGAAGATTTTTTGACTGGTGAGGGGATACCAAACTTTTCACCATAGGCAATTGTTTCCTCACGACTCATTCCCCACTCTCTGGCTGGTGCGAGGATCTTCAGGTTTGGGTTGAGAGCAGTAACTGAGACATCAAAGCGAACCTGATCGTTACCTTTGCCGGTGCAACCATGAGCGATCGCATCAGCACCATATTTTTCGGCTGTTTCTACTAATACCTTAGCAATCAGTGGACGAGCAAGGGCAGTTCCTAGAGGATAACGATTTTCATAAAGAGCGTTGGCTTGAATTGCTCCAAAGGCGTAATCTTTAACGAAGCTGTCTTTGACATCGGCCACGAGGGATTCACTTGCACCCGATTTTAGAGCTTTTTCTCGAACTGGTTCTAATTCATCTCCCTGGCCTAAATCTGCTGCTAGGGTAATCACCTCTTCCACACCCCACTCCTGTTTGAGGTAAGGGATGCAAACGGAGGTATCCACTCCACCAGAATATGCCAGGACAACCTTTTTGGCGCGACCCATTAATTTCTCCAGTTAGGAAAACAAACAATGAGTCATTATTATATCTAAACTAATCCATGTATATTTTATTCATGCAACAACCAATAGATTAATTAACTGCAAACCTAGACATTACGGTTAACTCTTATCTAATGCCAATAAAACGATGTAGCAATCCTAAATCATTTGTGAATAACAAGATTCCCTAACTTCTTAGAAAAATCGGGAATCTGAGCTTTTAGATTTTATTATGTTAAAAATTTGCAGGGTGGATAATCCCACCCTGCTATTCTTGATAATTTGGTTTAAGCATACGAAAGACTGATGACTGATGACGGTTGACGGGGCAGGGCGGGCTATCCCTCCCACCCCTGGTTCGCACAGCGTCTCGTAGAGAAGAAGTGGGCTTCCCGCCGCCTTGGTTAGAGTTTTATCATCATTAGAAAAATTATAAGTTAGGGCTGCTGCTTGAGCAGGCATAGTCTTCCCTAATGAAACGGTGTATTAATTTCACGGACTTGCGATCGCAGTTTTGTTTTCATGGCTTGGAAGATATGACTTTGGTCAATCACGCCCCGAACACCAGTCACAGTATAAGTACCAGAACTATCTTTAAACTTGAATGCCATAGCCAGACCAGATATGAACCAAGCCAAGGCGCGTTTGTACTGCTTCAGTAATTAAATGATTTTGGATTTTTGAATGAAAGTTTCATCAAGAAACTTCAGATTTGCATATTCACTTACTACTAATACCGTTCGGTGAATCATTTTCATGTGATTTCATGGCAATTTGACAGTAATAAAAATGTTGTTAATCACAACGACTAAAGTCCGAGGTTTGAAACCTTTTGATACTGAGTGGATGAGTTAAATTTTTACTTCGCGGGAAATTTATATATACGTGACAAGCTTAAAGATTTTATAAAAATAATCTTTTGTTTGATTTTTCTTAACCTGTACACAGTGGTTCAAAGTTTATTTAAGTGAAATTACAGAACTATTCATTTTTTAACTTTGGAGTATTTTTTGATGAAATTAGTTAAAAATCTTGGCATTGCTACTATTGCAGCTACCATCTCTGTTGCTGCCATTGGGGCTAAACCGGTGCAAGCTGCCTTGGTTAATTACGGTTTCACTGTGAATGCCACATTTGGCAATAATCCCGGTCAGTATTTCGGCTCTTTTCAATACGATGACTCGACTTTAACCAATACAGGTATTGAGACATTGGGAGTTGAGAATGGATTAGCAGTTGCATTCAACTACTTAGGTACTAACTATACAGAAGTAGATGATACTGATTTTGACAGCTTTCCTATAGCTAGCTTCAATAATGGCGAAGTTCTAGGACTAAGCTTTTTTGTTGCAGACCAGTTTGTGATCGGAGGTGATCTAAATACTCCAGATGTAGGAGGAAACAAATTTTATGTGATTGACCAATCAGTAAATACAATAGAGGTAGGTACTGTAAGCTACGCTAAAGTACCAGAGCCGTTAGCTGTTGGTGGTACGGCTATTGCTGGTGTTATGGGATTGTGGATGCAACGCAAGAAGAGAACAACAAAACTTGTGGGTTAATAGTACGCAATCACTAAAATAAAATTTTGATTAAAATAATCCTCACTTAATAAGTGGGGATTTTATTTGTTTATTAAAATCTTGACTATTACTATTAACTAAATCACCTTACCTTGGATGTGTTTAAAGTCAAGGATTAAGGTGATTTAAAAGTATTTAAGATACTGAGCGATCGCTAAATGAATCTGTTGCTATCGTCTTTAGAGACCACCAACAACGCCACCGTCATTACGGGTAATTACTACCACTGATGAACGTGGGCGACCTGATGGGCCATACCCTTGACTGTTAGGCCAATTGCTGGCGATCGTGGGATTCGAGGCATCTCCGCGATCGCCTGGGTGTTGGATGTTGATAAACATCGCTTTGCCATCAGGTGTGCTGGTAATACCAGTTACCTCACAATCCGTAGGGCTGGTTAAGAAGCGCCTAACTTGTTTGGTGTTGGGGTCAGCACAGGACATGGTGTTGCTACCGATGTTTACCAAATCACCGATACCATCGCCTGAGTGGTCGGTCTGAATCCAAAGGCGGCCGAAGTCGTCGAACCACAGACCATCTGGTGAACTTAAGTCATCACCTTTAATGTTGCCTTGAAGATTTGCTTCGGGTCTAGTTTTGTCCCCAGCTTCAAAGAAGATATCCCATTTGAAAGTTGTAGCCGTAACGCTGCGTCCATCTTCGCGCCAGCGAATGATGTGACCGTAACGGTTGTCAGGACGTGGGTTTGAAGCATTCACGGGAGGACGCGCACCGCCTGCTGCTGTTGTGCCGTCTGGCTGGTTAGAGGAAACTGGAGTTGTGCCGCGACGAGTATTGTTAGTCAATGTGCAATAAACTTCAATCTCTTTATATCCACCAATCCGAGGACGCACAGCTACCCACTCTGGACGATCCATCATGGTTGCGCCGACGCGATCGCCAGCTTGTCTTGTCTTTACAAGCACCTCAGCTTGACTTCTAAAACCGTTTTCTGGTGTCAAACCACGCTGACCGTACACCAAAGGAATCCACTCGCCAGTACCGTTGTCATTAAATTTGGCAACGTACAGAACACCGTTGTCAAGTAAATCGCAGTTAGCAGAACGATTTCCGGGATTTAAAGGTTGGGCACAAACGAACTTGTAGATATACTCGTTGCGCTCGTCGTCACCCTGATAGAAAGCAACACGGTTATTATCATCAACAACGACCTGAGCGCTCTCGTGCTTGAATCGACCAAGGGCAGTGCGCTTGACTGGTTTGCTTTGCGGATCGTAGGGATCAATTTCAACCACCCAGCCGAATAAATGGGGTTCGAGTGGGTTGGTGCTGGCATCAAAGCGTGGATCAACCTCCGGCCAGCGATAGCTAGATGATGTTGAAACGCCGTACCGATTTTGTCCTGCCAGGATATCGGACTTTTCGATGCCTTCAATTGCAACTACATCTCGTATGGGATTAGCAAAGTAGCCGTTCCAGTTCTCTTCGCAGGTCAAGTAAGTGCCCCAAGGAGTGTAGCCATTGGCGCAGTTATTGATTGTACCGTATGCGGTGTAGCCGTCGTTCAGCGTCCCGGTGTCAACAGAGCCAGTTGCCTGAATTGAAAACTTTTTTGACTTTAACAGTGCATTGCCAGCCGCAGGTCCAGATACTCGCATCTCGGTGTTGGCGGTAATGCGGCGGCCATAAGGCGAATTGCGATTGAAACTCCACTCATTGCCGTTTTTGGAAATTTCCACAACAGACACACCATGAGCAGCCTGAGACTTCCGTACTTTCGCAATTGTGACTGTATCCAGGCCATCTGGATGCAAAATTGATTCCTGGGTGTATTCATGATTGACGCACAGCAAACCAGTATTTATGGGCTGATTTAAAAAGCCTCTTAACGATCTTGTTTGTGAACTTACTGTCCGACCAACAACCTTACCTGGCTGTAAAGGGAAGTAGTGCATTCCATCATTGTGCATACCAAACTGCTTTTCTTGAGCAGCAGCATCCTGAGAGACATCTGGTAGCCAAGTCGGACCACCAGGTGCGATCGGATCTCCCCAAGCAATCAGCACTTTGGCTGTATAACCTTCAGGAACACTGACAAGATCCTTTTCAAGCAGTCCTGTAGCTGGGTTGAGTAAATTCGGTGGGATACTCTTAAAGCCTATGCCAGCAAATCCCGTTCCCTTGGGAATCGGGGCTGCATCAACACTTTGAAGAAAGCCACCGATAGAAACATCGCCCAGAACAGTTAGCACTGAGGTACCCACAGCCGTCATGATGAACCGCCGCCGACTAAGACTAACGCGGTCAATCACATCACGAATTGACTCGTTACCGGATGGGTTGAGGGTTAAATTGTTTTTAGGGTGAAAGCGTCCTTTCATTCTTTGTTCTCCATTTAAGGCTTACGAAGTTGTTATTCAGTTAATCTCTCAAGAAGATGAGTAATTTTGTAAAGAAAAACTTTAAATACTTACATAAATTACTTCGATATTTATTGAAAATTGACACTTTTCTAACAGCCAATAAATAGCAGCGAATAGCAAATAAACACTGGCTAATTTTGCTTACCAAAGAAAAATTATCAAGCTTTTATTAATTTAAATATCAAGTATTAACATCAGGTTATATATTGATTAATTTGAATTTATCAATTGTCATTATTTATGAGGAAATAAACTTTAAAAGCACAAATACCTGTAACTGTAAAAACAACATAATCAAAAATACATATTTTCCGATTTTAAACATGGTAAACTTATATACCTATTTTTTAAGACCCAGCAAATATTGCATCATCAGCAGATTGACCATTTCCGTAACCAGAATCAGATAAGGAACAGTGTCAGCATCGCATCTGTCCTATCCTGGAGATGGATATATATAGTGTTGTGGGTGAGACTGTGTTTTTCAGCGTTGTGATACCGACTTATAATCGCCAACCGATTTTAGAAAAATGCCTCCGCGCCTTGGAGGTGCAGGAATTAAGTCAGCCAAGTTCGGTTACTGATTACGAGATTGTCTTGGTAGATGATGGTTCTACTGATGGCACATTGGAGTGGTTAGCAGCACACAAAGAAGAGTTTCCCCATGTGCGCTGGTTTCAGCAAGACCATGCTGGCCCATCTGCGGCTCGGAATCTGGGGGTAGAACAGGCGCTGGGAGACACAATTATCTTTATTGATAGTGATTTAGTGGTGCTGGATAATTTCCTGCAAGCTCATGCTGAGGCGCTAGTGCAAGGAAAAGAGAAATTGGGGAGCGATCGCTTTTTCACTTACGGTGCAGTTATTAATACTTGTAATTTCGATAACCCAACGGCTGAACCCTATAAAGTAACAGATTTTTCAGCAGCTTTTTTTGCTACCGGAAATGTAGCAATTCTCAAATATTGGCTAGAGAAAGCTGGACTTTTTGACACCAGATTCCAACTCTATGGCTGGGAAGATTTAGAACTAGGTGTGAGGCTAAAACAACTAGGTTTAAAACTAATTAAATGTCCAGAAGCCGTAGGATATCATTGGCATCCACCATTTAACTTAGAGCAAATTCCCCGATTGATTGACCAAGAAATTCAACGCGGACGGATGGGAGTTTTATTTTATCAAAAGCATCCCACGTGGGAAGTGCGAATGATGATTCAAATGACTTGGCTGCATCGCTTACTTTGGGGAATTCTTTCACTCAATGGTACGCTGAACGAACGGACAATGGCTCCATTATTGCAATGGCTAATTAATTTAGGTAAACCGCAATTAGCTTTAGAAATTGCTCGAATTTTTCTCAACTGGTACAACGTTAAGGGTGTTTACCAAGCCTATGCCAAAATGCAGCAAATATCCTGATTAAATACCGATTCAACTTGTATTTATCCATTCACTTAGGTCAAAATCGCCCCACCCATTAACCGTTCATATCGATATTTCAACTCT
Organism: Nostoc sp. UIC 10607; assembly: GCF_047228265.1. Lineage (NCBI taxonomy): Bacteria > Bacillati > Cyanobacteriota > Cyanophyceae > Nostocales > Nostocaceae > Nostoc > Nostoc sp. UIC 10607. The sequence goes on along the minus strand of NZ_JBIQNW010000016.1, from coordinate 120,352 downwards.
TCTTTCATCAAATACCAACGCTCTAAAGTTACATCCATTTCTATTATTTTTTCTGCTGCTTGCCGTGCTAAAAGTAAAACTTCCTCATCTTCAACCAAACTTGCTAATGTAAAATCTGGCACTCCAGATTGACGAGTTCCCAGCACTTGCCCAGGGCCACGAAAACGCATATCCATTTCTGAGATGAAAAAACCATCCTGAGATTGTTCCAACACCTTCAAACGTTGTTGAGCATCAGGACTTCTGGAACTGCTCATCAATAGACAGTAAGACTGAGCCGCGCCACGACCGACACGCCCCCGCAGTTGATGGAGTTGCGATAAGCCAAATCGTTCCGCATTTTCAATGAGCATTACCGTAGCATTAGGTACGTCTACGCCAACCTCAACAACAGTGGTAGAAACTAGAATCTGCGTTTGATTATCGCGGAATTTGGTTATCGCTTCATCCTTATCGGCTGAACTCATACGACCGTGCAGTAGCCCAACTTGAAAATCGGGAAAAACGCTTTCTTGTAACTTTTGATGCTCCTCGGTTGCTGATCGCAGATCCAGTTTTTCTGATTCTTCCACTAAGGGCAAAACTACATAAACTTGTCTACCTTGGGCAATCTCTCGGCGCATGAGGTCGTAAGCATGGTTGCGTTGCTGACCTGACAATACTGTTGTCTGAATCTTTTGCCGTCCTGGTGGTAATTCATCAATCTGGCTCACATCCAAATCCCCGTGTATCGTCAGTGCTAAGGTTCGGGGAATGGGAGTGGCTGTCATAGTCAACACATGAGGTTGCTCACCTTTTTGCTGCAAACGCGCCCGTTGTTCTACCCCAAAACGATGCTGCTCATCAATCACCACTAACCCCAGTTGATGGAAGTTTACGGGGTCTTGAATTAAGGCGTGGGTTCCCACTAACAGAGGTAATTCACCAGTTCCTAACTGAGAATGTATTTGTCTTCGTTTAGCAGTTTTGGTAGAACCTGTCAGTAATTCCACTGGTAAATGTAAGAGGTTAAACCAGCTAACTAACTTGCGATAATGTTGTTCTGCTAAAACTTCTGTAGGAGCCATTAGCGCCGCTTGATAGCCGGATTGAATTGCTGCAAGGATAGCTAGCACGGCGACGACTGTTTTACCGGAACCGACATCGCCTTGCACCAAACGATTCATTGGTACAGGTTTTTGCAAATCGTTGAGGATATCGTTGAGAACTCTTTGCTGTGCGCCAGTGAGTTGAAAAGGCAGTATTTCGTGGAATTTCTCTACCAGTTGACCGCGTGGAACTAGTATGGCGCTGGTTTGAATCGCTTTTGCTTGCTGCTGACGTTGCAATAACCCAAGTTGTAGATAGAAAAATTCATCAAAAACTAGGCGACGACGGGCAACTTGTAGGGCGGCGCTGTCGCTGGGAAAATGGATGTTAGCGATCGCATCTTTCAATTCCATCAAACCATACTTTTGCCGCAAACCACTTGGTAGAGGGTCTTTCAGGTGAGCAGCAGCAGGTAAAGCAGCAATTACCGCCTGTCGGACTGTATTCGCCACCACACCCTCAGTCAATCCATAAATTGGCACCACCCGCCCAATATTCAGCGACTCAATCGAATCTCCTGGATTTGCCAAAACCTCTAGTTCTGGATTATCCAATGTCAAGCCGTATTTACTTTCTTTTACCAACCCACACGCCGCTAAAATACTACCTACTGGATAACGACGTTTTAAACTTTCTTGCCAAGCGCGACTGCTAAAGCGCGTACCTGCGTAAAAACGGCCAATTTTGATTTGACCACTGTTATCTTTGACTACCAGTTCTAAAATTGATAATTTCTGATTTTTAGGGCTAGTAAAGCAGTTGCAACGCTTCACTGTAGCCACTATTGTCACCGTTTCACCCGCCTGTAACTCGCGGATATTCACCTGACGCGCATAATCAATATGGTCACGGGGATAGTAAAAAAGCAAGTCGCGGACGGTATGTAAACCAAGCCGTGCCAAATTATCAGCTTTTTTAAAGCCTATTTCTGGTAAATCACTAAGCTTTTGCTCGATTTTCGGTGCAAGTCTCCGACTCACCTCAGTGATAATTTTAGATTTTGGGTCACGCCTTTGGTGCGCTGGAAGCGCGACTTGGATTTTGGATTGATAAATTCTCCGTTGCTCCCCTGCTCCTCTGCTCCTCTGCTCCCCGTGTTCCTCTTGCTGTAGTTGGGAGAGATACCTACGAGTTTCTGCTACTAAATGTTGTCTTTCTTCCAGTGCTAGATGTGGATAACTAGCAAATTGCACCGCTAGTCCTTGCCAACGGCGGCGTTCAGTTTGGGGTAAGCCTGTTGGGAATTTACCCAAAGTCAGGCTAAGAAATTCACTGAAGCGGTATTGTCTGCCCACCAAGTCTGTAAAGCCATGTTCGGCTTCTATTGCCAAGGCTTTGTGCAATCGTATCCAATCTGGTTTTTCATTAGTCATTGGTCAATAGACATGGGAGTGAGGAGTAGAGACGCGATGAATCGCGTCTGTACAGAAGTTAGGAGTTAGGAATAAATAACTCATAACTCATAATTCATAACTCATAACTTTATTCAAACCAACTAGCACGCCATGCAGCTTCAGCTTCAGCGACTGCCCTTTCTCGATGTTTTTTTTGATACTCTCGTCCTAGCTTGTTTAGCTGAACTAAAATACTGCGGATTTGTCTACGCTCAGAGGAAAGTGTCACATCAGCAAATTCAATTTCTCCTAGCCGCAGGTTAATAGCCATAATTTGCGTCAGCCCAGAATCTTCTGACTGCTGCTCATTTTCAATTTCAATTACTAAGTTTAATAAGTTGGGTGGTCCTGGCATTACTTCGGCAGACGCTTCTGATGCAGCAGCGGCAGCGGCTGCTAAAATCGGTTCTGGTAATTTTTTGGGTAATACTCCAGCTTTTTGTAATAGAAGATTAGCGTCATGCGAAAGTCTTTTCAGTATCTCTTGCATGACCTCTTCTAAGTTCTGTTGCCATTTTGCTAGTTCCATAGGATTAGAAGTGTCGGCGGTGAGAAACTGACAATTAGAGGTGTCCAAAAGTCCAGAAGATGAAGAAGATGTTACTCCCTCATCCCCCTCATCTTCCTCATCTTCCTCATCTCCCTTATCTACCCCAGCTTCCTCACTTTTAATACAAGTGAGCAACTGTTCAGCTGCCACTTGACCTAGCTTGCGGATGGCTTGTTGCAATTGTTGGCGCTGATTCAATGACAAATGCAGAAAGTTTTCGGGATATCCTTGGGTACAGAGATGGTAACTCGCCAGAATCAACTGTTTTCGTACAGCTAGCCCCAAGGTGTCTAGATAACTAGCATAAGCGCTTTGTAGTTCTACTGCGATCGCCCGAATCGCTTCTTTCAGTGCTGCAATATCCCGTTCAATTCGCTCGATTGCTCTTGCCATATCTTTTCGTTCTTGTCCATGTGAACTATTACATAGTACAAATGTACGAATTTATTTTAGGATAACTTTCCAGAGGATTTTAGATTTTAAATTAAATGTGATATTTCGCGTCTCTAATAATAAAATACAGGTCAGGCTATTTGCTTGACCTGTTTGGTGAATAGTCATTAGTCACTTGTCCTTGGTAAAAACTAATGACTAATGACGAATGACTAATAACTAAGTATTACTTGCTGCCCATTTGTGCAGCGACTTCATCAGCAAAGCTAATTTCTTGCTTCTCAATGCCTTCGCCCAATATATAGCGGACAAAGCGAGTCACTTGAATCTCTTCGCCTAATTTCGCCTTCGCTTGCTTCAAGAGGTCTTCTACGGAAATACTCTGATCGCGGATGTAAGGCTGATCGATCAAAGTCAATTCTTTCAGGCGTTTTTCAATTCGTCCCTGAACAATTTTTTCTTTGATGTTATCTGGCTTGTTCGCCAAATCATCCTTGCCCATTTCAATATCTTTTTCCTTTTGGGCAACTTCGGCGGGGATTTGATCTACGCTCACATACTCGACATTTGGACAAGCCGCAACTTGCATTGCAGTGTTCCGTGCCAAGCTTTGGAACTCTTGATTGGTAGCCACTGACTCAGTTTGAGAACCCAGTTCTACCAATACACCAACTCGACCGCCAGTATGAATGTAGCTGTCTACTATACCTTGTGTGCCTTCTGCTAGTGCAAAATTGATAAAGCGACGCACTTGGATATTTTCACCGAGCGTAGCAATCGTTTGCTTGATGAATTCTTCTACAGTCCCGCTTGCACTATCAGCATACTTTTGAGCCAACAAAGACTCAACACTATCAGCAGTCGCTGCTTGCTTTGCCAGGTTCTTAACTAAAGCTTTAAAAGCCTCGTTACGAGCAACAAAGTCGGTTTGGCAGTTGACTTCTATGAGTACACCCACTCGACCACCGGGCTGAATGTAAGTGTCTACTAGACCTTCTGCCGCAACGCGATCGCTTTTTGCCCCCGCCTTAGAGATGCCCTTTTTCCGTAGCCAGTCTGCGGCTTCTTCTACGTTGCCTTCAGTCTCTATCAGCGCTTTTTTGCAGTCCATCATGCCGGCACCAGTTTTTTGGCGTAGCTCTTGGACGAGTTTTGCAGATATTTCCGCCATGTTGCCTCAATTCCTAACTTGACCTCGAGTTGTAATCGCTCACGGGTGTTGAGTATTTCTATCTTACTCAGGGCTGGGGGAGAAAAAATAATGAAGTTATAAGGTATGAGTTTTTTCTTCTCTACCTTTGCCTACCATTTGCCGTAGGCTAGGGCGGCTTGCTGTTACTCTGCCAGCCACCGCCCTCCTTCGGACACTTGCTTCACCCCTGCTTTATTTATTCCTCTGTTTCCTCGTCGGGAATTACAGCGTCAGTATATTCGGTTTCTTCGTAGTCTTCGTCATACTCACCACCGTCGTAATCTTCGTAATCCTCTTCAGTATCCAGCTGACCGTGACGACCTTCATAAATGGCATCCGCCAATTTTCCAACTATCAGCTTAATTGACCTGATAGCATCGTCGTTGGCTGGGATGGGGATATCTACTACATCTGGGTCACAGTTTGTATCCAGCATGGACACAATCGGAATATTCAGCTTTTGACATTCTTGAACTGCGTTATACTCCCGCCGTTGGTCTACAATTACCACGATATCGGGCACTTTGCGCATTGTTTTAATGCCGCCTAAGTATTTCTGAAGCTTCGTCATTTCCCGACGTAGCATTGATGCTTCTTTTTTCGGTAATAAATCTAGTGCGCCAGTTTCCTCACGGCGTTCTAAATCTTTCAGACGGTCTACCCGTGTTTTGATGGTTGCCCAGTTGGTCAACATTCCGCCCAACCAGCGTTGGTTAATGTAGTGGGAACCACAACGGCTGGCTTCTTGGGCAATAATTCCAGCTGCTTGACGCTTAGTGCCGACAAAAAGAAATTTCTTCCCTTGTTCTGCGTGCGATCGCATGTAGTTGTAAGCATTATCCATCAACTGGGCAGTTTGCACCAAGTCGATAATATGTACACCATTGCGGGAAGTATAAATGTAAGGAGACATTTTTGGGTTCCAACGCCGGGTCTGATGCCCAAAGTGAACCCCTGACTCCATCATTTGAGCCAATGAAACTACTGGCATATATTTTCTAACTCCTATTCGGGTTAAACCTCCATCCAAGCGTATTTCCAACTGGAAACACCCGAATTCTTAGATGTGCGAGATTATTAGTTAACCATACTAGGTTAACACATTATGTTGACATGTAGATTGATTGACAGAGCGAGGGCAATAAAATAGCGCTGCCCACTCAACAATTGGGAAGCGCTATGCTTGCTAGTGATGAAAATGTTGCTATTTTAAACATCTACTCGCGGTCTTCTTGATCCTTGGGCTTAGGTTTTTGTCGCCGTTGTTCGATCTGGTCGTCAATAGTTTCTCTCATTTTCCGATCAGCAGCGTCCATCGCAGAATACTTAAAGCGGTTGATTACGCCACTGAACAAGTTGCCAAAGAATCTTTCAATTTCTTGCATAATTTTATACCTCGATATTTAAAGGTAAATTTTTGACTCTACATTGGTCTTGGACTTTCAAGTGGAAGTTGGAAATAAAACGCTAACCTGTCCTAGAAGTATCTATTTGTCTCTGAGCGTCTCTGAGTGCTTAAAGGTCTGGCGGTTTATTTATCCCTTTGATTCAGTTTTGCTTGCGAATTACTGTATAAAACAGTCTTCTCAATTAAATCAGTATTGTTGAGACTTACTAGATTGAAACGCTATAGACATTCATCTATTGTATTCTGTCTAAGGTAATAAATGTAGCAAAGACGCAGGTAACAAATTGTTTACTTGGCATTTAGCTGAGATATAACCAAAAACCTGCAAGATGATCTGGAAAGGCTTGATTTTCTGTTGTAAATTATGGGTGAAAAACTTAGATATAGCAAATTTTCAAACCCAGACAGGATAAAGTTTTACAACCCGTATTGCAGAAAACTACACATATATCGATTTCATGTATTGTCTAAAATACTACTCATTTCTTGCTGATAACGCTTGGAAGTTATGTGTAGCATTTAAAACACAGATGTCACAAAAACATTGGTGATTTTAATAAAGTTAGAGATGCTAGTACCTAAAATGGAATTTTAACTAAAGCTGGAAACTGCGTGAAGAGTGCCTTCATTCTACTTCTCCGATTATGAGTATTATTACTCGTCAGGAAAGTGGAAGAAGTGTAAAAATATAATATTGTGGGCAATCTGGGTTGTCTTTACTACAGCGTGCAGCAATTTTTATAGTCCAGCGACGACCCTGTGTGTTACTCAATAGTATCGGGGTCTACATTGAGCGATCGCAACCTTGCCTTTAACTGTTCTATCTGCAATTCTGCCTGTTCTGCTCGTTGACGTTCTTGTTCTACTAGTTTTTCTGCCTGCTGTCTTGCTAAAACTTCCTGTCGTAAAGCTTCTACCAGTTCATCAGGAATCAGTAATTTTTCACCCGTATCCTCTCGATAAAACCCAATTAGCCTTTCCTCAACTACCAAGCGTAGTTGTAACGGTTCACTACGTCCATCTTGTATAGGTTCGTAGATTTCTCCCCGCAAGCGATAGCCACGTAGCTGCTGTTCTACCCACTCGCCTTTAGGGTCAAATAGCCAGTATTCCTTGACGCCTAGCTGCTCATAGAGGGTCTTTTTGAAGATTTCGTCTTGTCCCTTAGTACCAAAGGATGTCATTTCAAAAATAACTGTGGGTACTTGGCCCTCTTCCCAGATTTTATAGTTGTCCCGACCGCCAGGTGCAACATCAAAAATCACCATCACATCTGGAGCTACCCGCAACTTGGGAAAGCCTTGTGCATAGTAAAGAAATTGATTTGCCAATACTGTTGCCTGACGATTTGCCAGATACTGTTTCAGGACTTCCAAAGTAGTTAGCAAAGCATAAAGATGGTCGTAGGTTTCTGCCACTGGTTGACCATCAGCACTAGGGTAGAAGATTTCTGATTCGACATTAACAGGTACAGTAGCCGTCATGGTTGTAAAATCAGTGCTACGAGATTATTGTAGAATAACTCTACTTCTCCCTAAATTGGGATGTACAAGCTTTTCAAAATATAACTAGATAACTCACAAAATCCTTCGCCTTCGGTAGCGTTAGTAATGTAAGCAGGGTGATATTTTAACTGATTTACATATTCCAGCACATTGGCCACGCCTACAGAAACAGGAAAATAACGCCGATCAAATAAACTTTCATCATTGGGACTATCGCCCACAGTAACAATTTGCTCTGATGAATACTGGGGCAAATATTCGCGCAATACCTGCAACAATCCCACAGCTTTATCTTGTCCTTGGGGTTTAATGTGACACTGCACGTTGCTATAAGTAAATCCCCAACCCATTTGTTGACAGAGATTATCTAGGGTTTTTAGTTCGTCTTCACGCAAACCAGCTACATCAAAAGTCCAGTCAGTGATACGAAACCGATTATCAGCAGATTCTTGGATTTGAGGAAATTTAGTTTGTAAATTCTCAAAAGTCATAGCCAAGTGCTGGCGATGTTTAGCTAAATCGGCAATGGGTGTTAAGACTACTGGTTTTTTGTTTTCAGGGGGAAAGTACAAACCGCCATTTTCTGCCATAGCACCTGCCACTGGCATCAAGCTACTCAATCCACTCACCCACCCAGCAGAACGTCCTGTGACTATCAGCACCTTAATGTCAGCTGCTACTAAATCCTCTAAAGCTTGCAGCAGTGCGGGAGTAAATTTTCCTCGTCTAGTTAGCGTGCCATCCATATCTGTGGCTATCAGACGAATATTGCTCAGGCAAGTAGATGAAACCTCAGACAGAGCAGGGAGGTTCAAATGTCTGGACATATGCGGTTTGTAAAAAGCTGTAAAAAATATTAATGATACAGCAAGATGGCATTGAAGATTTGGGCATCCTAAACATCAGGAGTCAAGTTTTTCAGTTTCCAACCATGCCCACTTCGATGTTTCTTGCCCAATCGCCAGGGTCAAAGCTTAAAAAAGCATCCCAGGAAGTGCCAGCAAGTAATCCTCAAATACCACCATTATTGTTGGTAACCTCTGGAGGACTGGCTTTAGCGGTGATTGCTTTAATTGTGTATAGTAAGCTCCAGATGAATCAGCTGGAGAAAAAACTTAAGTTTGAACAATTCCGCGCGCGAGAACTAGAGAAAAAATTTAAGCTGGCGCTGGAAACAATTCGCAAAATGGAAACTAATCCCGATTTGGTCAACTCACGGGACTTTAACCTAGATTATCTGCGAATGCGGATGTCAGAGGAGGTGTTTCATTTTGCAATCCTTAATCAAATAAAGATTCAGATCAAAGAAAAAGTTACTCAAGCCCTGCGTCCAAATCAAGCACAACTTGGATCAGTCGGAATTGCTAATAGCGCTGGACGGCAAGTAGATGAAATTTTTGATGTAGAGTATGAAACTGGTAGTCCAGGGAACTCTGCCAAGCGAGTGCTGTTTCGCATTCAAATCCGGTTAATGAAGTTACCGACACAAGCAACTTCTGCGACTATTAGCCAAATTATTGACTGTATAGAAACTTACCTAAGCCCTATAGAAGACGAAGATAGTTGGCAACCAACAATTCAAGGTCGGATTGCTACCATGCATTGGGATCAAAAGGCTAAACCTACGCCTCTACTGGTGCTGGAGCAATCGAATGAAGGCGTAAATGTGACTTTTCGTACTAGTCGCCAACCAAATGCCTCAACTCAACAAAAGCCACCTGGAATGAAAAAATCAGGCTCGGCTAGACAATAATTATGGCTGGCATTAGTCATTCACAAAGGACAAATGACTAAAATCATGACTGAATAGCTGCATTTGGGGAATTACGGGTTAAAAGACCATCTTCCATTTCCACGATGCGATCGGCTATATCTAAAATGCGGTTGTCGTGTGTCACTAACAAGATAGTAGTTCCCTGATTTTTGGCTAGACTCTGCATTATTTCTACGACATCGCGTCCTGATTGTTTGTCTAATGCTGCTGTTGGTTCGTCTGCTAGCACCAGGGGAGGACGATTAACTAAGGCGCGGGCGATCGCAATTCTTTGTTTTTGTCCACCAGAAAGATTGTCTGGATAGTAATCAACTCTTTCTTCTAGACCCACAGACCCCAGCATGGCTTTTGATTTAGCCATTGCTTCTGTTTGAGAAATATTATCATTCAACTCTACCGCCATTTGCACATTTTGCTTGGCAGTCAAGAATCCTAGCAAATTGTGAGCTTGGAAAATATAACCAATGTTGCGCCGCATCTGCACCAGTTTGTTTTGACTGACACCAACAAGTTCTTCACCTAAAAATTTCAAACTTCCCTCTTGTACAGACCGCAAACCACCAATCAAGCTCAGTAATGTGGTTTTACCTGAACCTGATGGCCCGGTCATAATTACAATTTCACCAGAATAAATTTCTAGGTTGATGTCAAATAATATCTGTTTTCTAAGTGCCCCTTTGCCATAGTAGTGATTAAGATTTTTAATGGCAATCACAGGTTCTTTTTCTGTCATATTATTGTTAGTTATAACGTTAGCTTTTTTGAAATGGAACTGTAGTGCCTACTAAAAAGCAAGGTTTCTTAATTATTAATTGTAAGCTATGTTTTTAACCAATATCTTTTAATTAATATTGAATTAATTAAAAGATATCTGCTGGATCAGCAGAACGTAATTTTCGGACTGCGATCGCACCAGAGATAATGCACATTAGCATAGTCAAAATCAACACCATCACTGCACGTTCTAAACTCATAAAAACTGGCAAAAGTGTTGCTTCTCTGGCACTTTTATACATAAATAAAGCAAAAACTATACCAGGAAAATATCCTAAAACTGCTAATAATAAAGCTTCTTGAAGAATGACTGATAATAAATAGTTTTGTGTGTAACCTATTGCCTTAAGAGTAGCGTATTCAGCTAAGTGATCTGCAACTTCTGTATAAAGGATTTGATAAACAATCACAGTCCCCACAATAAAACCCATGACAGTCCCTAATGTGAAGATAAACCCAATCGCTGTACTATTTGCCCAGTAATTCCGCTCAAAATCAATAAATTCTTGCTTAGTTAAAACATTTACCTCGTTGGGTAAATATTTTCGTAATTCTTGAGCAACAACTTTAGCATCTGCTCCTGGTTTTAATCTAATCAGCCCAATATCAATTAATCCTTTTTGACGATTGTTGAATATCCGCAAAAAGTTAATATCGCTCGTAATTAAATTACCATCTGCACCAAAGGATGCACCTAATGTAAATAGTCCTTCGACTTTAATTCGCCGTCTTCGCACTTCTGCTGTTACAGTATTTCCTTGGTCATAATTAGCAGCAATTGGGCCATACTCCACTCTAGAAGAACGATCAAATAGAACTACATCAGGTAGTTTAAGTTTATCTAAATTTTCCTGAACTCCAGGTAAGTTAACTAGGTTATTTTCTGGGTTCATTCCAAATATCAGGATACTACGAGGGCGGCCTGTTACAGGATTTTTCCAGATTGTAAAGTCTAAATATATTGGATGTACTGATTGTACTGCGGGTAACTCTAAAGCTTTATATAATCGCCGTTGAGAAAAACTTCTCATGGCCAGAACAGCACTAGATTGACTATTGATTAAAACAATATCGCCCTGCAAGCTGCTATGAAATCGAACGTTACTATAATACAAAGCATCTCGAAAACCGAGTTGCATAAACATTAAAATATCAGCAAAAGAAATTCCAGCCAAAGCCACAGCTAGGCGAGTTTTTTCCCTTGTCAGTTGTAGCCACGACAGAGGTATTTTTTGATTCATTTTCTAAGCATCCAAGCACAGTTCAAATAATTCGTAATTCGTAATTCGTAATTAACTGTTGCTATTGACTTAAACCTACGATATTAGTTAGAAGGTTTAGATTTTTCATTCAACTCGGGTAAATTTAGTATCGAATTTATAGAATGTTTAAAGTTAATTAAACAGTCTATTGAAGAACATTTATCATCCAAAGTATCAAATTATGAATTGGTGTTACTGCTCACCTATAACTTAATTAGTTATTAATTTCGACAACAACTTTAGCGTAAGTTAAACCAGAAACTTTCTCGCTATCTTCTGGAGGCAGAGCAATTTTGACTTCTACGACTCTGGCATCCACATCTGCTGCTGGATCTGTATTCAGCACATCTTTTTTACCAATTTTTCTGCCAATTTCAGTGACAGTTCCCTTTAATTCGCCGCTAAATGCTCCATTATCGCTGGTGATAGTGGCGTTTTGACCAATACGCACTTTTCCAATACTGTCTTCGGCGACTTCAGCAATCACAAACATTTGGCTGGTTTGTCCAATTTCAGCAATGCCATTTGCACCTATGGCTTCGCCTGATTTGGTGTAAACTTTTAAAATCTCTCCAGCGATTGGTGCTTGAACGTAGCTCAATCTCAGTTCTGCTTCGGCTTTTCTGACATTTGCGATCGCATTACTAACTTGGGCTTGCGCTACTTGTACATCGGTGGGACTAACGTCCACAATTCTGCTCAGTTTGGCCTTTTCTTCATCGATTTGTCTTTGCAAAGTTGCTACGGTTTTATCGCGGTTAACTTTGGCTTCGATTAGCTGCTGTTGCAAAACTGCTAAATTTTGTATTTGGTTAGCTCTAGCCTCAGCAAGTTGTTGTCGTAGGGTTGCCAATGTCTGCTTTAGCGTAGCTTGGCTTTCAACAACCTGCTGATTAGCAGTTACTGCACTCAAGCGTCTTCTGTCCCGCTCTTGCTGAGAAATAGCACCTTCTCTGTATAAATAATCATAGCGTCCAGCATCGACTTGAGCATTGCGCTGTTCGGCTTGAATACGTGTAATTGTCGCTCTTAGAGCATCTCTTTGCCCACTAAGTTCAGCTTCTAGGCGATTCACGGTTGCTTGTTGGACAAGTTTATCACCACTTAACTGGGCTGCAATCCGCGCGATCGCAGCTTGTTGAGCATTCCTTTCGCCAATTAACTGCGCTTGTAGGCGAGCAATAACAGCTCTTTGAGCTTGAATATCTCTTGGAGATCCAGCCCTAACTTGCGCTAAATTCGCACGGGCTTCTTGCACTTTGGCTTTTGCCTCTTCTAGTCCGGCTATTTGGGTATCGCGGTTGTCCAAAATTGCCACAATTTGACCTTGTTTTACCTGTTCACCTTCTCTCACCAGAAGTTGCTGAATTCGTGACGATGGTGCTAATCCTGAGGATGGGGCGGACAATTTAACAACTTCCCCTCGCGGTTCCAAACGCCCAACAGCACTAATGCTATTGGTAGATGGCATTACGGGTGCCGATGTAGTTAGTTTTCTTAACTGCTCAATTTTAGCCGTACCTAGTATCCCAGCAGCGATTACTATTGGCACGGCTACAGCGATACCCCACCAAATCTTAGGTTGTTCTTCATTAAATGCCTGCTCACTTGGCTTTGGCTTTTCAGTCACCCTTGACATAGTATGTTGCCCGTTTACCTGAATTGTGCTGATGGAAGTAAAAATAAAAGGGTTTTTAATCAACGGCCAGCCACTTAGGACAAACAACACTGGTTTAAAGCTGGGTATGGCTTAAAATCCATTGTGTGATAAACATTCAACACTATGGCTTTGCAAAATGGTGTTTTCTATAGCGATGTCTTACGACAAGCCACTTCGCGTCTATGCTCGTTTGTATGCAATACACTGACCTAACTTCCATTCCTCTCTCCTTTTAGGAGGGAGGCTTTGAGGCTTACTTACTCCCCAACGCTACAAGGGTTGGGGTTGTTATTGTTAGGTCTGTATTGGAACCCAGAAGCGCTATAGTAGCTGGCTATTCAATAACTCTGAGTATTATTGAGACATGAGTGCAATGGAAGTTAGCAGAATTCACAAGCAGTATGAATCTAGATGTAGAAATGCGATATATCTTGTCTCTACACCAAATCCCAAATTGGTATGATGCGGTACTGTACTGCTACATTCACTACGGCTACAGTTAGTCACAAAATTGAAAAGAAACATCAAAAATAGACTGTTACCTTTGCTGGATACAATCTTGCTACAAAAGTTAGTCTTCCTTAAGTCAATGAACGATTAACTAACTAAAAAATATCTGTCAACTTGAGCATTTTTAACATTAGAGTTTCCTTAACTTTCTGGTCAATGAGTTAGCAGGGCCACTTGCTTGCACCTACCAAGACAACAAACCATCTTGTGATATTTGCTTCAAAGACCTTACCACTCTTCCTGTTGCTGTTTTGGGACTCCATTAAACTCTCGTTGAATGAATTCTACATTTATCCATTACGCGAAAACGTAACAGAGCCTACAGATGGAGGATATGGGCGAAATGGGGGAGATGAGGAAGTAAATTCTTCCTTATCTTCCTTGTCGTCCTTGTTTTTGAGCAATTAGAGATTTTTTTATTTTGAAGTCTCTTGTGGGAGGTCGAATAGAACTGTGGTCATGTAATGTTCTGCCCAAGCTGGGCCAAAGGCTTTTTCTAGTACACGGCGGGTTTTATCGTTTTGCTGCTGTTTGGTGCAGTAGTTGTGTTGTCCGGCGAGATTTTGTGTGACTTGTTCAACTGAAACAGGATGTGAGGCGATCGCTTGGGTGCAATGAATGTCTAAAAATTCTCGCACCCGCGAGAGAAACATTGTTTCTTCTTCTGGGGAACTGGGGCGCACAAAGATGCAAAAATCAGAAAAAATATTTCCCCATTCAGGTAATTCACGGGGTTGGGAAAAGTCAAGCACTGTTAACTGTGTCAGTGCAGAACTATAAGATTCTGGTAAGGTGCGCTCTAATTGGATAGGAGAAAGATCTGCGATCGCTGCACTAATTTGCCCTCTACCCCCAACTAAATCGCAACCAAACATCGGCAGGTTGTATTCTGGACGGGGAAACATGACGCAGTGCAAAATATCCAGCATATTTCCGATTTTTGCCAGTTCCAAGTGCATTTTTCGGAACTGTGGCGTTTGATAGCAGCGGTTTTCAATCGTCAGTTTTTCGCCTTCTAGTCTACCTTCCACATACCCCAACTCATCAGGCAAATGGTAGGGCGATAGATCCAGGTGCTGATGCCAAGCTGCCTCAATACAATCAGCTAGCTGACGAATTAGGGGATGTTGTTGCTCACGCAGCGAGGGCATAGAAGTAAATGACATATTCTAGTTGGGAATGCGATCTAGTGGCCAGTCTACAACCTGTGGTGCCATACCTGTTGTGGTCTGCAATATAAGCAAACACTTGCACCCAGCCAACGTAAATTTATAAGACAGCTACTTTTCACAATGATTATTTATTTTGTATTCTAGGTTACAGAAATAATTTTAGATTAGCCCATTCCTGAAGGCTAATAGAAAGCTATGAAACTAGATTCTCATAGACCAGATTTTGCTGTGCAACCAAAAAGGCATAATCTGGAAGGTTTACAGCAGTTAAGAACTTCTACTTGGGTAACCCTTTTGCAACTTCCCAATCCCTTTAGCTTTGACGAAGCACTTTTATTGTGTCCGGTTTCAGCAGATGAGTGGCTAGTCTGGATTCCAGATCATGGGGAGGCAATACTCAATATTAGTCATTTGTCATTGGTCGATAACTTTGGACAAAGGACTATTGCCAGAAATCTGTGACATCGTATCCCAGTTCTTCTAGCATCTGCCGCAGCAGGGGTAAACTGAGTCCAATTACATTGGTGTGACAGCCTGCGATTTTTTCGACGAAGAAACTACCAAAACCCTCAATGGCAAAGGCACCAGCACACTTAAGGGGTTCACCTGTGGCAACATAGGCTTTAATTGCTTTGTCGCTCATTTGAGCAAAGTAAACTCTTGTAACTTGAGACTTGACTAAAGTGCGATTTTGATATGTATCAATTAAGGCGTGACCTGTGTACAAGTCGCCAAAGTTACCTTGCATTATCTGCCAACGTGCGATCGCTTCAGAGAAGTCTGCTGGTTTGCCGTAAATTTCACCATTGATAGACAAAACTGAATCACAACCCATAATCAAAGCCGATTCAAACTGCGGGGCTACAGTTTCTGCTTTGTACTGGGCAAGAGTTTTGACCAATTGCGCTGGTTCACTTAATTGAATTTGTGACTCATCAAAGTCACTTGCTCGAACTATCGGTTCAATACCAACAGTTTGCAACAAGCGACGCCGCGCTGGGGAAGCTGAAGCAAGTACAAAAGGTGGGATTTTCATGAGATTTCTGAAAAATTTGACAATTGGGCATTGGTAATTAAGTTTCTTCTTTATCCCCTATCCCCTATTCCCCAATTAATAAACAGAAAAAGAATTTACAACCTCATCAATCATTCGTTTAACTTTCTGCCAGCGTTTTTCAGGAATTGAGGCGTTGAGGGTAAAAACTTTACCACGACTAACAGCGACGCTGGCGATGTTGTGTCGTTGCTGTTGATTGGGGAGTTTAACCTCATACTCTAAAAGGTAGTATGTTTTACCGTCTACTTCTCGCTGTGCGGCGTTGACTAATTCAGCTGAACGACCAGAGTCAGGAGGCGCCAGAGCTGCTTTTCCTAATTTATATCCTACTTCTGTTGGGGTTCCCAATTCTGATAAAGTTTTGCCTTCTGGAACTGGGCTAATCACAACAGAAACATTTTCAGACACCTCAATCAAATCGTGGAAAACCACATCTGGCCCGTTGGCAACTTTAACTTGCAGCCAGCCGTTAGGATATAAAAACTGATAGCCATCATTAGTGTCTACAAAGCTTTTGAGTCCAGCCGCAGCCGCTACACCAGAATTACTCAGGCTGAAGCTCAACACCAATAGCAAAATTAATATAATTCGTTTCCACATTTCTACAGATTCCTTTGGGCTGGAGACAACACCAGACTTGCATCATTTCTTGTTATTATTCTCCCACCAACCGGGACGCTTCGGATGACGCATTAATGGGGAGAGATAAATGCTCAAATGTCGGCAGATAGTCCCTGATTCCCTGGTGTATTGCAAGTGGTGTGGAATGCTTAAGCGTAGGTTATCGTAGACATCGCCTACCCGCCTCGGAATGAATTCCAAGGCTAATAGCTCAAGTCAGCTCAAGCTGACTAGAAGATTTTTAATCATTCCGGGAATACTAGACATAGGAAATTGCATCAAAAACGGCTCATACATGTCTCTGTGGCGACTTTACTATCATCTTGTTTGGGCGACAAAAGAGCGTCAGCCACTAATTACCCCCGAACGCGAAACCCAACTTTATAGTTACATCATTGGCAAAACCAATGCACTTGGTAGCATTGTCCATGCTGTGGGCGGAATAGAAAACCACATCCATGTAGTGGCTTCTATACCACCGAGATTTTCTATCTCTGATTTTGTCCAAAATCTTAAAGGCAGTAGCGCTCATCATCTCAATCATCTCTCGCCCTCACAAGATTTGTTTGGTTGGCAACGCGGATATGGCGTTTTTTTAATGGGAAGCAAACAACTTGAGCAAGCTGTTGTGTATGTAGAGAATCAGAAAGCGCATCATTCCAATGGAAGTACAATTTCATCTTTGGAACGGCATAATCATGAAGATGATGGGCCAAAACTCACGCAGCTAAACCAATGAATCCCATTAATCTTCACGTTCATTAAACCGTAGTCAGCTTAAGCTGACTTAAGCTATAAGCCTCAGAATTCATTCTGAGGCGGACTTGTGGTTAAGCCAATCATAGATGGATTTCCAATCTCGCGCCTGAACCATCACCCGCCATAGGTTAGAAACCCACGGCTCATAGCTCAAGTCATCTCAAAGATGACTAAAGAAAAGTTAAAGAAATTAAAGGCTAATTAAAAATACAAAAAACCCCGACTTGATAGCCGAGGTAGATGGGAGAAGTCCAAATGTCGATGGGATATACCAATACCGAAATCTTTTTTTCTTAGCCAACAACAGTTAGATAGTTAAGTTTAGTCTTTGCTAAGTTATGTAAATAAATTTAACAATAATATTACAAATAGTCAACTAGACTTGACAAAAAAAGACTCATAGATTTTATAAGAATTACTTATCAGCGACAGCATGGGATTATTTTTGAAGGCGTGGTGGGTGAAGTAGCGAAAATACAACAGTTACTGGCTAAGATAGGGAGATGAAAATGAGAACCGATCTGCTGTAGAGAGTAGAAAACTAAGCGATTAGCTGCATAAATTTAGGTAGTCGGAATTAAGCCAGTGATTTGAGAAGCTAGCTACCAGATCACCAAAGTCTTTACAATTCCCTTGTTAGCTCAAAAAGTATTTCTCGACCTATGACGAATCAAGCTCCTATCCCGGTTATTGTCAACGGTGCTGCTGGTAAAATGGGCCGTGAGGTGATTAAGGCTGTGGCGCTTGCGCCTGACTTAAACCTAGTGGGTGCAATTGACCACAGTTTGGAACATCAAGATAAAGACGCTGGAGAGTTGGCGGGTTTAAGCGAACCCTTGGAAGTGCCAATTACCAATCAATTAGAACCGATGTTGGGTTATGTGGCTGGTGACAGACAGTCTCCTCCAGGAGTGATTGTAGACTTTACCCATCCCGATTCAGTTTATGACAATATTCGTAGTGCGATCGCTTACGGTATTCGTCCTGTAGTCGGTACTACTGGGTTAAGTCCAGAACAAATTCAAGACTTGGCAGACTTTGCTGACAAAGCTAGCACTGGTTGTCTAATTATTCCTAACTTCTCTATTGGTATGGTGCTGTTGCAACAAGCCGCAGTCGCAGCCTCAAAATATTTTGACCATGTGGAAATTATCGAACTGCATCACAATCAAAAAGCTGATGCTCCTAGTGGTACTGCCATTCAAACAGCACAGTTACTAGGAGAATTAGGTAAAACTTTTAACCCTGCTCTTGTAGAAGAAACGGAGAAATTACCAGGAGCTAGGGGCAGTGTAGCAGATGAGGGGATTAGAATTCATAGCGTGCGCTTGCCTGGATTGATTGCTCATCAAGAAGTTATTTTTGGCGCAGCGGGACAGATTTATACTTTACGACATGATACGAGCGATCGCGCTTGCTATATGCCAGGAGTACTACTAGCGATTCGCAAAGTATTAGCGCTAAAGTCGTTAGTATATGGATTAGAAAAGATACTTTAAACTTTAAACACACTATTGGGCATTCATCACTGAGCACTCATGTTAGTACCACTGACTCGTCAAAAATTTGAACAAGTTGTTCCCCTAATTGCTACTGGTTTGCAATACAAGTACTACTGGGGGAAGTTCTCAAATTTTTTGCAACGGCTGTTAATTTCTGTAGTTGCCGTAGTTGTTATATTGCTTGTGACAGTCGTTTTTAGGCTTGAGTTTGCTTCAATAGAATTTGTGTTGGGGATAGTTAGCGCTTTTTTTTGGCTGTGGTATCCAGTGTTTCAAGCAAGTATGCGGAATTTGCAATGCCGCCGTTATAAATATGGTGGCTTTTTCCGTGGTCGAGTTTTAGATTGGTGGATTACAGACCAGTTGATGGGTAAACAAGAAACAGTCAACAGCAAAGGCGAATTGGTGATTGTCGAAAACCGAGAAAAACAAATTAACTTAGAAGTGGGTGATGAAACAGGATTTAGCATTGAGTTTGTAGCACCATTACGTCCTGCCCACAAAGTTATTACTCGTGGTCAAATCGCAGAAATGGTAGTAATGTCAAATCGCCCAGATTTGAGCACTATTGAAGAATTTAGCGATATATACTTTCCCAGTCGTGACCTGTGGGTTAGCGATTATCCTTATTTGCGGCGAGATTTCTTTAACGAAGTCGGTCGCCGCTTGCGTGAAGACCAACAACAAAGTCCGCGTCGGCGGCGTCGTAGAGCCGAGGATTAAAGAAGTCAAAATAATTCGTAATTAATCATGACGTTTAGTTATATCTTGCACCTACCTACTTTCCCCCCAGAGAATAAATTATCGGGCTAATAGCGCCAGTCCACTCAAGTGGACTCCAATCCTTATTCAGTCTTCTTTAAAAGACTTTAGCTAGTAGCCCCAGAATTCATTCTAAGGAGGTTATTGGGACTGGTGCAAGTTCTGTTTGCGGACTCGCTAACGTCATTTGTACTTCCAATCAGTCCTTGCGCTGTAACTTTTAATTACGAATTACAAGTTATTTGGTCAGCAATTAAAAGATTACGATTGGGAGCATCCTACTTTGATGAGTTTCCCTTTCAACTTATAGGTAACTGGTTCACAAACAAAACCTCCTGACTTAGGCTGTATATAAGTCCGCGTAGGTGGATTTTGTTTATTTAACTGCGATTTCCAATCGCCAGCTATTTTTTTCAAGATAGAATGCTTCCCTATAAACTCCGGGTCTGCAACAATATCATTAGGGCCATTAACACTTACCTTGGCACTATTAATGTATATATTATAGTCATAAATCACATTTGTACTTTTCCACTTACTGTTAACATTTTTGCCAGGAAAAGCATAGAGAATGTTATTTAAAATTTTGATGTCAGATGACTCATTAGCAAATATTTGCCCACCTGTAATCTCTGGACTTTGATTATTTAAAAACGCTGTGTTATTGACAATATCAACACGCTCGCTTACGTATGTATGAATGCCTGAACCACCATTATTAAATGTGAGATTGTTTTTAACTAAAGTACGTCCTTTATATGCCTTCAATGTTGAGTTCTTATGGTTATTTCTTAAAGTATCAATAATAATGCCATTACCGTCCGTGATCGTCCCGGTTTTTATCCAGGGAATGTATTGTCGATTGTTGTATATCTTGTTATTCCTCACGAACATTTTATATCCTTGGTAGCTATCAAAGCTCCAATTATTCAACATCGAAATGCCACTGCAAGCATAAACGTTGTACCAAGCATTATCGAACACTACGTTATTATCTACTGTCACATAGTCCGATTCAATCGCTGAAATGCCTGCTCCTCCACACTGATGTACCTTGTTGTTGACAATACGAATATGGTGAGTATGACCATTTTTTCGTCCATCCACACTGATGCAGTTTCCATTCGTTAGCGGGTTGAGTCTGTTAGTCTTCTGACTCATAGCATAATCAAGGGTTACGTTAGCATTGTTTCCTATTACCTCAAGACCGTTTACTTCAATATATGACGCTCCATTGTGAATCAAAATCCCATGCCATCCATTGTGCTGAATTTTCGGCTTATGGCCAGGATATGCTTTAAACTTAATCCATGCATTTGCTGTTCCAGAGCGAGTAATAGATAATACATCCCCATTCGGGGTTGCATTCCTGTACACTCCGTTCATAATCAGTACAGTGTCCCCAGGCTTCGTAAGATTTGCGGCCTTTTGAATGGTTTTAAAGGGGGATGAGGAAGAAACTCCGCTATTTTTGTCGTTTCCAGTACCACTAACATAATATGTTTTCGGAGTCGCTTTAGTGCTGATTAGCTGGCGGCTGGATAGGATAATTTCCTTGTTAGTGGATACCTGAGGGACTTTTTCAACTACAGATAATTTTATCTTTTCTCCCTCTGCCAAAAGACTTAACACCACGGGAATTGCAAGATATACGCTTAAACTGAAACCTTGAATTACCACAAGAAAAGGCTCCTTGATCGGCGGTACTTAACAACAATATCGGTATCTTCAGTATTTTAAAATACTATTTGGCATAAAGGGTATGATAGAGCCGACTTTCCTAACTTCCCTGATTTTTATCTTGTCCATAAGCTTGCCAAGCCAAGTCTACCAATCCATCAACGATCGCAGCTGCCACAACTGCATTACCTTTGCGACTGTCAATTGTAATGTGAGGCACTAGAGAGTCTTGTAAGCGCCCCTTCGCTTCATCAACATTTACAAATCCCACTGGAGTCGCAATTATCAAAGCAGGTCTAATTTCCTCAGCTTCAATTAAATCCACTAGTGCTGTTAGTGCTGTTTGCGCTTGTCCCACCACAAAAATGCCCTCTGGATAACGCTTTGCTAAGGTTTCTATTCCCCATGCTGCCCGAGTTTTTTCTTTTTGAGGGCGTGTCAGTGCTTCCATGCTGCAATATACCGGATTGGCAAAGGTGTTTTGAATCTCGTAGGCAATACCTACTTGTACCATTGGGACATCTACCACAATCGTAGTACGTGCAGCTAATGCTGCTGCTCCTGCTTGCAAGGCACGCTCAGAGAAACGAATCAAAGACTTATACTCAAAGTCAGCTGTAGAGTATATTACCCGACGCACAATCTCATACTCTGCGGGTGAAAAGACATGATTTTCAATTTCACTATCAATGATTGCTAAACTTTGAGCATCAGTTAGGTGCCATTCCATTTTTGTTGAGCTTCTCAAATATTAGCTTTCAGCTTATCAGCTTCAGAGAGTTAGGAGTTAGGAGTTATAAGTTAATTAAAAACTCATAACTCCTAACTCAGCCCTCATAACTCATTACTGGAAGAAGGCCGACTGAAAACAGGAGATAGGTAGGCAACCAAGACACCAATGAGAAACCCAGAGATATTGCGAACTAAAGGTAACCAGTCGCTTGTGCGTGTCACTACTGGCCCAATGCCAAAGGCAAGAAATAAGATTCCCCACAAAGGTGAGAAAATTAAAGCCCATTGCCAAGCGAAAACTTGTCCTTTATCGCGGGGTTGAGCAGCAAATCCACAAATCACCCCACCAATCACTGAGGTAATCAAGGTGAGAATCCACTGCTCTCGTGGCAGTCCGGGGACAACATTGCAACCACCCTTGAGTAAACAGCCTTTAACCGATTCTAAGGCTTGCAAAATGGCTTGGTCTTCGCCTTGTTCGCGGACAAAGTACAAATTACCGAAGCGGGTTTGCAGTTCTATCCAGAACGTCCGGGGTAAAAGTTCATAAACAGCATCGCCGACGCTAAAACTGAGGATGTTACCGCCACGAGAATCGGCAACTAGTAGAATGCTTTTGTCATCCAAACCCCAATATTTTATGACTGCCCGACCTGGGGTGCGGTCATACTGAGTCAATACTCGTAGTTTCCAGCCCGTATCGGCTTCAAACTGCTCTAAATCTTTGACAAGCTTTTCTTCTTGCAGGACAGGAAGAGATTTTGCTAAGTCTACAACTGGGGTAAAGGTGCTAGGAAGTAAGTCAGGATTGTCATAAGCCAGCGCTGGGGGAGAATGCATCACCCAAATTGACCCAGCCAGGAAAAATACTGCAATAGATACCAGAATTCGTCGCCAAAAACAAGATTGCATGGACGTTTTTATACAAATATCAACGGTAGAACTGAACAAGTTGTTTTAAAAGAGTACTGGAAAAGTGATACTTCTTTACACTTGTTTACTTTACTCTAATCTAAGGGATCAAAGCAAAGCGTTTTTGAGGAGTGGCAAATAGGGGATAGGAACTAGAAAATTCTCTAATCCTTACCAATCCTCTTGTCAAGAATTAAAAATTAAAAATTATTATTTATTTAGTTATTAATTATTTTTGAATTTCTAGAGAAGCCCCAGCGGCGGCTTGTCATCATTCGTCCATGTGCAGGGTGCACCTTCAAAGGTGTAATCAGCGCATTCATCAGAATGGTTCCGATGATACATGGTTTAGATATTGGTAGCTAATTTGAGATCCCAGGGCATGATTTTGGATTGGAGCAAAGCGACGATCAATCTTCATCATCAAAATTGGTTTCCCAGCTAGCGGCATCGCTGTAACTGTCATTAACGCGGTATACTTCTGCTTTGGCCCGACGATTTTCTTGCCTGAGCACTTCTCGTTCTCGCAACGTTAGTGGTGGTTTTTCATTGCTTGGCAAGCGATCGCT
This sequence comes from Nostoc sp. UIC 10607, assembly GCF_047228265.1. Lineage (NCBI taxonomy): Bacteria > Bacillati > Cyanobacteriota > Cyanophyceae > Nostocales > Nostocaceae > Nostoc > Nostoc sp. UIC 10607. The sequence continues at coordinate 97,075 of NZ_JBIQNW010000016.1, read as the reverse complement.
TGTTCGCCTCGCTGGTTTTTGGCGTGTGAAGTTTCTCCAAGCAGCTTTCGCGCCCACAAAAATGCTGCGTGTACCTACTTGCAGATTTTGAGCCTGAATTCTTGCACTATCAAGGCTTTGATCGACTTGTTTCACGACTTTATTAGCACTTTTTACACCTTCACTAACATCATCAGTTAAGTCAGTGATTTCCAAACCAGTCACACGGATTGCTTCTAGAGTGGGCGGTAACTCCCGTGAGAGTGTATCAAATAGCTTTTCTGCACTACGAGCAGCGCGTGCTAACTCCTGCAAAGCAGGTATTGCCGCCACTAAAACCGCAGTCAAACTTGTGGCGACTAAGAGTAAGGAAAGTCCCAACCAAAACAGGGGATCAATCACGGTTATGTCATTTATGAGCGTTCTAATTGCTGGGGAAGAGAATCTGAGTCTTCAACAGATGTTTGCCGCTTCAAGACTTGGCTTTCTCTCTGACTAGCATCTACACCTGCTGCGATCGCTTCTCGTAATCTATCTAAAGTCTCATCCCAGTTTCGCAGTGCGCTAGCAGAGAGACGATCTGCCTGGATTTGCACACTCGTTGATAAATCTTCTGCCAATTCTGGGATAGCATTAGCAGATTTTTTCAAAATTTTACGCGTTTCGCGCCCTGTGCGGGGAGCCGCAAGCAAACCGGTCAAAGCACCGATGGTAGCTCCCAGCATCAAACCGCCAATAAATACTCCAGAACGGTTATTAGACATCTTGTTGTTTCTCTCCTTACACCCATTTTAGGTGGGTTTTCTCTCCTTGCAAGACTCCACCGATTTTATTCAGTTAATCTATGGTGACAAAATATCAGCCAAAAATGTTGCTTTTATTCATAAGCTTACGAAAATAACGCTGCCAGATTTGCCGTCCTAGCAAAAGGAGACTGATAATTTGCCGCACTTGTAGGATTTGCATTTGTAGCGCTTGATTTTTTTGCCGTAAGTTATAAATATTTTCCTGGCTGAGATAAATATTTTCAGGTGCTTTATTCAGTGCTGCATGGGTACAACTTTCATAGACAGTTAACCTATCTGATATGTATGCTAGCTGCTGCTTGAGTTGCCATACCCGCCAAGCCACATAAAATAGTATCAGCGAAACGAGGGTGTTAACGAGGATAACTAAAATTACCATTGTTTATCTTCACCAATATCAGCTTTGAGGAATTGTTCTATATACTTGACTTGGCTCTTATTTAATGATGAAGAAACTAAAGGATGAAAATTCTGGCACATTCAGCCGGGATGATGGCAAGAAAGAGCAGTTAAATGATGCTGTGAGGGCTATTGAAAGGCTTTACTCGGTGAAAATTAGTGTAACAAAGGCTGATGCCTAAAAAATCGCCAATTCGCCAATTTTGTAACAACCATATGCTCACACCTCGCAAAACCACAGCTACAATTGCCTTAGATTCACGACTCGGTTTGCGAAATCAACCCGTATGCTCAATAAGCCCCAGCATTACTACGTTCTACTCCCTAATCTGATAATCCTAGTCAATTTGCGACCTTTGTGGGATGTAAGCACAATGGTATAGCCCCTTCAACAGACGGTAAGAGAACTACACTACACTCTTTACCGGAGCCTCCCCAGCATCACCTTTATTATTGTGCTCTTACCTCTACCAGTTTTCTAGTCTGTCGCATCAAGTTAACCAACATTTTGCCTGTAAACACCTCACTAGTAGTTCACCAAGCAAAAATTGCTAGATGTAGGCTGGTGAAAAAGAAAGTGGTCAAGGAGGGAGTTTATTAATTCCTCTTCCCTTATCTTTTACAATTTTCCCAGTCGAAGGCTTACTCATCTTCCTTTAACCTTTTCCTTGTTGAAAGCTTAACCCTAGTATTTCACTAGTTTGTTACTGATAATGATTATTTTTTCTATACATCCAGTAGGAGTTGAGGATGTCAAAAAAATTACCATCAACTAAATCCTTTCGAGCTATTTTTGTTGCCTTAACGATTGGATTTGTTGGGTGTGGAAATCAAACTGCAAGAACTACATTCACTCAAACTACCACCCAGGTAAATGAGAATCTTCCCCAAGTCGTAGCAACTACAAGTGTACTATGCGACTTAACCAGACAGGTTGCGGGGAATACTGTTAACCTTACCTGCTTGATTTCTCCTCCTGCTGACCCCCAATTTTATAAACCAAAACCGGAAGATCGTAAAGCCATTGAGCAAGCTAATCTTATTCTCTATAGTGGCTATAATTTAGAACCAAATCTGATCAAATTGATTAAAGCAACTAAAAACACTGCACCGAAAATAGCTGTCGGACAACTTGCGGTGTCTAAGCCACAAAAATTCCAGAAAGGCGGTAAGAATGTAACTGATCCTCATCTTTGGCACAATACTAAGAATGCTATCAGGATGGTAGAGGTAATTAATAGTAACCTGACAAAATTAGAATCTACTGATGCAGTGACTTATAACAGCAATACCAAAAAAATCACAAATGAACTTACTCAACTAGATAGCTGGATTAAGTCAAGAATTGCCACTATTCCTGCCAAAGAACGCAAGTTGGTTACAAACTCTGATGCACTGGGCTATTACGCCAAAGCATACGGTATTCCATTAGCAGGGAGATTACAAGGTATTAGTACTGACGAAAACCTGAGAGATCCAAGAGGGAAAAATTTAGTTGCAAATATTAAACGGGCTAAAGTGTCAACAATTTTTCCTGAAGCAGTAATTAACCCTAATGTTCTTCAATCTGTAGCCAGAGAAGCCGAAGTGAAAATTTCTGATAGGAAGTTATATGCTGAGGGACTTGGTGAACCCGGAAGCGAGGCGGACACTTATCAGAAAATGATGATTGCCAATACACGAACAATTGTAGAAGGGTTAGGAGGAACGTATTTAATGTTTCAAATGAAAGCTGCAAAGTAGCTATAAAATCAGTTTATTAATCTGATAAACTGATTTTATAGCTTAGATAAAATTCGGTTTATCAGATTAAATTTAGAAACCGAAAATGTGAATGCTATTTGTCTTTTAATCTGATATCAATAACAGTTGCATTGAAGTTGTAGTTAAAGCCTTCCAACTCAAATGGCATTCCAATTTTAACTTTACTACTACCTAGCACTAGTCCGCTTTCTGTACTTTTGGCTTTACCTTCTAAGGTCAAAAGCATATCTGTACTAAAATTGTTGGTTTTTGGATCTGGCAATTCTTTAACAGTGCCATCAGGTTGGAAAACATTGACTGTTCTAGGTAGCTGTTGAACGGATTTAATCTCAATCTCTCCGTAAGGTTGATTGCGGATAATAACATTAGTTTTTCCGCCTTTTTTTAAACCGTTATTGAATAATTGCTCAGGATCGCGGACATTCAAACCACGAACTACTAAATCTACTTCTATGGGTACTATTTTCTCACCAACTTGGGCAACACCCAAGCTAGATAAGATGCTAGACGAGACGACAAATATAACTAGCAGAGTTACCAGCGCAGCACCTAAATCTAGAAGGTTGATTTTGCCGAACAAACGGCCTTTTGAATCTAAAATAGCCATAAAAACTTTTCCGAGGTAATAGCGAAGTAATTGATTGTAGCAAGAAGGCTTTCGATGGGAACGGCAATTTTCCCTATTTGGTAATAACTCAAAGCGGCTGGGCGTTAGGTTATGCGACAGTTTATCACGAGTTCGTGCGGCAGCTAACGTTCAAATTTTTGCCCGTTAAGACTGACGCACCAGAAAGCAATATCTAGTGTTTAAGCCTAACTCTAGAGGGAATCTTTAACCCCCCGCAATTCGGTAGATTTGCGTAAGCATTAGCTGGATCACAACTCCTTTGCTCTTGAGTTAAGAATGCAACTTAGAATACTCTAAATCCGTCTCATCATTTGTCCCATTTATGTTCTCCCGAAATAATCTTCAGAGCGTATTATGTTTAATTGGAAAGGTTTTGTTGCAAGTTACCGTGTGTGGCGGCGTCGCTGGTTTTATCCCCTAATTTCGGTGGTAGTCGCCCTGAGTCTGTGCCTGAGTACACCCTTGCCTGGAAGAACTTTAGACTTCTTGCCTCTTATATTGCAGGGAGTCCAGGTACTTCAGCTTTCTAATATATCCGATCGCCAGGAAAGTGATATTGGCAAGCAGATTAATCAGCAAATACTGGGGAGTCAAGTCAAACTTTACCGGAATTCTGAAGTTAATCGCTATGTAGAACAAATTGGTCGGCGTTTAGTAGCTAGTAGCGATCGCCCCAACCTTCCCTTTACCTTCCAAGTAGTTGATGATGATGCTATTAATGCCTTTGCAACTTTAGGAGGCTATGTATATGTCCACACAGGTTTGCTGAAAGCCGCAGATAATGAAGCAGAACTCGCAAGTGTTATTGCCCACGAAATTGGTCACATTGGCGGGAAACACCTGGTTAAACAGATGCGGCAAAAAGCGATCGCTAGCGGTTTAGCAACAGCAACTGGTTTAGATCGCAATACAGCTGTAGGCATTGGTGTAGAACTTGCTTTAAATCGTCCCCGCAGTCGTAGTGATGAATTTGATGCCGATCAAAGAGGGTTGAGAACTTTGACACGCGCTGGTTATGCCCAGTCTGGGATGGTTACTTTTATGCAAAAGCTGCTGAAAAAGGGTGGTTCTGTGCCGACATTTTTGAGTACGCACCCCGGAACCAGCGATCGCATTGAGGGTCTCAGACGTGCAATTAACTCTCAACCGAGTAATGGAAATTATGGGTTGGATAATGCTAGTTATAAAGCTAATATTCGACCATTAGCGCGGTCTTAATCCTACTGGGAAGCTACTGCGTTGGGCCGGCAATGTCCGGCTTGTACTCCTAGGTCGAAGCAAGCTACGCACAGCGTCTCCGGTAGGAGAAGCAACTGAAATTATTAGGAAAAGACTTTCTTTATCCCTTCATCTACCTGATCTCGGATGATACTCATTTTTTGTTACGGCGATCAACTTTGATTTTAGCTGGATCAATTCTGATCGCTACATCTTCTAAGGGCAAGGTACGGAGATAATTTTTATAAATGTTAACTTGATAAACCAAGTTATTCGTGACATCTAGTCCAGTCAACCAGCCACTCCGGGGATGATAAGCGCCAGTATCTATGTCTAGCCATCCCTCTCCTTGTGCCAATTTACCAGGAGAAACACCCGGCAGAGTAAAAGTAATCGTGTGACCGATGATAATTAGCTTATCTGGAAAATAGGGTTTTTCAATGCTGTGAAATTCCTCTCGTATCCAGCACAGTTCATCGGCAGTTTGTTTTGCCACCGACTTGGAAGGGTCAACACCAGCATGAGTTAACCAAATATCCCCCAAGTCGAGATATGTAGGCAAACTCTTGAACCAATCCAAATGGTCATCGGGGATTGGAGCCTCATGGTAACTGGCTACGGTAGCTTGCCCCCCACTGCACAACCATGCTTGCATAGTCGGGGAGGAAGTTCTTTCATTGGTCAGAATGTTTAATAACATCTGCTCATGATTTCCCAGCAAACATGGGTAGTTATGCCGCTTGACAAAATTAACTACTTGTGAACTATGGGGCCCACGATCAATTAAGTCTCCCAGAAAATAGATTTGATCGTCTGACGTGGGGGCGATCGCCTCCAACAATGTCATCAAACCTTCATAGTGTCCATGCACATCCCCAATTACAATTCGTCTGGGGCTAGTTTCGCTCATTGTCTCTTAGCTTCAATAGTTTGGCTAATACTTCTGCTACAGTTTAAGCTGTCTGGTTTCCGTAATAGAAGGTAAAAATACTGAATAAGTTTTATTTTAATTTAATTATTCTCCCAAAAATAAAATTAATTTATGATGGCAATGGGTTGAAATGCATAGTCTTTAGTGCTATTCATTTGCGTTGTTAGCTTAAAATTTAAGCTGTTGCTGTATTACTCACTTTCTATCTCAACAATGTCTAAGGATTTTTCTGCTGATATTAGTTCGCGCATCTGCAAGCATATGAATGATGATCATGCTGATGCCATAGTTATTTATGCTAAGGCTTTTGGCGGTGTAACAGATGCGATCGCAGCACAAATGCTGTCAATTGATGCACAAGGTATGGATTTAACAGCGCAAGTGAATGGGGAAGCTGTGCCAGTTCGCATTCAGTTTGATCATGTTTTAGCAGATGCGGAAGATGCCCATCAAACTCTAATTGCGATGGTGAAGCAGGCGCGGGTGAAGGCAAAGTAGAAATTGGGATAATTATCGTATGACTAATGTTGACTTCTTCTCTGCCTAAAGACAAGGAGATTTTAATATAGCGATCGCTTCCATTTGTTAAGGTTGTGATAGAGTCTCACAATCTTGTTTTTCTAAAGCAATCGTACTTATCAGAGCAACAACCAAATCTTAAAGATTGTATGCCTCAAATCAGTCGTGGGTATAAGCCCCGACTGCATTCATCTCCCTTACCTCTTCCTTTACCACTGCGGCATAAGACTTGGTTTGGATAATTTCAAACTTCCAGTCTGAAGAATAATCAGGCAACTCATAACCAACACTCTTAATATGAGCCAACATCAACTCATCCCGTTGATGCCAAACTGCAAATATTTTCTCTCTGCCATCATAAAGGGTTTCTAGGTCGATTTGATAAACCTCGTTTACCCGCTTCAGTTTCAAGCCCAACAAATTTAACAGTCGGCTGAGTATTTTTATTGCTGAAACCTGCTCTTTTTCCCCAACTAAGTTAATACCAAGCGCTCTTTTAATATGCTTACTATGCTGAAAAACAACATTTTTCAGCATTATCAAATCTGGATTACTCTCCGTAAATTCTCTTCCTTCTTCGAGAAAGTGAAGCATTCCCAAAGCTCTCATCGCCTCAACTTTGAGCGTGTAAGTTTTTAAATCTGGTAGAAAAACTTTCCCTTCACCCCAAGACAATTGCTGATGCCATTCTTGCTGATCTCTGACGTGAAAATACTCGCTTTCGTGAGTTAGATAATAATGAATTAACAGTTGACGATAATATCCGTGGTCATCTTGCAATTTCAGCCAAGGAGTAACTTCTACACCATACCTTTGTCTGAGAACATATTTATTGATTTGGTTGCGTTCTCCATCAGACAGGGAGTGCTTCACTAATAGCTGATCATATTCTACATAATCGATATCTTTAGCATTAGCTACAGCAGTTGCTACAGATAGTTGATTTTGCTGCTTAATATCCTTAATTTTACGTTTAATTTCTTTGGCTTTTTGACGGCTTTGCGCCCAATCTTTTTGAACTTTGACAATTTCTAAAACTAATCTTCTGCGGGTAGCTAAATCATTAGCATCGGTTGCCAAAAACGCAAGGCGTAAATCTCGAATAATATTATTGTGAACAGCATTACTCCGCATCTGAATTTGATGCCCATCAGCAATCAAACCATCTTGCATCGATTGACGATAGAGGCGGATAGAGGCATTTACCCGTGCAGATAACTTAGCCCAAGTTCGCAAATGAATCGGGTCATGAACTAAAGGTAAATCCACATCTATTTTATGTAGTGGACTAAGCAAAGCTAAGTTTTCTTTTTGATTTTCTTGATACCAATCAGATAGCAAGCGATAATTTGTACTACCACTACCAATTAAGCCAATACCTCGTTTAGCGCACCAGACAACACGCGGCACATCATCCCGCACTCTCGCTAATGCTTGTCTTGCTTCCGAGTCAGGAATTACCCCTTGAAAAATGCCATAAACTCGGTCGAAATGTTGGACATCAATACTAATTCCCGTACCCAGGCTAGGGGTAACAAAAACGCCGTCATATTCAGATATTTTTTGATTGATTGCTGCGATAAAATCAACGGCTGCATGGCCAGGTGTGTTTGTAGTGTGGCTACTAACTACCAAGGTTTTGGGAAATTGCCTGCGTAATTTTTGTAAACGTTCTTTCAGATAACGTTCAATTGTTTCACAACTGTAACGCCCAGCGCGACTATCGGTAGTAACATAACATTTACGTCCAGCAAGTAAATCCAATTCCAGTTGGTGAATTAGCGGTGTTGGGTTCGGCGAATCATAAAAAGTTACATCCCAACCATGCTGAGGTTTCCACTGGTTAAGAACTACCCAAGGTGTTAATTTGATTCCTGCCAATCCCTGTAAATATTCAAGTGACACATCTGATAAATCAGCATCTTGGGCAATGACTAAACCCCCAGTTGTTAAAACCGTAGAAATTAATTGCTGGAATAATCTTAATATTTTTACACGCTTGTGTTTACAAGTATTACTGTTTAATAGATGCCACAAAGACTGCTCTACTTCATCCAAAATTACTATTGCTCCCTGCCAATTTTCAGGGTTAAGTTTCCAAATAGAATCAACGCACAATCCAAGAGAGTGTTGAGGAGAGAGAGAGCGGAGAATGGGAGGAGCGGGGGTAAGTGTTTTATCAATCCTTTTATCCCCATCTTCTTTATGTGTTCCCCATTGAATACCAATTTTCTCACACAAAAATCTTCCTAGTAGAATTCTGTGAGTAATTAATAAAACGGGTTGATTTCTAATTTTTGCCTGCTTAACAACGGCTTGCAATGCTGTAGTTTTACCTGTTCCTTTTGCAGACTTTACTCCTATTAATCCAGAAGTTGGGAAAGGGATTTCACCTATATAAGGGCGATTCAAAGTGAGAGCAGCAGGAATATTTAACTCAGTATGGGGTTTGGTTTGAGCAAGATAAATTTCTAAATCAACACTTTGACGATAAACTTTATCGAAACTACTTGCACCTTTAGCAACGATAAACTCATCAACTCCTTTTTCTATTCCTGGAAGTTCGATAATTTTAACAGTACATTTTTCTTGCTGAAATAAACAACCAAGTTGAGAAATAGCATTATTTACAGCAGCAATTGTTTTAGGTTGAGTTTCAAAATCAAAGCAAATATAAAAGCTACGTTTTGTAATTGCAAAGGCTGCTAAATCGGGAATCAACTGACGACGCGTAACTTTGCCAAATTCATCTTTGACAACCCGATAACCACTGGTAATTCCGGGAATAGCAATAGCTGCATATCCTTGTGTCAACAGTGTGGCTGCTTTCTTCACGCCTTCACAGAGAATGAGGGGAATGTTCTGTTGCATCACCCATTGCCAAAAGCCTCTAGCTTCTCCATCAGCAGTAATGGTGATCTCGTCAGGCATGACCAGATTGTAACGTCCAGCGACTTGCTGCCACACTTGCAGCGTTACCCGCAAACAAAACACCCGCGTTGGTGTGCTGGGGGGATGCTCGTATTTGATGGACTTACCATTGTGATTTTGTCGGGGTTGGTTTGGCTTAAAGCATCCCCATTCCATCATTTGCCAATTATTCAAAGGGTCTAGCCCCGAACACCACCAGCCACCTTCAGTAATATGAGCATAACGCTGCAACCATCCACTTTTCACCATTCCAGTATTGCTGCGGGGAAGCAGTTCAGAAATCAATAGGTACTCATAAGCAGTTACGCCTTGGAGTGACTTAAAATTGAGTTGCACTAAGTGTAAGTCTATACCACTACTCTTGACTAATTCCTCAAGGTGTTGGGGGTGTAAATAGTGCAGATGCATAGGAAAAGGTTTGAAGGGAAGTCAATGAGATTAAAACATTAACATGCATCTGCTTTTTTACTATAAGAGATATTGCGAGGCTTTTGTGATGCTTTTTTTACCTTGTTATGGGAGACACATCGGTTAAGCCTCTAGTGGGTTATTCTGCCTATTAGATCCCCGAAGTAATAATTTTGTATTGTGATATTTGTTCGCAATTAATTTTTATTTATCAGTAAATTTCTGAGTTAAGGAATGCGATCGCTAGAGGGGTTGCAGCAGCGATCGCCATAGGGTAACATCTTCATCTACTTCAGTAAAAACTTTACACTCAGCATCCACCTACTACCACGCCTCATGTTTGGGACGTGACATTTCTGATAAATCAAGACAAAAACGCTTACTCGACAGAACCCTTTAACCTCACTCCAAAGGTGTGCTAACAAAGTTTTGAGATAGCCTTGGCTGTTAATTTTTCTTTCGCAAACAAGGCTAATACAGATAACTTAACGTAACACTTTTACTCAAGTAGCACGGTAACTTCAAAAGCTGATTGGAGGTAAAATAGACAACAACTTTTAAAACAAGTTCAATCTGCTTTATAAACCCTTTGCTTTTAGTTCCGAATGTAGGAAATATGGCTTTATACTTTTTGAGTATACCGTGTGCTTGTTTCATCACTGGCTATTTTTTATTAAAAAAAAGTAATAATGAAATCTCACATTTAGTGGCTGTATTTGCAGCTATCAGCCTGATTTTGGGTTTAATGTTAGCTCCTTGGCAGATTTTACTTCTACTATTAATTCTTATTCTTATCAGTACAAGCTACGAATACTACACAAGCAAGGTAGTCAACAGGGAAATAGAATATACACAACAGCCAGTTCCCAAATCTGAACCAGATTATAATTTAATCTACCGTGGGGCTTCCTATCGTGCTGATCTTGATACTAAATCAAATGGAGTAAGTGTACCATTAGTAACCCATAAATTGAGCTTTAGGGGATGTACTTATTTTGTTTGCGCTGATCCTAATGCCCAATCGGCTGAAATCATTACACCACCAGTAACCTATAAATTGAGCTTTAGAGGAAGCACCTATTCTATAAACAGAACTGCACACAAAGAAATTAAATAGCAAAGAGTGTAGTAAAAGCAACTCAAATCATTTGTAAAGCAGACCTAATTCAAAGCTTGACAAAAAAGCCTATTTTGAAAGATAGGGGCTATGAGTTACACTGTTCATTAAAAATAGTGGCTGTAAGTATGGATTCTCTCAAAGACAAGATTTTAGAGAAATTAGAACACATCCCAAAAAATGCACAGTAGGAAGTTCTAGATTTTGTTGAGTTTCTAGAGTGGCGAAAGGAGAATCGTCAAGAATCTCAGTTATCTGTAGTCAGTGAAGAATCTGATGCGGGATGGCTAGAGACTGACTTATCAAATTTGGGTAACTATGAACCTTATGATTGGCAACCTGGCGAACTAGATAAGGGTGTACCTGTTAAGTGTGTTCCTGGTAATCGCTATTTCAATAGTGATATCGAGCTTGAAGAAAATCAATTCGGTCATCACTTACTAGATAAACAATCCGGTGTTGTTGAGTAAGTCGCCGCGACCAAGCATTTGAATCTAAATATTTCAATGGTTCAGGTTTGCCAATACCTGTAAAAGGATCTCGCATAATCGCTTCAACCAAGTTAAAAGCGCGAAGCGCTGTTTTGCGGTTTGTCTCTACCCAATAGGCGAGGTCTTCCCGAAATTCTGGATGAAATACAGCATCTCGAACTTTATTGTCTTGAGGTTGGGTTTCATCCTTATTCTTCGTCAATTCCCAACTCCTGACGTAGTTCGTTAATATTTTGAGGTTTTAAAGTTCTAGCTTTTGCTCTTTCCAAAGCAGTTAACAGACGGACTGCATTTTTAGGTGAACGAAGTAAATAAGATGTTTCTAGTAAACTATCTAGTTCATCAACAGCAATTAGGGCGACGCTTTCGCCTTCTTGCCGATTAATAATTATTACTTCTCTATCTGCAACTACTTGATCGCAAAGTTCGGCTAAGTTGTTACGAGCATCAGTCAAGTTTGTCTGGTTGGACATGGTGGGATATTTCCTAATGCTGTAGGCTTTACACTACATAATAGCTTGAGTGGTTGGAGGCGTGAGCGTTCTTTCAGTAATGTAATAAAAGTAACTAAAATTATCTGTAAAGTCATACCTAATTAAAAGCTGATAAAAAAAAGTCTATTCTAAAAAATAGGAGCTATAAGTTACACTGTTCAGTAAAGATCGTGGCTGTAAGCATGGATTCTCTCAAAGAAAAGATTTTAGAGAAACTAGAACGCCTTCCAGGAACAAGCAAAGCAGTGGTTTCAACATAAGCGTCAGCAAAATCAAGCAATGGTAACAACCAATTATGTTGTTATTGAACTGGTGGTTTTGCTAAATAGCCCTTTACGCGTACCTCGTTCGCAGTTATTTAAATACGTAGAAGCTGTCAGAACTGCTCCTTATATCAACTTGATTTATATTGAACCAACAATAGATTCAGCAGCTTGGGAGTTGCTCAAAACTAGAGAAGATAAAACTTGGTCTTTGGTGGATAGCACTTCTTTTATAGTCATGCAACAGCTTGAGATAAAAGAGGCACTAACCACAGATCACCACTTTGAACAAGCTGGCTTTATTCGTCTGCTGAAGTCAGAATAAGTAATAATAAAAGGCATTCATCTAAGATATGCCCTTTATTATTAAAAATTGCTAAACCGTTAACCTACGCTCCGACAGCTTCCTTCGCGGCGTACAATACCTCAGCGTTGATTTCTTTGAAACCGCGATCGCGGGCAAATTTCTCAGTATTTCGCTTCACTTTCCCGCGAACAAATCCAGGAATCTTATTCAATTCTGCTTGACCATCTTTTGTCCAATTCAAATCAGAATCAGCAGAAATTCCCCTAGTAATAACTTCTTTGGTATCGTGACCACCGAAGATTTCTAATAGGTGATCTTCCATTCCCAAAGTGAAGGAATTGTAGATCAAATCTGTAATCTGATTTGTACCTTCGTAACCCATAAATGGTTTGTAACCAATGGGGAAGTTTTGCACGTGGATTGGTGCAGCAATTACGCCGCAAGGGATGTCTAAGCGTTTACCAACGTGGCGTTCCATTTGAGTGCCGAAAATGGCAGAGGGTTCAACGCGGGCGATCGCATCCCCAATTTCACCATGATCTTCGGAGATTAGCACTTCATCGCAATACTCGCTAACCTGTTCGCGGAACCAGTCTGCATCATATTTGCAGTAGGTTCCAGCCCAAACAACATGAATCCCCATTTCTCGCGCCAGAATCTTGGTAATGGCGGCGGCGTGGGTGTTATCACCAAAGACCACAGCTTTTTTGCCAGTCAAGTTTTGACAGTCAATCGAACGGGAGAACCAAGCAGCCTGAGATACATGCAAGGTTTGCTCATTGATGAAGTTTTCGTAGTCAACTTCTGCACCTTGAGCGTTAATTACCTGCTGAATCTTGCGAATACAACGGGCAGTTTCCACTACACCCATTGGAGTAATGTCTATATAAGGTGTGCCAAATTGTTCTTCCAAGTAACGCGCTGTGGTCAAACCGAGTTCACGATAAGGCACTAGGTTAAACCAGGCTTGGGACATCTTTTTCAAGTCGTTCACCGAAGCACCTTCGGGAATTAAGGTATTTACCTCAATTCCCAAGTCAGCCATCAACCGTTTCAGTTCGGTGCAGTCGTGATTGTTGTGGAAACCGAGGGTGGTAGTACCGATAATGTTAACTGAGGGCTTTGCTGTTTTGCCCTCTGGCAATTCGCTCCGCTTCCGCGCCTTTTCAATGTAATATTGGACGATTTGATCCAAAGTGCGATCGGCGGCTTGCAGTTCGTTGTAGCGGTAGTGGTTTACATCCGCCAGCATTACGTCTCCTTTTGCCTCCAACTGCGATCGCTCAACAAAGTTGTGCAGGTCTTCTTGTAAAATGCTGGAGGTGCAGGTGGGAGTTAACACAATCAAATCTGGGTGTTCCTCGGCATCCTTGCGGATGATGTTATCTACCACCTTCTCTTGGGAGCCACGTGCCAAAACGTTGCGGTCAACGACACTGGTTGTCACTGGAGTGAAATCCCTCTCCCGCGATAGCATGGAGCGCATGACGTTAAAGTAGTCATCGCCAATGGGGGCGTGCATAATCGCATGGACATTTTTAAAAGAACTAGCGATTCGCAGAGTGCCGATGTGGGCTGGGCCTGCATACATCCAGTAAGCTAATTTCATGTTTGTGTTCTCCCTTTTCAACAGAAATAACACGGAGTCCGATAAGAGTGGACTATAAGTGCTTGATTATTATTAAATCGTTTCTGATTGTCTCAAAAGTTGTATCCCTGATGAAGTGAAGACTTGTAAGGGTTTTAGCTGCGGTGTGTAGGTGTAGGTATCGCTCAAACCTTGTTCCTGATTGGAATCTAGCTTCTGAATTTAACAATGTTACTGTTACTTTATTAAAATAAATCTTAATTTTTCGGCAAATTTATTTTCCATTTGGGGCGGTGTGTTAACCATCACCAATAAATTTATAAAATTTATGTACAACTTCTCCAAAAATACAAACATCCTCTAAGAGGATGTTTGTAAAGAATCAGGTTGTATAAATATCCCCCCTAACGGGACTTAAACAAGGAAAAAAAGGGGGAATAACACGAGCGCAATTTCTTCATTCGATCGAGTAGAAATTAACCTAGAGATGTGTTATTTACTGCCGAAAAATTTCTACTTTTTCTAACACTACATCTTGATTTGGACGATCTCTAGTCGTAGGTACATTGGCAATACGGTTGACTATATCCATACCTTCAATAACTTTACCAAAAACACTGTGTTTGCGGTCAAGATGAGGCGTTGGCCCTTCTGTAATGAACCATTGCGAACCATTAGTACCGCGTCCTGCATTTGCCATTGAGAGGATACCCGCACTAGAGTGCTTTAATTCAGGATGAAACTCATCTTCAAATTGATATCCTGGCCCACCAGTACCCCAGCGGTTAGCCATATCCGTATAACGACTAAGGGGATCGCCACACTGAATCATAAAATCAGGGATGACTCGGTGAAAGCGAACTCCATCGTAGGCAGGAGTCCCCTTTTGAGATTGACCTGTCTTAGGGTCTTTCCAATCGATTGTCCCGGTTGCTAAACCTACGAAATTTTTGACGGTGTTGGGGGTTTTGTCTTCCTCCAAACGAACTATAATTTGACCCAAGGAAGTAATTAAACGAGCGTGCAGTGTGCCTTCACCGGGAATATTAATTTCTGGAAAATTCATGAGGTATCCTATTTTGAAAACTGCCAATTTTGGGACTACGATAAGCTTATCAGCATTCAAGTTACAGGTTTACAGATTGCGAAAAAAATGAACCAAGGAAACTTTAGAAAACGAATATTTTACTCTGGTAAATTAATCGCTGGATTCCGGCTAAAGAATCCTCTAGGTACTAGCTTAAAGCCAACTCTGTGAACAGGCATCACAGGCCAATCTTCTGATCGCGGAATATGAGTTACGCCCATTGTGTACCACAGCACGATATCTTCACCCATCAAGGATTCATCGTCTGCAATATATTGTGGTAAACCCTGTCCAGGTTGAGTCTGGTTGGGATAATCTCCCCCAGCATAAAGTTCAGTAGGTTTATATTTTGTTACCCAAACGTGATGAGTCGCAAATTCTGCCCTTTGACGGATGTTTGAGCGTTCCACAGGCAAAAATATGGAGTTACCTCCAGGCATCAGCATATATCCAGGTGCAGCCCCTAGCATATTTTTCTTATCTGCACTAACAATCATCCATTCTCGACTGCTTTTCATATCCAGATCGCGCACAGCAGCCGTTTCTTTTGTTAGTGGGTTTTCTGCAACTGCGATCGCATTTCCTAAAGGATTTTTATCATCCATCGGCAAAGCTTTCACGTTCATTTCCATCACAGAATTAGCTTGACCATCGACATCGAAATCTAGGCGGTAGTTGAAAAAGTGTTGGTGATTCACCCCCACAATGTTTTTTGCGATCAATCGACCATAGGAATGATCGGCAGATTGATTTTCAGAAGCTGTTCCCTGCGCCAGTACGATACCCGTTAATTCATTTTGGACTTCCAAAGTCCCATCTTGATGAAAGATCCAATTAATGCTGTAATCATAGTTGTCAATCGCCACCGTCATCGTCATGACTAATTCTCTACTGCGACGGACATCATTACGCTGAGTGCCATACTCATAGTGCTTCCAGAGCATACCGTTATTTCGCTCGTATATGCCGATAACTCCTGGCATAACATAAGGTTCTCCGTCGCCATTAGCAAAGACAGCATCCAGCAAAAGACCATTTTCAGGAATTTCCTTACCTAACTCCATCGTGGTTGCTAGGGAACCAAAATTGTATTCCCCAACATCAAAGGCATTTCTGAATGACCAAGTGGGATCTGGATCGCCGTAAGGCACTACTGTCTCTGATAAGCTAGCGCGGTATAAAACTGGTCGGACATTTTCCCCGTCGTTGTGTGTGACTTGGTACAGCACTAATCCACTGCGGGGATGCATTACATAGCGAAATTTCCAACCTTGCCAGCTAATTTCATTGCCTTTGATCTGGAAACTTGCACCATTTGGTTGCAGTATCTTTAATGCTTTAAGTGGTGAAAGTAATTTACCCAAGGACTTTACATCGTAGTTCCAGTTTTCCTTGGAAAAAGGAACTATCCCCCTATCCACGAAACTGGAAATTTTACCTGTGTTCAAATTAACGGTTCCCAATATTCCTTCAATTGGACTGCCGTAATAATTCCAGTGTTGGCCTTTGTAGTAGAACAAACCCCGACAAAGACGGTTTCCTGCTGCTTCTTCCTGTTTAGTTAGGATTCCTGGGGCCCAACAACTAATTTTGACTTGGTTGAAGTCTGTAATTCCCCGCTTTCGCATCGCTGTTTGCCATCGGGGATCGGATTTAAAAGCTTGAGTTGCCAATTCATATTCTGAAGCAATGATCGCAGGTTGAACTGAGGGTATTTCTTTCCAAGAATTTAAGGTTTTGCTTGTTAGATCAACAATTGCTTCATAGGTTTTATTTAGCGTAGGACAGAGTCCTTGCCGCAGGCATCGCTCATAGATTACCAAAAAAGCTTTTCGTTGGAAAGCTTTACCTGGTGTAAATTTCAGAACTTCTTCTTTATCTGGTTCTTGTAAAGCAATAAGTGGAAAAGCTGCCATTTCGCTCAAAGTTCTTTCTCTTTTGATGACCGAAACGGCTGTACTAATTTCTGCCTCTGTTAGCGAAGTGAGAGGATGGAAAATCGAAGGCTGTTGAGCCGTCAATATTCCCATTAGTCCCAGTGAGATAGAAATGACGACAATGATGGCAATAGGTAGCCACAAAAAACGCTTTAGCCGCTTAATCATCTTTTACATTTTTACAAAAGACTTATAGTTATCTATTTCCATGCCTAAGCCTGAAAACCGATAAATTAAGAGGCTAAAGCCAAATTAATTTGTTGATAGTTGGGGGGATTAGGAATTAGGGATTAAGGACTGGAGACTAGTGAAGAGTTTTCTTTTCCCATACCCAATGCCCTTAATTTACGCAGAAACTAAACGGCGTAAAGATTCGGCACGACGTTTCGCAATAGAGTTATTTGGAGCAAACTTTAGTGCTTCTTCGTAAGTTTGTAACGCCTGAGTAGTTAACTTTTTTTTCTCGTAGGCGTGAGCAAGATTATTCAACCCTGTTACGTAGTCTGGTTTAGATTTCAAGGCTTCTTTATACTGACGAATTGCAAGGTCATATTGCTCTTGGGTAAAATAAACATAACCCAGCCCGTTGTAAATAGGGGCAATATTTTCTTCTTCCTCTTCTTGGGCAGCCTTGAGAGCTTTTTGAAACAGCGCGATCGCTTGAGAATACAGTTTTTTGTCTGAATAAATACTGGCTAACTCATAATATTCTTGAGTCGTACCCTTTTCTTTCTCTAACTTCTTTCGCAATCTTGCAAAGGAGCCTTCAATCTTGCGAGTTTTGAAAATCTGGCGAAAAACACCCACGGCTGCAATTGTGAGTATAACCACCAAAACTGAGAGATAAACAACGGCTAGACTGTTATCCATTGCTGCAAATACAAATATTAAAAGTTGTTTCTCTATCTATTATCAGCCTATTGTCCTTTGTCATTTGTGAATGACTAATGACTAATGACCAACTTACGGTAAGCCCCAATATTGAACACGTTGCTGGAGCCAACCTTCTGCTAAGTAACGAGCGATCGCTTCATTCACATTTCGTCTTAACTTATCGTACTGCAATCCCTTGGGCATCACTACAGACAAGGGTTCAGTTGATAGCTTAATTGGCAGTAAGCGATATTGGGGATATTGTTGCACCCAACCGCTCAGAACGCTAGCATCTGCGGCAAAGGCAAAAGCTGCATTACTTTCTATTTTCTCTCGCGCTTCGTCATAAGAATTCACTCCTACCAACTCGGCGTTTGACACAAAGTAACGCACTTTAGGAATGGTGCTGGAGTTATTTAATACAGCAATTTTTTGTTTTGCCAAATCACTTAACTGCTGTACAGAGGCATCTTTTGTAACTAATACAGTGCTATCCAAATAGTAGGGAACACTGAAACTAACTATGCGGCTGCGAGATTCAGTTGCTGTTACCCTAGCGATCGCAAAATCAACTTTCTTGTCTAAGACTACAGACAAGCGATCGCGATTCGCTACAGGTTTAAATTTTACAGCCTCGGCTTTACCAACTAAGTCAAGTGCTAATCGCTGTGCCAAGTCAATTTCCAAGCCTTGCAAATTACCGTTAGCATCTCTAAATCCCAACGGACGCAAGTTATCTTTAACGGCAACAGTTAGATAGCCCCGCTGCTGAATTTCTGGCATTTCGGCAGCAGATGCAGTTAATCCTGTCCCCACTATGGAAAAGCAAGATATCCAAAAAATAGTGGCGGATAATACCAGATGTAACCGAGTAATTATTTCCCATCTGTTACATCTGTTATACATCCCTTGCCACCTTTATCCTTTAGCTTGATTTGCTAGTTCAGCAACTTTGCCAAAGCTAGCTGGATCGAGGACTGCTAATTGTGCCAACATCTTGCGATTTAGTTGGATATCAGCTTTTTTCAAGTTACCGATCAACTGGCTGTAGCTCAACCCGTGTTGCCTTGAAGCAGCGTTGATCCGGGTGATCCAGAGACGACGAAAATCGCGCTTTTTCTTTTTGCGATCGCGGTAGGCACTCCGTAGTGCCTTCATCACTTGTTGGTTGGCAGTTCTAAACAGAGTTGAGTGAGAACCGCGAAAACCTTTAGCTAGTTTGAGAATTTTATTGCGGCGCTTCCGAGCTACATTACCGCGTTTTACCCGAGTCATAACTTATTTCCTAAAATACTTACAAATATGGGAGCATCAAGCGCACGTTAAGTTCATCGCGTTCATGTACAAGCGCACTCTGACGCATACTACGCTTTTTGTCAGAAGATTTGTGCTCTAAAAGGTGGCTTTTGAACGCTTTACGACGGACGATTTTGCCGGTGCCGGTGGCACGGAATCGCTTCGCTGCGGCTTTACGAGTCTTTAGTTTAGGCATGGTATAGCTTTAATTCGACACGATCCATTATTATATACTATAAAAATTGCTCGAATGGAAATTAAGTTAAATCGGTGCTCATAAACCGCTTCTAGACGAAGCGTTACTCAACTAAGTGGGTTTCAAACCCTCAATTTTTACTTAAGTAAAGACAAAGACAATTATGCGCGAGTGTTTCACCAATAGTTCCGAATTACGAATTAGTTAATTCGCTGCTGTTTGGGCTTCTTGATAAACTATTTCTTGAAATTGGATCATATCTTTTTGCGGATCGGCATGGCTAACTTTCACCACTATCTGTTCGCCCAAGTTAACAGAACGCTTGAAAACCATTGGTAACTGCAAACCCAAATCTTCGATCAAAATTAGGGCCAAGTTGCTGTCTTCCCGCAGCCACATCAACACTGTTACATCCCAAGTTTCCTCTGGATGACGGCGTAAATACTCTAAAGCATAATATCTATTAGTTTGCCGTTCCACCATCGTCACCTCTTGGGTGATGCTGGTGACAGTCATCATCACTTCTTTAAGTTGATCTGCGGAAAATGGCAGAACTTCACCCCGCAAATGCGCTTTAATTTGGAAGTGGGTAAGTAAGTCACTGTAACGGCGGATGGGAGAGGTTGCTTGGGTGTAGGTATCCAAACCCAAACCAGCATGGCGCAGAGGCGTAATACTCATTTCGCTTTTGGGCATACAACGACGCATAGCGCAAGCGCGAACGAATCCGGCGGGAAGTAGGAGTAATTCCTCTTCTGGAGGTAATTCCGGTTGGGGCTGACCACGAAAGGGCAAAGGTATATTATGAGCTTTACCATAACGTGCCGCAACTTCACCGGCAACAATCATCATTTCTGCTACTACTTGCCGCGACGGCGAATCGTCCAAAATGTCAATATTGATCTCATCATCTTTGACTTTGATCATCGCTTCGGGCATGGTGATGCTAATTGCCCCTTGAGCGAAACGCCAAGCTTTGCGCCGCTGTGCCCAAGTTGCGATCGCTGCAATTTCTGGTTCTGCTTGTACCCGTAATTGCAGCATTTCATCTACATCTTCGTAGGTGAGGCGATAAGTCGGCTTAATCGAGCTGGTATGAATGCTGTAATCTTCTACTCCCCCAGTTGTACCTAAAATAATCCCAAAACTGAGGGCGCAACAAACCCGTCCCTGGATCAGACTCATTGGCCCAGTCGCCAATACCTCTGGGAACATGGGAATCATTCCCGTAGGTAAATAGACTGTACTACCCCGCTTTCTGGCTTCCAAATCTAATTCATCTTCCGGCACTAACCATCGAGTGGGATCGGCGATATGCACCCACAGGCGTTCCCGGCCATCGGGGAGTACTTCCCAACTTAGACCATCGTCGATCTCTGTGGTAGTTTCATCATCAATGGTGTAGACCTTCAGGTGAGTCAGATCAAGGCGGTTTGTATCTGAGTCAATCGGCGGGAAATCCAAACGCTGTTGCGCCACTTCTAATACCTTATTAGGAAATTGGATCGGAATTGAAGAACGACGCAGGAACAAGTTTTCATAAGGACTCCAGCAACCCAAATCCACCAATAGTTGAAAGGCCCCTTGGGGTGTTGTAGGCCGTCCCAGCATGGTCATAGTTTCTAATACTGGAGCGCTTGGCGGATAAGCGCGAGCCAAGGAGTCATAATTGACCCCTGTTCGCACGGTGTCAGCAATCAGCGCGGCGTATTTTTCGAGTCCTTCTAAGCGCTGGCGATCGTGGCGCTGCCACTCTACTGCTTCGCCTTTGAGCGCCTGCTCTACACGAGTTAAAAATTCCTGCTGTCCCTTAGCTTTTAGTGCCTCTACTTCCATCTGGTGCTTGCGTTCTGCCACTTGAGCAGCAGTTCGGGCTTCGTAAGCGTCTCCTTTTTGCTTGAAATAGAGTTTGTCGTCTGATAACAAGCAATAGGCGGCGTAACAAGGAGGCGCAGTTGATTCAGAAAATAGCAAATTTGCCATTTGATCTGGGGTGACTGTTTCCCCATCTTCAACCAGTAATTCCCAAGCTACTTCTAAGCTAGATGGATCTAAATAAGGCTTGACCTGCTCCAAAAAACTGGCAATCTCAGAGGGCTTGTAGGTCTCTTTGGTAACTGTATAAGTTATTTGTCTAGGCGCGAGGCTGTGGGATTGACCACGTTCGTCTACCACAAACCAGCGGGTTTTACCATCTGGGCGTTCTACGATGCCCAGACGGCGATCGCCTTGAACCCTAAATTCAACTAGCGTCCCCTTCTCCACAACTCTCGCACTTTAATTTGGTGAACAGTTTAAAAAATAGTTTTAAGTATAGGAGTTAGGAGTTAGGAGTTTTGATTCTTAACTCCTGTACGCGATTCATCGCGTCTCTCCTGTACAGACGCGTAGACGCTCAAAGAGCGGCTTCTCGTAAGAGTATAATCGCGTCTCTCCTCTTTTTAGCCTTCCGCATTGATAAATGGCAACAAAGCCACAATCCGCGAACGTTTAATTGCTAATGTCAACTCTCGCTGTTGCTGAGATGTCAGCCCAGTAATCCGACGTGGCAGTATTTTACCGCGCTCGGTGACAAACTTACGCAATAAATCAACATCTTTATAATCGATTGGTTCTCCTGGCTTGATCGGAGAAAGGCGACGACGGAAATAACTCATCTCTACTTAATTTCCTTATGAACGGTATGTTTGTTGCAGTGGGTGCAGAACTTTTTCAGTTCTAGCCGGTTAGTGGTGTTGCGGCGATTCTTGGTGCTGGTATAACGTGAAACACCAGCAGAACGCTTGTCTGAATTTGTCCGACACTCGGTACACTCTAGTGTCACAATAATGCGGGCACCTTTACTCTTAGCCATAATCTTACAAACAGTGAAGCCTGAAGAGAATTAACACAAATGACTATCTTCTCACATTCCGCCGCATATTTTCAACTAATCTTTTAATTTTTATATCAAGCGAGTAGCCACGACGTGACGAAACTACGAAAGTTCCGCAATAGCGATCGT
This sequence comes from Nostoc sp. UIC 10607, assembly GCF_047228265.1. Classification (NCBI taxonomy): domain Bacteria; kingdom Bacillati; phylum Cyanobacteriota; class Cyanophyceae; order Nostocales; family Nostocaceae; genus Nostoc; species Nostoc sp. UIC 10607. Next base: position 74,839 of record NZ_JBIQNW010000016.1, on the reverse strand, counting down.
GTAAAGCTTGCCGCATCTGGGCATCAGATAAGGCAGTTCCACAATCAATTGCTAGGGGAAGTACTAGCAGTATAGCAGTGGGATTGGCTCTAATATTGCTGAGGGCAATTGACACTAAAAGGGCACCCAAGCCTACGATCGCCTCTCGCTTCACTAATGAGAGCAAATCTGGAATTCTGCCGACTACTTCCCCATCTTCAACTTCCAACACCTTTAAATCGAACGCCCAACGCCCTAAACTTTGCCCTTGATTGTTGTATACCACCAGCACCCGCAAAATCAGCCAAAATATCGCAAAAACTAGGATTTGCACAAATTGAATCCCGATATCGCCGCCTCCCAATAGGGAACTGAATAACCAGACACCAAGGAAATCAAGTCCCAATGCCATACCTCGCCGCCCAATTTCAGCCTTGGGATAGTGTTTTTGGGGAAGTCGTTCGATAGTCATACAAAATAGGTATTTTTATTTAGGGGTTGGGAAATAATGATTGCTCCTGTTTTTTATATTAAGGTGATGACTTGGGTTTGGCGTTTAAACTGTTGCCCATATAACTACGACACAACAACTGCTCTAAGCGTCATTTCTGAGGCAGGTTTGGGAGCTACGAATAACTTGCAGTCCAGAGAAATTCAATCCAAAATCCAAAATCTAAAATTGGTCAGTGTTACTTTACAGGGATACAGGTAAAAAGTCGGAGGCGATCGCTATGCTATCAGTCAACGATGCACAAGCAATTATTTTAAATTTGGTGCAGCCGTTGGATCATCAACGGGATACAGAAGTTGTAGATTTATTGACAGCCGATAGTCGCATTTTGGCAACACCTGTCACTAGTCCGCTAGATTTTCCCCATTGGGATAATTCGGCAATGGATGGCTACGCAGTTCGCTATCAAGATGTGCAGCACTCTAACCCCGAAAATCCCACCGTTTTAGAAATTGTTGAAGATATTCCGGCTGGGTATCAGCCCAAGTCTACGATTCAAGCAGGGCAAGCAGCAAGGATTTTTACAGGTGCGGTGATTCCAGCAGGTGCAGATACTATAGTCATCCAAGAAAAGACACGTCGGGAGGAAAACCGCGTATTTATCCTGGATACACCAAAACCGCAAGAATTTGTCAGACACAAAGCATCTTTTTATCAAGCTGGAACACAACTACTATCAGCAGGAATCAAGTTAAATGCCCCAGAAATTGCCGTATTGGCAGCAGCACAGTCTCCAAAATTAAGTGTTTATCGCCGTCCGCGTGTGGCAATTTTTTCCACTGGTGATGAGTTGGTGACAGTTGATCAACCGTTGCAACCAGGGCAAATTGTGGATTCTAATCAGTATGCGCTGGCAGCTTTGGTGAGACAAAGTGGGGCAGAACCGTTAATTTTAAGTATTGTCAAAGATGATCCAGTTGCTCTGGAGAAAGTTATTACCCACGCCGTTGCGATCGCTGATATAGTTCTCTCTTCTGGTGGTGTCTCAGTAGGAGATTATGACTATGTTGACAAAATTTTAGAGTCACTAGGAGCAAAAATCCACATTCGGGCTGTACAGATGAGACCAGGGAAACCCCTCACCGTCGCCACTTTCCCCAGTACAGACGCGATTAATCGCGTCTCTACAAACTCCCCACTCTACTTTGGTTTACCAGGAAACCCTGCGGCTGTGTTGGTGACATTTTGGCGGTTTGTGCTACCAGCAATCAAGAAACTTTCGGGAATTACTGAAGGTTGGGAACCAGTGTTTTTGAAAGTGCGATCGCATGATGAATTGCGATCCGATGGCAAGCGTGAAACTTACCTTTGGGGTAAATTGCATTTAATTGATGGAGTTTACGAATTTCACAAAGCTGGTGGTAGTCATAGTTCTGGCAATTTAATTAATTTAGCTCAAACCAATGCTTTAGCTGTTCTCCCGGTGGGTAAAACATTAATTTACCCACAAGAAGAGGTGCAAGTTTTGCAGCTTAGTAACGGTTAAAATACTTGCTCAAAAGCTTCAATCAAGCTGTTAACTTCCTCAAGGGTGTTGTAATGCACCATACTCACCCGGACTATTCCACCTTGGGATGCTAACCCCAGGTATTCAATCAGCCGTTTAGCATAAAAGTCACCGTAGCGAATCCCAATATAATGTTGGTCAATTTTTGCCGGAATGGTTGAACTATGCATTCCATCTACCACAAAAGATATAGTTGGCACACGGTATTGACGATCAGCCTTTGATTGACCAATCACTCGCACATTAGACTTGCTATTGAGGTAATTTAGGAGGCGATCGCTAATTTTTTCTTCATGTATGCTAATTAAATCAAACGCCTGCATCATTTGATTTCTCAAATCAGTTGCAGTTTGATCGCCGTAGTGCAGTTGTGCTAATTGACTTAAATAATCACATAAACCCAACATTCCGTAACTTAATTCAAAATTGACATTTCCTAACTGAAATTTATAAGGTATATCTGTCTGCTCAATAAAATAATGATTAAGACCAGGTAATCTTAATAAATGTTCTTCTTTGCCATAAAGTAAGGCATGATGTGGGCCATAGACTTTATAACAACTCAAAGTATAGAAATCAACATCCAAATCTTGGACATCAACTAATCTGTGGGGTGCATAAGCTACACCATCCACACAAATCATCGCGTTGCGATCGTGTACAAATGCAGCAATTTCTTTGATCGGGTTGATAGTTCCCAGAACATTAGAAGCATGAGTCAAGGCTACTAATTTTGTCCGCTGACTCATCAATGGTTCTAAATCTGCTAAATGAAGTTCCAAGGTATCGGGTCGAACTTGCCACACTTTAACCTTCATTCCTTGTTTTTCAAGAGCGACCCAAGCACCAATATTGGACTCATGGTCACAATTAGTAACAATAATCTCATCCCCAGGTGTGAAGGTTTGACCCAGACAAATTGAGAGAACTTTCAACATCATTGTAGTAGATGGCCCCATGACCACTTCTTTAGAAGAATTGGCATTAATGAAAGTAGCCATTCCCTGAGTTGCTAGAGCTAATCGTTCTCCTGCAAGTTGAGAAACCGCATAAGAAGCTCCCAACTGGACATCAGAACTTAGGAGGAATTCGCTAATTCTATCTACTACTTTCTTCAGGGTTTGTGACCCGCCGGCATTATCAAAAAAAGTCCATTCACCAGCTAGGGCGGGAAAATATTGCCGAACTTTATCAAGATTCAGGAGCATAGTATAAGTTTTCTAGAGAATGTTCTTTACCCTAGCCTACCTTTTGGCAAGTCGCCCAGAGAGCATCTACATCATCTTTTGGTGTTTACAGCTTGTTGTGCTAGCCTTCTTGCTCTGCAAAAATCTCTCTAGAGGAGTATACTTGGGAACCCAAAGAGTATCTTACTGATATATCTAACTTCCAGCAAGGGTTAATGTCTTGATTCTTCACAATTCTCGTCAGTTTTATTTGATAAGTTTAAGATACAGTCAAAGCAACTTTGTTTTGATTTTTAATTCCTTGATTGAAAATAAAGGAACTAGCTATGAACACTACGGTTAAATACGACATCGAAGTTATCAAGGAAGAAGCACTTCAACTTGTTAAAAGGGGACTTATTAACCGTCAGCAGCCAATTTATACCCTTTGTAAATATATTCCTCACCGGGATTGGGTTAATTTTGAACTTGAGTTAGAAAAAAACGAATTTCTACTCAGAGATAGAATTATCGATCTACTGAATCATGAATCTTGGGAAGACGATTGAGACTGTATCTAGAAGCTCAACTTTATTAGCAGCATCCCCATAAAAACAAAATTACAAATTCATTTTTCAGTATTAAAAACCCTCGAATTAAGTCGGGGGTTATAAGCAAGGATTATTAAAGTAAGCAATAAATCTCAGCTACGGTGTACACAAAAGTCTTCTAGAACTGCTCCACAAGGTTTTAATCTCCCCAACCCGTCTTAAAAAGCAAAAACTTCTCAAAGTCGCTCTTTTTAAGGCGAGCCACTGCGGTCTATTGGTGTCAACTTAACCCAAAACTCCTTTAAAAACTCGTTTCCAGCCAGAGCTTGGAAATGCATCTCATTGGGCTGCTACCTGCTGTTTGCCAGTAACGGAGGCGGTAGCACCCCTAGTAGGCATTCCCAGTCTCCGACTGGGAACGAGACAAATTCCCCGTTTTATCTTTCTGTTTTATCTTTCTAGCTGTGTCAGGTAATACCTCATGGATGAGCCACAGCCTGGAATTTTACGACAATTAATTGCTGGAATCAAGAAAAAATTATACTAAACAAATTTCAGTGATTTGGTATTAGGCAGACAATTCTTGTACCCCTATCCATTCAGTAATAGATTGCAATTGTCCTGCGTAAACAGTAGTACTTTTACGTTCTTGTTTTTCAGCTTTTCTAGGTAGTTTTCCTACGATAGCTTCGGTGAATGAACTGGAGTCGTTCAGATTATAAACAGGCATTTCTTGCCAGCAGTGGCGACAAAACCAGTAACTCTCTGCACCGCGTATATGTTCTAAAAGTATACTTGAACAGCAAGGACAGTAATTCATATTCTTCTCAAATCGTGTTGATAAAAGTGTTATTGCAAATCAGGATAGGCAGTTGACCAGCCCGTAAGTATTTAAAACTAGGTGTCTATATTTTGACTATAGTGTAAAAAAATGAGGAACTTGTGAGGAAATTCAAAACACTTAATAATTACGTATGATTTATACATATTTCTTAAGTAATGACCTCAGGGTTATTTAGCTATCTCTTCACAAGATCCTCAAATTATCTTCGTATAAATTCGTATAACTATAAATATGAAATGTGTGACTTAAGAGCAGCCTTACTTATGGCGTGCCATCTCCTATAAATACAATAAACAAGTCAAATCCTCTTCCTCGTGACCTTCTGGACTTCGGGTGATACTCCTACGTCACTACCGCTTAACACTAGCCGACTGGCTGCTTTATGCCCTGAAACCGTCTATTTGAGTAGCTCACCTGCTGCCTTGTTTATTGAAAGTCTTGCTGGAGGTTTATCAAAACAGCCGAAACACAACCTTTATGGCGACATTTGGCAACAAGGGTTTAATATTTCCACTCAACAATTCATTTCAAAGATTTCACACTAACAAGACTACCAAGACCATCAATTAAGGTAATCTCTTGAGATAGATGATCTGCTATCTCTAATTTGACAATAGAATGAGTTTGTCGGCTCTAAAATTCTATCTACTTCCTGGTTTAGTTCATAACTTGCATTGTGTTCCCTGTATAAGGTCTTGTAAAATTTATAGGATAAACTTATCAATTTAATTGATTGATAGTTGATTTATTATCAATTACAGCATAATAATTCCTGATTTTTAACAATTTACTTACTCTAGCTTCTGCTAGTTCCTCCTGATATCAAAGAGATCATTAGAATTGACGAATTCACTATGCGATTCAACGATCATCTGATTAACGTACCTAGCTTAAATCATGTTATTAATCGTTCTCCCTTAACGATTAACTCTGATAGTTTTGTAGTTGAAGCTATTGGCTTGATGAGTCAGGAAAGATGTAGTAATTATTCATCTAAAAATTTAAATTCGACATTAGGTTTAAGCTCTGCAAGTAAACCTTTAACTGGTTGCATCTTGGTTCTGGAAGGAGCAAAAATATTAGGTATTTTTACAGAGAAAGATGTAGTTAAGCTTCTAGCTTCGGGAGTAGACTTATCCACAGTAACAATGGCTGAAGTGATGACGCAGCCAGTAGTTACCCTTAGACAATCAGATTCTAATGATATTTTCATCGCCTTATCGTTATTGCGTCAGCATCAGACTCACTATTTGCCCGTTTTGGACGATCGCGGGCAATTGCTAGGAATCATCACTGAGACTAGCTTGCTACAAGCCTTTGACCTGATAAAAATGGTTGGGGTCATTGAAGGCTTACAGCAATATTTACAAAAATCCCCAGATGAATTCCGACGAGTTAATCAGCCAATTGAGATAGAGCAAGTCCGCTCTCAAACTCAAAACAACTTAAAACTATGGGTTGAGGCGCAATCGGCTGAGATCATGCAAGTTAATCATGAACTTCAGGTAGCCCTCGAAGAACTCCAGGTTGTGGAAGAAGAACTGCGCGAACAAAACGAAGAGTTGGCCGTTGCCCGTGAGCTAGTAGAATTGGAGCGCCAGCGTTACCAGGATTTATTTGAGTTCGCTCCAGATGGTTACTTGGTCACTGATACAGCAGGGGTTATCCAAGAGGCTAACCGAGCAGCAGCAACCTTGCTAGCTGTCCGCCAAAAATATTTGGTAAACAAACCATTAATTTTATTTATTGCTCCCCAAGACCGTCAGACTTTTACCACCCGGTTGAATAATTGGCAGCAGGTACAGGAGTGGGAAGTTTACCTAAAGCCACGAGGAGGTAGAAATTTTCCGGCTAGCATTAGAGCCGCTGCCATGTACGATTCAGAGGGTAAGCAAGTTGGCTGGCGCTGGTTACTCTGCGATATTAGCGAACGCCAACAGGCAAAGGAGTTACTGCGCCAAGTTAATGAGGAATTAGAACAACAAGTGGCGGAACGGACAGCAGAACTTGTTATGTCCAACGTCCTGTTGCAACAAGAAATTACCGTTAGCGAAGCTGCCCAAAGGGAACGCCAACGTGTAGAAGTTGCATTACGGCAGAGCGAAAACCTCTATCGCCAACTCGTTGAAAGCCAAACTGACATAATTCTCCGCATTGATTTGCAAGGACAGATTACCTTTGCCAACGTAGCCGCTTGTCAAACCTTCGGCTGGAAACAAGATGAGTTTTGTGGTCAGTCATTTTTCCCGTTTATTTATCCAGATGACTTACCTGAAGCGATGGAAGATATGACAATTTTAGAATCTTCATTGCATCCCTTGATTAATTGTGAGCGACGTGCATTGACAGCCAACGGTATCCGCTGGTTTCAATGGAATGCGATCGCAATTCATGATGACAAAGGAGAGGTTGTTGAAATACAAGGCGTAGGCAGAGACATTACCGAACAGAAAGCAGCGCTGCACGAACGCCAACTTGCAGAAACAGCACTGCGCCAAAGTGAGAACAAATTTCGCAGTTTTGCCGAAAACACCCAGGTCATCATCAGTATTGCTAGCCCAGATTCATTCCATCCCTTGTACATTAGTCCTGCTTATGAGAAGATTTGGGGCCGCTCTTGCCAAAGTCTTTACGACCAGCCAGACTCTTGGCTAGATGCAATTCATCCAGACGATCGCGATCGCGCCACCAAATCAGTAGAGCAACTACTTAGTACTAAATCTAGTTCAGTAGAATATCGGATTTTGCGACCTGATGGATCGATGCGCTGGATTTGGAATCGGGGCTTTGCTGTCTATGGTGACCAAGGAGAAGTTGACTACTATGGTTGCATTGCCGAAGATATCACCGAGCGCAAACTGGCAGAAGAGGCACTGCGCCAAAGTGAAGAGAAATTTCGCAATTATGCCGAAAACACCCACGCAGTTATCTGGATTGCCAACCTAGATTCATTCCTAACCTTGTACGTTAATCCTGCTTATGAAAAAATTTGGGGTCGCTCTTGCCAAAGTCTATTGGAGCACCCTGAGTCCTGGATAGAGAGCATTCATCCAGATGATCGCGATCGCTTAACCATTGCAGCAAAGCAAAAGTTTATTGATGAGTCCATTTCACTAGAATATCGAATTTTGCGACCTGATGGATCGATGCGCTGGATCTGGGATCGGGGCTTTGCTATGTATGATGGCCAAGGAAAAGTTCAGTACTATGGTGGCATCGCCGAAGATATCACCGAACGCAAACTGGCCGAAGAATTACTGCAAGAAAGTGAAGCGCGATTGAGTTTAGCTACCGAAGCAGCCCAAATGGGCATATGGGATCGGAACCTGATTACCAATACTTGTATTTGGTCTGCCAATATGGGGCCACTTTATGGTCTGCCGAACAACACCTTGTGTCCAACCGTTGAAGACTATTTCAATTTAATCCATCCAGAAGACCGGGAATCTGTGGCTGCGAGTGTAGCTCGGATGATTGAAGAAGGAAAGGGATCTACAGAATATCGAGTTGTCTGGCCCGACGGCAGCCTACACTGGTTAAACTGCAAAGGTCAGGTCTACTATAACGAAATCGGTCAGCCGATTCGGATGATCGGCACAAATAGGGATGTCACTGAGCGCAAGCTGGCAGAACAAAAAATCTTGGAACAAGCCGCTCTCCTTGATATTGCCACCGATGCCATATTAGTTCGAGATTTCCAGTCTCAAATTTTATTCTGGAATAAAGGTGCAGAGCGGATATACGGTTGGCTTTCTTCAGAGGTGATCGGAAAAAACCTCCACGAGATTTTTTACCCAGAAGGAACTCAGCACCAAATAGAAGAACCGCTAAAAAACGTAATTGAGAGTGGCTCGTGGCAAGGTGAGTTATGTCAAGTTACGAAATCTGGTAAGAAAATTATTGTGGAAAGTCGCTGGACATTGATGCGTAATTCTGCGGGAGAACCCAAATCTATCCTGACTGTTGACACTGATATCACCGAAAAGAAACAACTCGAAGAGCAGTTTTTTCGCACCCAGCGATTGGAAAGCCTTGGTACCCTTGCAAGTGGTATTGCCCACGATTTGAATAATATATTGACACCAATTTTGGCAGCGGCTCAATTGGTACAGGGAAATTTTTTCCAAAACGAGGAGCGTTCTGGACAACTGCTGGCACTTGTAGAAACCAATGCCAAACGCGGAGCAGCTTTAGTGAAGCAAGTCTTGTCCTTTGCGCGAGGATTCAAAGGAGAGCAGACAATTATCCAAGTCGAGTACCTGATTTCAGAAATTATCCAAATTGCTAAAGAGACATTTCCCAAATCGATTGAATTTTCCACAGTGATTTCAGAAGACATTTGGGCTGTCATTGGGGACACCACACAACTGCATCAAGTGCTGATGAATCTGGTATTAAATGCCCGCGATGCTTTACCAGATGGTGGCAATATCACAATTTCTGCGGAAAATAAGTTTATTGATGAAGCTTATACCAGAATGAACCTCGATGCTAAAGTTGGGCATTATATTATGATCACGGTTGCCGATAACGGAATTGGCATACCACCAGAAATATTAGATAGAATTTTTGAGCCGTTTTTTACTACAAAAGAGGTAAGTACAAATTCAGGCCTCGGTCTTTCAACAGTGCTTGGCATCATTAGAAGCCACGATGGTTTTATCAAAGTGTCTAGTAATGTTGGTAGAGGCAGCAAATTTGACCTGTTTTTACCAGCAGTGGAAGCAACTCAAGCATTCAAAATAGAAGACAAGGATCTGCTCCCAGGAGAGGGAGAATTGATTTTAGTTGTAGATGATGAAGCCCAAATTCGGGAGATTGCCACAATCATCCTGGAAAACCATAACTATCGAATACTAGTTGCCAGTAATGGCATAGAGGCGATCGCACTATATGCCCAACACAAGCATCAAATCAATGCCGTAGTGATGGATATAATGATGCCAGAGATGGACGGAATCACTGCTATTCGCACCTTGCAAAGAATGAACAAGCAGGTTCAAATTATTGCCTGTAGCGGACTTAACTCAATGGAAGTCTTTGCTCAAGCTGCTGATGCTAATGTGCAAGCAGTTTTATCAAAACCTTATACGGCCAGAGAATTATTGAAAAGTTTACACCACCTATTCAGAGGCTAGTAGCGCTACACCTCATTCGGAATACTCTAAAATCAATGCTTGAGATTGCTTTTCATTGCGATCGCAATGAGGTAATTTTGTCACGTTTTACCCTGCCTTCTGCTGCCTTGCCTGCCAATCTTTGTCTCCTGAGATGGATGGCAGAAAACCGGATCATTGACAAGGTAAAATTAGGACTTAATGCTGGACTATATACTAATGTAAAATGCCGCATATATTACTAGTAGATGATGAAGCACCTCTACGCGAAAGCCTAACTTACACGCTGCAAAAAGAAGGCTATACAGTGACAACAGCAGCAGATGGGCATAGTGCGATCAAACAGTTCCACAAGGAAGTACCGGATGTAATTTTGCTCGACCTCATGCTGCCGGAGGTTGGCGGTATGGAAATCTGTTGGCGAATTCGGGCTTTTTCGGATGTTCCCATAGTCATGCTGACAGCAAAAGATCAAGATATTGATAAAATTTGGGGCTTGGAAGCAGGAGCAGATGATTATGTCACCAAGCCATTCAATACCCGTGAACTACTGGCACGGATAAAAGCAGTGTTGCGCCGTCGTTCTGGGGATTAGTATTAAAGATGGGCTGGTTGCCTCGCATCAAATTAAATTCCATTCATGCTAAATTGCTAGCGACTTACCTGATACTGATCACCTTGGGAACCTCCTTGATGGCAGGCTATATCCTGTGGTCATTCCATGCCTACTTTATGCGATCGCGGCAAATGGATTTGGATAACTGGACAGCTGCTTTGAGCGAAAGTGCAGCAGATGCTTTAGAGGCAAATAATCTGCAACGCGTAGAATTATTGGTGCGGCGGTATGGGGCACCACAAACTGTCACACTTCGTATTTTTAATCAACAAGGTCGTCTCTTAGCAACTTCTGACCCAAAGCGAGACAAACAGGTTAAAGACTGGTACAAAGTTCCCGGAGTATGGGAAGCTCTGCAAAATCGTCCGGGACAAGGGGTCGCAAAAGGAATTTTATCAACTGAAGATCGCCTCTACATCGCTAGACCAATTGTGCGTAACGGTCAGTTTTTGGGTGTGCTGCGAATGTCCATCACTTTAGATCAGCTTCAGCGTCAGTTCGCTAGGGTGATTTGGAGTGTTTTGGGAACGCTGGCGCTGACAATCTTGCTATGTGCGCTAATCAGTACTCGCTTTGCTCGGAGTCTGTCAAAACCAATTGAAACTATGCGGAACTTTGCGATTCGCTTAGGTAGTGGTCATTTTGGTGACAAGCTGATTATCCATGAAAACAATGAGTTAGATCAGTTGGCCGCAGAGTTAAACCGAATGAGTGAACGGTTGGCTTCGCTAGATCAAGAACGCCGGGCTTTTTTAGCAAATGTCTCCCACGAACTCCGCACACCGATCAGCAATGTTCAGGTAACGATAGATGCACTCAGAAGTGGCGCATACGAAGAACCGCAATTGCGCGATCGCTTTTTTCAAACTATTGAGAACGAAATCAAACGCCTAGCACGACTGGTTCATGACCTGCTGGATCTCGGACGCTTGGAAGCAGGAGTTACTCAACTCGAACAGCAGACATTCTCACTGCGCGGTCTGATTAACCGTGCTGTCAGCGCGATGGAACCTCGAATGCAAGCCATTGGCGTATCTGTGCGCCTAAACGTGATTGACCTACAACTAGAAGGCGATCCAGAGCGGCTATTACAAGCTATTTTAAATGTGCTAGACAACGCTATCAAACATTCAGTACCCAATTCTTTAGTCTTTATTTCTGGGTACAGCGAGAGTAAGCAAGCAGTTGTGAAAATTCAAGACCAGGGAACAGGTATTAGTGAGGGTGATTTGCCCCGAATTTTTGAGCAGTTTTATACAACAGACCCCTCCCGTAAAGGCAGTAGTAACGGCCTAGGGTTAGCGATCGCCAAGCGCATTGTAGAAGCCCATAAAGGCAGCATCACAGCCAACAGCGTCGCTAGTCAGGGTGCAACTTTTACGATTTGCCTACCGCTAAAAGCGATCGCAAATGACCCATGAACCATGCCCCATTTCCTAATCGCTTTTAATTCGATGATTTCCTCACAAGTTCCTCAAATTATTTGCCTAAATTTAGAATGTGGGCAAAATCGGCAAAATGGGGTTAATCCAGCTGATGAATACTGTTAGGAAGATTAATGATGAGTTAGCGATCGCTGGACAAATTACACTAGACCAGCTAGAACAAATAGCTAATGAGGGTTATAAGTCTATATTAAACCTACGTTTGCCCGACGAAATAGACTTGCTGGCTAATGAACAGGAGAAAACTGAGTTTTTGGGGTTGTACTACCTTAACGTGCCAACTAAAACTGAAGACATAAATCATGAAGGTATGCTCCAGATATATCAGACCATCACTGAATTACCCAAACCCACTCTGATACATTGTGATAATTCAATTCGTTCAGCCGCAATAGTATTGTTGTATATCGCCATCAAACAGGGCATAACATTTGAAAAAGCGCTGCAAAAAGTTATTACCTTAGGCTTAATATAGTAGGAAATCACATCTGTGCATTGGTGTCAACTTAAGGTGAAAGCCAGCCTAGAAAAAGCTTTTAAACATTTTCTCTTACCTCGTTCCCAGTTGGAGACTGGGAATGCCCGTCGTTGAGGCTGCCGCCTCTCTTGCTGGCGGCAGAGCCGCTTTTAAGTTGCATTTCCAGCAAGAGGCTGGAAACGAGGTTTTAAAGGAGTTTTAGCGCCCCACGGGAATCTAATTTATATTCAAGATTTTGTGAAATGGTATTATACCATTTCACTTTAATAATGATACAAATACGCTGGTAAGGGCATGGCAATGCCATGCCCCTACGAGAAATCTATATGTATCAGGATTTTTGTGAAATGGTATAACATGGTGCATTAGGCACTCATGTCATGTTTTTTAAATTAAATTATTAATTTAAATTTTTCAGCATATTTAAAACTTGAGAAGATGCTTGACCACTAGAGCTAGTCACAGAGGATTTAGTATTTACTTGGTTCTGATTGGTTGTAGATGCAGGCGAGTTTGGAAGATGGTTATTGTCTTTGATTAAACGACTGTAAGTCCGTTGGGGAATGAAATGCAGTGGATTGTAACCAACAAAACGTAAAATCAGTACACAAGCCCAGGAATATCGACCATCGGAAATGGCTTCCATAACTTGGTCTAATTGTTCTGGACTAATGGCTTTTTGAAAATTTTTCTGAGAAGAAGAAATTTGGTAGTTCATAGCTAACCCTGATGTAACTTATCTAAATCGAGGTGTATCAGTTTATCCCACAATATTCTGTTTCCTGAATTGGGTTGAACAGTATATCTGCAATACAACGACGACAGATGATAATTTTGGCAGTGACTGTTTTAAGCTGATGCGCGTCTAAAGTATATAAACACTCTTGATGGTCGTTAACTGTTAACTGTTGACGGTTAACAGTCATCAGTCATTAGGTAAATATACAAATTAAATGCGTAACAGCTTATCAACCTTTAATCTGCTTACATTTGGTTTGATTATGCTAAAACTTGCTGGATTTAATTTATTTATAGGGTGATGTTCTACTGGCGATCGCGCACATTTCACTGTACTGCTTGACCGGGAATAGTGTTTTATGCCTGATTAAGAACTAACTTATATACATAGAATAATCTCTCTTTGCCACTACTCCAGCCAAATTGGCAGTTTTTTGTTTAAATTGGGCATTAGGTTCTCGCACTCCCCCAACTTCCTGATCTCTCTCATCCCATAGATTTGAAGTCCTCACAGCGTTTCATCCCAGAGCTAGAAGCGAGGGGTTTTCATGGTTGTATAGCATTAAAGGGGAAATGTACCTCACAGAACTGGAGAAAAATATGAGGTCGTGACCTAACTAAAGTTCTGGAATTCGTCATCATGTATGAACTAGTTCAAGCTGTCTTCAACGGTGATGAAAAAACTGCTCTACGTCAGTTAATTTATGCGTTGAGTGCTTCAGGGAAGCGTTACTTCCTAAGAAATGAGATTTTGCTCTTCTTTGCCGATTACTGTCATCAATCCCAAAAGCCAGCCTATTTTTATTACTCTTCTTCTGTTGGCAAACTGATCCAGTACACCCACGAAATAATTCTCGAAGAGGAAAGTACCTGGTTCGTAGTTCGTCCCAGGATTGCTAGCGAGGAAGTTTGGCAACTAACAGCCGATTTTAGTAGTTTCGAGCAGATGACGCCTCAAGCGCTGCTAGATGTGAGCGATCGCTTAGTCAATCGTTACCAACCCCACATTCTCGAAATCGACCTCCACCCCTTTTACGAAAGTTCCCCAAGAATTGACGACCCCAGAAATATTGGTCAAGGTTTAGCTTTCCTTAATCGTTACCTGTGCAATCAATTGTTGGCTGACCCCCAATATTGGCTTGAAATGTTATTTCAAGCATTACAGGGGCTGCAACACGATGGAATTCGCCTGTTGTTGAGCGATCGCATTCCCTCAGGGATTCACCTAGCCAAACAAATTAAGCTAGCACTCAAATTGCTGAATCAGCGATCGCCTGATGAACCTTATGAAAAATTCCGCTTTGCTCTCCAAGAACTCGGCTTTGAGCCGGGTTGGGGTAACACTGCGGTGCGAGTCTCCGAAACCCTAGAACTCCTCGACCGACTCATTTACTCTCCAGAACCTGGCATCTTAGAAGCATTTGTAGCCCGCGTCCCCGCTGTCTTCCGCGTCGTCCTGATTTCCATCCACGGCTGGGTTGGACAGGAAGATGTTTTAGGAAGAGATGAAACACTCGGTCAAGTTATCTACGTCCTCGAACAAGCCCGCAGCTTAGAAAACGAACTGCGTGAACAAATCAAACTCGCTGGACTCGATCAGCTAGGTATTAAACCCCATATAATTATTCTCACTCGGCTAATCCCTAACTGTGAAGGGACATTTTGCAACCTGCGCTTAGAAAAAGTTCAAGATACTGAAAATGCTTGGATATTGCGCGTTCCCTTTGGTGAATTCAATCCCGAAATTACTAACAATTGGATTTCTAAATTTGAGATTTGGCCCTATTTAGAACAATTTGCCCTAGATGCAGAAAAAGAATTACTAGCCCAATTCCACGGTAAACCGAATCTTCTTATTGGCAACTACAGCGACGGTAACTTAGTAGCTTTTCTTTTATCTCGCCGGATGAAAGTTACCCAATGCAACATTGCCCATTCCTTGGAAAAACCCAAATATCTATTTAGTAATTTATATTGGCAAGATTTAGAAGACCAATATCACTTCTCGGTACAATTCACTGCCGATTTGATTAGCATGAATGCAGCCGAATTTATCATTACATCTTCCTATCAAGAAATTGTCGGCACACCCGACACCGTAGGGCAATACGAGTCGTACAAGTGCTTTACAATGCCGCAGTTGTATCATGTGGTTGATGGGATTGATTTGTTTAGTCCTAAATTCAACTTAGTGCCGCCGGGAGTAAATGAAAATATTTTCTTTCCCTATAGCCGAAAAAAAGACCGAGATTCTAAACTTTCTACACAAGTCCACGACCTACTCTTTAGCCGCGAAGACCCCCAAATCTTTGGACATTTAGATCACCTTAATAAGCGACCAATCTTTGCCCTTGCTCCCATCACCTCAATCAAAAATCTCACTGGGTTAGCTGAATGCTTTGGCCAAAGTCAGGCGTTGCAAGAGTGTTGTAATCTGATCCTCTTAAGTAGTAAACTGCATCCACATGAAGCTACAAACCTAGAAGAAGCAGAAGAAATTCAAAAACTCCACGACATTATCGATCAATATCATCTCAATGGCAAGATTCGCTGGTTGGGAATGCGTATCCCTAGCAGTGAACTCGGTGAAACCTACCGAGTAGTTGCAGATTCTCAGGGAATTTATGTCCACTTTGCCCGCTTTGAATCCTTCGGTCGGTGTATTTTGGAAGCGATGATTTCCGGCTTGCCAACTTTCGCTACTCAATTTGGTGGCTCTTTAGAAATTATCGAAAACCAAGAAAATGGATTTAATCTTAATCCTACAGACTTACAAGGAACAGCAAAGAAAATTTTAGATTTCCTTGAACAATGTGATACTCATCCTGAACATTGGCACGAAGTCTCAGAATGGATGAGTCAGCGAATTCAGAATAGATACAATTGGCATTTACATAGCAATCAATTACTACTGCTAGCTAAGATATTTAGTTTTTGGAACTTTGTTGCTCCAGAAAATAACGAAGCCAGAGATCGCTATATGGAAACCTTATTTCATCTTATTTATAAACCTAGAGCCGAAAAGATTTTGGAAAAGCACATGGGGACTAATTTGTAATTCGTAATTCGTAATTCGTAATTCGTAATTCGTAATGGGCTTTGCCTTTCGTCAAGAAGCAGGAGGCAGAGCTTCCAAGAATGGTTTCCCAGCCTGGAGGCTGGGAACTAGTCAAAAGACTGATTCATCCACCAAATTTCCCCATTCCCCATTCCCCATTCCCTACTCCCCAATCTCTACTTTATGCAAACAAAAGGTCGTTCTCGCCATTTTATCTACACAGACTGGATATTAATCGAAACCCAGTTTGACCCTGAACAATTGCACTCTAAAGAAACGGTCTTTACAATCGGTAACGGATACCTGGGAACGAAAGGCAGTTTTGAAGAAGGTTATCCTCATGCATTGCCAGCTACTTTTATCCATGGTGTCTACGACGATGTGCCGGTGGTGTACACTGAACTGGCAAATTGCCCTGACTGGCTACCCTTGGTAGTGATTGTAAATGGCGATCGCTTCCGTCTCGATCAAGGTGAGATATTGCGTTACGATCGACAGCTTGATTTACGCCACGGACTTCTTAGCCGTTACTTGCGTTGGCGCTCTCCCAGTGGGAACACCATAGACATCAGCTTTGAACGCTTTGCTAGTCTTGCAGATCAGCATGTGTTGGCGCAACGCTGTCATTTAACGCCAGTAGATTTTGATGGGTTAATCGAAGTTCAGGGAAGTATCAACGGCTATCCAGAAAATCAGGGTTTTAATCACTGGGAAGGACTAGACCAGGGCAAGACTGACCAAGGAATCTGGTTGCAACGCCGCACCCGCCACTCCCGAATTGAACTCGGTATGGGCGCAAGCATGAGAATATCAGGCACTGAAGCATCTTTGCAAGTCAGTACCGCACCTGGTTATCCGACCTTGAGCACGACCTTCCTGGCGAAATCACAACAGACTGTAACGGTAGAAAAAATCGTCACAGTTTTTACCTCGCGGGAGACTGAGACACCAGTCTCAGCAGCTAGAGAAAAACTCGCGCACCTGCCAGACTACGCAACACTACTAAAAGCCAATCAGCAGGCATGGGATGAGGTTTGGCAGCAAAGTGACATCCTGATTGAAGGGGATAGCACAGCTGCTTTTGGGGTTCGCTACAATCTGTTTCAGCTGCTGATTGCTGGGCCACGCCATGATGACAGGGTGAGCATTCCTGCTAAAACCCTTTCTGGGTTTGGCTATCGCGGTCATATCTTTTGGGATACAGAAATTTTTATGCTGCCTTTTTTTCTGTTTACCCAACCAGCGATCGCCAGAAACTTACTCAGTTACCGTTGGCACACCTTACCAGGAGCTAGACGCAAGGCAACTCATTACAGCTATAAAGGAGCAATGTTTGCCTGGGAAAGTGCTGATACCGGAGATGAAGTAACACCACGTTGGGCACTGGGAAATGATTTTTATGGTGAAGACGTGCGAATTTGGTGCCGCGATCGCGAAATTCATATTAATGCAGATATTCCCTACGCCGCTTGGAACTACTGGCAAGCCACTGGTGATGATCAGTGGATGCAACAGCGCGGCGCAGAGATTATTTTGGATGCCGCTATCTTCTGGGGTAGCCGGGTCGAATTCAATCCTGAGTACCAACGGTATGAAATTCGGGGAGTGATCGGAGTGGATGAATACCATGAATTCGTCCACAATAACGCCTTTACAAATCGGATGGCGCAATGGCATCTAGAGAAAGCGATCGCAATCTATGATTGGTTGGCTCAGAAATTTCCCGAACGGGCTACGGAACTAGAACAAAAACTCAAACTTACCCCAGAAGAGCAATCGCACTGGCAAGACATCATCGCCAAAATATTGTTTCTCCATGACCCATTAACAGAACTAATCGAGCAATTTGAGGGATTTTTCCAATTGGAAGATATCAACTTAGCAGATTATGAACCACGCGATCGCTCCATGCAAGCCATCTTGGGTATTGAGAAAACTAATAAATATCAAGTAATCAAGCAGCCAGACATCTTGATGCTCCTTTATTTAATGCGGGAATCAGCAGATTTTCCCTACAACGAAAAAGCATTGCAGACCAACTGGGACTACTACGCACCCCGTACCGATATTACCTATGGTTCGTCTCTTGGCCCAGCAGTTCATGCAATTTTAGCTTCCGATTTGGGCAAATCAACCGAAGCTTACAAACTGTTTATGCAGGCGTTAATGGTGGATCTTGAAGATAACCGAGGTAACACCAGCGATGGAATTCACGGCGCTACTGCTGGTGGTGTTTGGCAAGCTGTAATTTTTGGATTCGGCGGTATTCAACTCACCGAAAATGGCCCTGTAGCCAACTCCCATTTGCCTGATGGCTGGACGCGCCTGAAGTTTAAACTGCACTGGCGCGGGAAATGGCATGAGTTCGATCTACGCAAAGGACAAGTCGCCCAAGATATAACTTGTCAACTAAAATATCTCCAACTTTCCCTCTCCTCAAATCCCCCAGATTTCCTTTCAGAAGCTTCTGAATACCAGACTTATTCTCCTGCTCTCTCAGTCCCCAGTCCCCAATCCCGCAGCGAAATGAACCACAACCCCAACATCCAAGGATTTATCTTCGACCTAGATGGAGTGCTGACAGATACAGCAGAACTTCACTATCTAGCTTGGCAGAAGCTAGCAGATGAAGAGGGTATACCGTTTAATCGAGAAGCTAACGAAGCGCTGCGGGGTGTATCCCGTCGGGCTTCCCTGATGCTGATTATTGGGGATAGAGCGTATTCGGAAGCACAAATCGAGGAGATGATGGAACGTAAGAATCGCTACTACGTGGAATTGATCCAACACATGACACCTAAGGATTTATTGCCAGGTGCGATCGCCCTCTTGGATGAACTGCGGCAAGCTGGGATTAAAATCGGTATTGGTTCGGCTAGCAAAAATGCCCAGACAGTAATCGAGCGATTGGGCATTGCCGACAAAATAGATGCGATCGCTGACGGTTATAGTGTACAGCAACCCAAGCCAGCACCCGACCTATTTCTGTACGCAGCCAAGCAGCTAGGACTCGAGCCAGAGCAATCTGTAGTTGTAGAAGATGCCGCAGCAGGCGTTGAGGCAGCTCTAGCCGCTGGTATGTGGGCAGTAGGACTTGGGCCCGCTGAACGAGTTGGAGCCGCTCATGTTGTTTTGCCTAGCCTAGCAGGCATTACATGGGCAGATTTAAGAGTCAAATTAAGCAATATTGCCAGACAAAAACATTAAACACAGAGCCGCCGAAGTGGAGCAATTAGTGTGTGGGGTGCAATAACTTTGGGAATCGTAACTAATTATCCGCAGATGATATTACTGATAACTGTTAAACTCCAAAAGCTAAGATCGTCTAAGTAGGAAATCTAAACAAAACCAAATTTTAGATATCCAAATTAGGAGTAAAAGCGTGAATTTGGGCGATTTAGCCTTACAGATAGAGGATATGCGTAAGCGCGTCGCCCTTTTGCAACGCCAGAGTGAACAGGAAAAAGCACAGGAAGAGATTAAACTTATTGCCACAGTATTAAAAGAAGTCCACTTAGCTTTAGAAGAATTGCAAATAGCGAATGAAGACCTACAGCAGCAGAATGAAGAATTATCCCATACTCAAAAGGACTTGGTAGCACAACGTCAACGCTACCAGGAATTATTTGAGGAAGTACCAGACGCTTATTTTGTGACTGATACAAAAGGAGTAATTCAGGAAGCTAACTCAGCCGCCACTACTCTACTAAACATTTCCAAGAGTTTCCTGTTGGGCGAACTCTTAGAGATTTATGTGGTTGAGAAAGAAATAATTGCTTTTCATCTGAAACTAACTCATCTGCGCGATCGTGCCGAAATCCCAGACTGGAAAATGCAAGAATGGGAAGTAAACCTGCGACCACGTGACAGAACGCCAATTATTGCTGCGGTTAAGGTGGTTGCTATCCGTAATCAACAAGGTAACTTAGTCGGTTTGCGCTGGATATTGCGGGACATTAGCGAAAGCAAGCGAACCCAAGCCAAGCTGCAATGGGCAGAACAGGCGATGCGCCAAGCGCTTGCCAAAGAAAGGGAGTTTAGTGAACTTAAATCCCGCTTGCTCACCATCACCTCCCATGAGTTTCGCACTCCTTTGGCTACTATCCACTCTTCTGCGGAACTACTAGAATATTATCGCCATCTATGGAGCGACGAGCGACAACAGACCCACCTGCGTCGCATTCAAACATCAGTTATGCACATGACCCAGTTGTTGAATGATGTATTGGTGCTGAGTCAGGATGAAACAGGCAAGCTAGAGTTTAATCCAACACCCTTGAATTTGGTGGAGTTCTGCCGCGATCTCTTAGAAGAATTACAACAGAGCGAT
This sequence comes from Nostoc sp. UIC 10607, assembly GCF_047228265.1. Lineage (NCBI taxonomy): Bacteria > Bacillati > Cyanobacteriota > Cyanophyceae > Nostocales > Nostocaceae > Nostoc > Nostoc sp. UIC 10607. Next base: position 54,499 of record NZ_JBIQNW010000016.1, on the reverse strand, counting down.
CGCTCACAACATGCGATCGCTTTTAGCAGTGAGTGCCAATGCACACAAGCTAACTTAGACGCTAAACTACTACGGCAAATCTTGAGTAATTTATTCTCGAATTGTCTAAAATACTCTCCCATTGGTAGCACAGTTAAGTTTTCTGTCACCACTGCCAACGATCAAGCTATATTCCAAACTCAAGACTCTGGTATTGGCATTCCCCCTTGTGACATTGAACACATCTTTGAACCCTTCCATCGCGCTAGTAATGCAGGTAATACCCCAGGAATGGGATTAGGAATGTCCATCGTCAAGCAGGCTGTAGATTTACATGGCGGCGAAATTTTTGTCGAAAGTGCGATCGGTGCAGGAACTACCTTTACAGTCATCCTGCCATTTTCGATACATTTCCATGTATAGTGGCTTGCACTAATTCTGCTTTTATCTCTCATTGATTTGCTTTTGAATGTTGTTGCCTTCCAATCGATTGAAACTAAGACAGAGTAACACTTTCAGTCAATTTCCACTCAAAAAGACTGTACAATGATCAATAACTTTTATTTATTAAATTAAAAATAAAAAATAATTGCTGCTATGTTCAAAGGTCTTTAAAGTAGAGTTAGCCGGTCAATAATAAGTTGATTGTAAAGTTTTTCTTAACAATAGCTTAGGGAAACAAACTCAAGGACTTTGTATATTTAAGTGTGAGTTTAAAATATTACGCCTGTGGTCATCTCTAACAAATCAGAATACGCACTTCTAGCCCTGTTAGAGTTAGCAACCTGCTACCCTAACGGAGAAGCCCTGCAAATTCGAGAAATAGCGGTCTTACAAGACATACCAAACCGATATTTGGAACAACTTCTGGCAACACTAAGACGTGGAGGTTTAATTAAGAGTATACGCGGAGCCAAAGGTGGCTATGTTCTGGCACGAGATCCTGGAAAGATTACAGTGTTGGATGCTTTTAGCTGCATGGAAGGATCAGATATTGTTGTATCTGATTGTGAGCCTACTCCCAACACGGTAGAAGGTGAGCTAATTCAGGAAGTCTGGCAGGAAGCACGTCAGGCTGCTAACTCCGTTTTAGAAAAATATACACTCCAAGACCTTTGCGAACGAAGATCAATGCGAAAGCAGAAGGAACTCATGTATTACATTTAGGATGAAAGTAATAATCTGTGAGGCTGTTATATGCCTGAAGTCAACTCTCAACAGCCCATAAATAGTGCCGCTACTCTTGTAGAGAGTTATGCAGCAGGAAAACGGGACTTTAGTAAAGCAGAACTGGGTAATGCTGATTTACAAAGCATTAACTTGAAAGGTTCTGACCTCAGTTATGCTGACTTGAGTGAAGCTAATTTGAGTGGCGCTAATTTAAGGGGAACTGACCTCAGCTTTGCCGATCTGGGTCAAGCTAATCTGAAGGATGCCGATCTAAGGGGAGCATTGTTAATGTCAGCTAATCTCCGCCAAGCCGATCTCAAAGGAGCGAACCTGGAAAAAGCAGACTACGATCGCAGCACCCATTTTCCCCAAGATTTCGACCCAGCCAAAGCGGGTATGCAGATTAAATTTAAAGATTGATTAAATTAAATTGAACGATCGTACTTGCCTCAAGATAGAAGATATTTCTCCTAAAAGAGTTGTATTTTTGTAAAAAAGCCTATCTATGAGGTTGACAATGGAGGCGAAAAGTGAAACTCCCAACCGACGCGCACCACTAATTACTGCTGGAATTTTTCTTGGTGTGGGTCTTGGAGGGTTTATTGATGGAATTTTACTGCATCAGCTCCTCCAGTGGCATCACATGCTCAGTAACATTCGACCTCTGAACAACACGGCGAATATAGATTTGAACATGGTATGGGATGGATTATTTCATACCTTGGATTGGGTATTCACCGTGATAGGAGTTGTCTTACTATGGCGTGCTGGAGGGCGTGATGATGTCCCTTGGTCATCACAGACCTTTATAGGGTCAATACTGATTGGGACTGGGTTGTTTGACTTGGTTGAAGGTTTAATTGACCACCAAATTCTCGGTATCCATCATGTGAAACCAGGGCCAAATGAGTTAGCTTGGGATCTGGGATTTCTTGCATTCGGTGCGCTACTTGTTGTTATTGGCTGGATAATGATAAAAAAGTCAAGAGTCATTAGTCATTAGTTATTGGGCATAAGTTATATTCCCCCTTGTCCCTTTCTCCCCTTGTCCCCAGTCCCCCACTCTTTACTTTGCCCTATGCCTACAGATACTTTTGAAAAAACTAGCTGGAGTTGGCAGTTGTCTCAATTCCAACAACAAGTGGGAGAATGGTGGGAATACCAGTTTTACCGCTTTGAACGAGTTCTGCCAGAATTGCCTACTGGATGGTCGATTAGCCCAAGGCTTGGTGAGTTGCTAAAATTCCTGTTTTGGCTGGTAGTAGGCTTATTTATAGCTTGGGTGGGTTGGCGATTATGGCGAGAATTCAGTCCTTATCTATATTCTTGGCTGAATAGAAGTGGCAATCTCACTGATTTTCGCGTAAAAGCTGGCTCCAGTGAGACATCCGTAACTCTTTTGTTGGAGCGATCGCAACAATTTTACCGTCAAGGTAACTACCGTGAGGCTTGCCGTTGTATTTATTTAGCGATGTTGCAGCAGTTGCATCAAAATGCGATCGCACCCCACAAACTCAGCCGCACAGATGGAGAATATCTGCAATTGCTGCGATCGTCTGTGACTCCCATACAGCCTTATGAAACTTTAATTACTACTCACGAGCAATTATGTTTTGGTAATGCCGAGATTTTGCCAGACAATTATGAGCAGTGTCGGCAAGCTTATCGGGAAATTTCCCCAGAATGAAGAGAATATGGGGATAGGGATCTTAGATACATAGATATCTTAAAAAATCAATAGTTTTAGTGAAACTTAATATAAAACTAAGAAAAAGCGAGAGATAAGCATAAACACTTATCCTCGCTTTTTGATTACCTAAGCTGTGAGAGTTGCGATCGCCTGATCCACAGCTTCCAAGGCAGTGTTCACTTCTGCCTCTGTAACAATCAGCGGTGGTACAAACCGGATTACTTTTGGCCCGGCGGGTACGAGTAATACGCCCTCCTTGATGGCAGCATTGACGACATCGGCTGCGGTTAGCGCAATGTCGGCTCGCAACTCCAAACCGTTGATTAAACCCCAACCCCGAACTTCACTAATGTGTTGAGGATATTTCGCTGCGATCGCCCTCAATCCAGATCGCAATTGTTCACCCCTATCTTGCACATTCTGCAAAATATTTTCCCGTTCCAATGTCTGACAGACACTGAGTGCCACACCACACACAAAAGGATTGCCGCCAAAGGTGCTGGCGTGTTCCCCTGGTTGAAAAACATCGCAGAATTTCTTGCTCATCATTGCACCGATGGGGATACCGCCACCTAAGCCTTTGGCACTGGTGAAAATATCCGGTTCAACGCCGAGATGTTCGTAAGCCCATAACTTGCCACTGCGCCCCATACCAACTTGCACTTCGTCGAAAATCAACAAAACGCCAGTTTCGTCGCAAATCTGCCGGAGCTTTTTGAAGTAGGCAACATCTCCCGGACGCACACCGCCTTCTCCTTGCAATGGCTCAATCAGAATTGCTGCTACCCGGTAATCGCCTTCATCTAACTCGCTAATCGCCACTTCCACAGCGTTAATATCGTTGTAATTTACGTAGTGGAAACCAGGAACCAAGGGATCAAAATACTTTTGATACTTCGGTTGTCCCGTGGCGGTAATCGTTGCCAAAGTCCGTCCGTGGAAACTGGCATTGGCGGTTAAAATAATCGGTTTTTCAATGTCTAATACTGTGTGGGCATATTTCCGCGCCAGTTTAATTGCGGCTTCGTTAGCTTCAGCTCCAGAATTGCAGAAAAATATGCGATCGGCACAGGAATGATCAACGAGCCATTTTGCTAATTCACCTTGTTCAGGAATATAGTACAAATTAGAGACATGGTGCAGCTTCTGGATTTGGCGTGTTACCGCTTCTACCATAACTGGGTGGGCGTGCCCTAAAGTACAAGTGGCAATTCCCGCTACAAAGTCCAGATATTCACGCCCCTGTGTATCCCAAACCCGGCATCCAGCACCCCGTTCTAGGGCTAAGGGAAACCGGCCGTAGGTAGACATGACAGCTTCATTAAAGCTATCTGCATCAAAGGGGCTAGATGCTACAGACCCTGAATCTGGGGGGATGGTGGCTTGGTCAACGAGAGTTTGTAGGCTCACTACCGCTCCTCCTGAGAGTTTTTCATCATATAGTTATTTACTAGTTTCCTAGAAATCCCTAAAAATTACTTTTTATTTAGCACAACTCGTACTTCTTCTTAAGCTAACGCTTATATAACCTCAAAGGCATAGCGGTGGTGAAAAAAACTTTGTACTCAACACTTGAACAAGAGGATGAGCGACAGGCAATTTGCATAGGCGCAGCCCGTCCTCGTTATCGAGGGTGATCTATACAAATTATGAATTAGTTATTTTTCTGTGATTTTCAGTTCATCAATATTCCAAAAAGTTGGCCCCAAGGCAGAAAACTTGATGGGATTGACACGTTCACGCACCGCCTGAAATGAGATTGGATTCACAAGGCAGAATATCGGTAACTGTTCAGCAACGATTTGCTGAAATCTGTTATAAATCGCTTTGCGCTTGCTCTGGTCTAGTTCTTTGACTCCTGCGTCAAAAAGACTGTCAATTTCTCTCTCCCATTCAGAAACTACCCATCCTTGGAGTGGGGGTTTTCCTGGTGGAGCACCTTGGTTGAACTGATGAAATGAGCCTTGACTAGTCCAAAATAAAGATAGAAGATTAGGTTCAACATCTGCGCCGGGAACACCAAACGCACCTACATAACAATCCCAATCTCGACGAGAGAGCAGCTTTTGCAATACTACGTTAAAACTGACTACCTGCATATCTGCTTTGATCCCAATTTGACTGAGGTCTTGTTGGATTTGAACTGCGGCATCGATTCTTGATTGATCTTCCGATTTCACCAAGAGATTGAATTGCACGCGATTTCCATCTTGGTCTAACAGTTCTTTTTGGGAGTTGTACCTAAAACCAGCCTCTAACAACATCTGCCTGGTTTTCTGGGGATTATAATCATAAACTTTTAACCCTGCTGCTGGGGACAAGTAATAGGGACTTTGAACAGCAATTGGCGAATGTTGGATTTCACCTAAACCGCGATATATATTAGTTTTCATGCGGTTGCGGTCAATGGCATAGGCGACTGCTTGCCTAAAAACTAAGTTATTAAACCATCGAGATTTAATCGGGTCTATAAAAGGCTTACCTTTGCGATCGCGACCTTGGTTGAGATTGAAGCCCACAAAGCTAAAACCCGCAGTGGTTCCACCATTGTAAATAATGTATTTGCCTCGCTTTTCCTCTTTCTTGAGTAAGCCAAATACTGCTGGTGTCACATTTAAATTATCCAGTTCCCCTGAGCGAAATCTGAGTAACTGATTTTCGGTAGAAGCAATAATTTGCCAGACAATACGTTCAATATAAGGCTGAGGATTTTTTTGAACATCTTTGCGCCAGTAATAGGGGTTGCGTCGTAAAATCACCCGTTCAGAAGGAGTATAGCTTTCTATTTTGTAAGGCCCATTGGAGATGATTTTTTGCGGATCAGTATTGGTTCCCCACATTGAAAGAAACTGAGGATTACCATTGGCATCATTGGATAATACAGAAGAACGCAAGGCATGAGCAGGCAAAATTGCTAGTCTTTCGGCATATCTCAAAAAAGGGGCAAAAGGTTCCACAAAAGTAAACTCAACTCGCAGATCATCTAGTTTCTGCACTGATGGGAAAGTTTCTGTGTTACCAATACGTAAAAAATCTCTATATAAAGTGGGAATTTTTTTATTAAGATAAATGTCTCGATAGGTAAAGACTACATCATCCGCCGTGAGAGGTTCACCATCTGACCATTTCAACCCTGTTTTTAATGTAAAAATAATTCGCTTTTTATCGGTAGATATTGACCAAGATTCTGCTAGTCCTGGCTCCAATTTGGTAGTGATAACATTCTCATCGATCAATCCCTTGTAAATTAAAGGAAAAACACTGTAAGGAGAGTCATTAATGGCATAGTTAAAAGTAGTCGGGTCACTTAGTGAAACTAAAACTAATTGAGCTACCTGAGATGCTTTGCTTTTCATCTGTGTCGGGTGACAGCTTGTGAGCAAAAAACAACAAGATAGCAGCAAACCAACTACTAAATTCAGAGGTCGAACAACAGCAGCAATCATCTCTAGTTATTTACCTTGCAGCTACTATCTACACATTACAGTATGGTGATTGAGCAGTTAATAGCTGGGGCGATGCCTGCGGCGGGCAAGGCCTACGCACTGGGCAGTGTTTTCAGCTGGTTTTACCAAGGCTGTTTTGGGCAGCCATAAGGTAGTTTTAGTCTCAATACTGTTCGGTTAAGGCAAGAGACGCGATAAATCGCCGTCTCTACAATAATCAGTCTTTCGTCTTGACGACGATTAATCGCGTCTTTGTGATGATTTAACGTAACTATTTCATTAATTTTACGTTGCGTAATTTAGTTGGATTTCTTCTTGCCCAGTTACTTAGTTTCAATATACTAAAAAGGACGAATGCTAAAAAGTTAGCAGAAAACTAGAAAAATTAGGCTAGAAGAATTATTGTTACCTCATTCTCAACACTTGAACAAAAATATCGACGTATCCAAAAGGAGTTAATGACAGGGGCGATCGCTCTTGGCGGTGTTTTCTTCATTGGCACTTTGTGGTACTGCTTAGTGGAGGGTTGGTCATGGGAAGATGCGGCTTACATGACTGTCATCACTCTTGCAACTGTGGGATATAGTGAGACGCATCCACTGGGTAGCCGAGGACGGTTATTTACAATTGCCCTGATTTTGTTGGGTGTAGTGAATATCGGTTACATTGTCAACAGATTTACAGAAGCGATTATTCAAGGCTACTTTCAAGAAGGAATTCGGCTACAGCAACAGAGGCGGTTAATGGAATCCCTAACAGAACACTACATCATTTGTGGATTTAGCCGGACTGGTCGTCAAATTGCCAAGGAATTTCGGGCAGAAGGTGTACCTTTTGTGGTGATTGATTCAGACATGGAATCTATACAAAGGGCGCAGATGGAAGGTTATACAGCATATCAAGGTGATGCTACTCTAGATGACACACTTCTGAAAGTTGGCGTTGAACGGGCGATTTGTATCGTTGCAGCCCTTCCTTCAGATGCGGAAAATTTATATATTGTTTTATCAGCAAAAACTCTGAATACAGGAATTCGGGCGATCGCCCGCGCAAGTACAGAAGAAGCTTTACAGAAGCTACAACGCGGTGGCGCAGATGAAGTGATTTCTCCCTATATTACTGGTGGAAAGCGGATGGCTGCTGCGGCACTCAGACCCCAAGTGTTGGACTTTGTAGACGGGATTTTGACAGGTGCAGACCGTCAGTTGTATATGGAAGAATTTTTACTCGACCCAGCTTTTTGTCCCTTTGTGGGTCAGAGTCTGCAAAAAGCGAGATTGCGATCGCAATCTGGGGCATTAGTTCTGGCAATTCGCCGTCTTGATGGGACTTTAATCGGTGGCCCCACTGGCGATACGGTTCTAATGTCGGGAGATCGGCTAATTGGTATGGGTACAGCTGAACAGTTGCGTAGCCTGAACCAAATTCTTGGCCCGATTAATTCCAAGCAACTACGGCGACCGAAAAATAGCTGATATTATTTTTCCTTATTGACAGCCGAATCTCTGCAAATAGCATTTAATAGTTTAAGCCTCCTCTAGCCACTGCAAAATACTAGCCTTGCTCTCTACCAAACCTTTGTATACTAAAGCTTCTGGTGTCATTGACTGAATTGCAGCATACAGCTTAGACCGTAACACTGGGTCTTTTTTAACTACACCACAATCTCTAAAGTAAGTACGAATACTAAACAGGGCTGCTTCATACTCCGGTAGTCCCCAAATAACTTGTCGCTCAATTCGCAGATAAAGCTGGGGATGCTGAGAATCAAAGCTTCTACCTTGCCATTGGCTAACTGATACACCAGGCGGCGGTTCGGGATGGTGGTTAAGGCGGGTGTCGGTACTCAAGCCCCAAGCAAAGCGCACCATTGGTTTGTGGGTAATCATTGTATGAGCGATCGCACTTGCACGCCGATTAATTTTTTCCATACCAGCCACAGGTGCATGTATCGTAGCGAAATCTCTACCAATTTTCTCCTCAGCTGACCAGTGATTGGGATAGCAGAGATGAACTGCACTCAGCCAATTCTTACCATCAGCAGATCGGCAGATAATTGTCAGGTCTTCTTGTACCTGTGCTGCAAGTGCATCAAGAGTAGAGGCGTAAGCTGGAAAAACTGGACTACCTTGAACTTGCTGTAATTGCCAATCTGCATCTAGGTAAAAAGTTTCTCCGGTCAGTTGGCTGTGAAATTTCAGGATGTTATCTATTGACTTTTGACAGCTAAAATGATCTGGGTGTTCTTGGGTGAGGCGATTAATTATTAAACGAGCGATCGCACCTGCTACAGTCTGAGAATAATTGCAGGTTTGATAGTACTTGTTCAACCGTTCCGCACGGGCTAAAAGTTTAATCTGACGGTAGTGGGTAAAATCATCATCAATTTGAAATATCTGCTGATCAGCCTGAGTATTACCAAAACAGAAACCAAAAGGCATCATCCCCGGCTTGACTTCGTAGCGTCCACTCATGAGAGGGAAATAGCAAGCCGCACTACTAGAGGCTTCGACTGTCCTAGCTTCCTGAAACAAGTTGTCTAGAGACACAGATTATATAATGCTGGTTTTTATTCTCCTCATTTCCAATATATATGAAGGAATGAGGGAGATCAGGAAGAAATAACCAATGACTAATGACTAATAATCAATTTCTTTCCACCCATGTATAGATGCTATGCCTTTTGTAACCCATTCGATCACAATTGGGGGAGCTTCTGATATCAAGATGCTAGGATAAACTGCTGCACCCCAATCGGGATGCACTAACACACGGCATTGATTTTTAATCACTGGATAGTTGAGCAAAGCTTTGACAACTGCTGTGTCATCGTGGGGAATTGCTCCGGGATGGGACAGTAAAGGATAGCCTGTACGAGGGTCGATCAGGTCTGTTAAATAGCCGCGATCGCGCAGATTAAATGCTAAATCACAGCCAAATCTCATAAATTTTTCTCGCAGGCGTTCTTTCTCTGACTCTACTTCTGCTGTTTTTTCGACTAATTGATAACGCGATTGTTGTAATACAATCACTACTCGTAAAAATGGCTGCCGTTTCCAATCTGGTAATATCCGTTCGCAGTTGGCACAGATATATTGACTGGGAGCATGAATTGAAATTTGAACCGCTTGTCCTGTTTCGCCAACTAAATTAATGGGACAGGCTTGCTCCGAAGTGTAAACTTTGGGATAGTTCACTAAATTGATTCGGCTTATACAAATTTTTTAATTTAATCTACGGTATAGATGATACCTCTTAAAAGTTCAGAAAAATCATCAAATTTATATAATATGTTACTTTTTTTGGAAGTAGTTACTAATAATTTGAGAATTTTAATCCGAACTTTATCCTTTATTAACCTGTTTTAATGGGATTTGCTGCGATCGCTGTAGGCATTGGCATAAATGCAGCCGGTAGTAGACAAGCGATGCCTATGGCGGGCTACGCCTACGCTCCTGAAATATGTTTGAGCAAAATCCCAAAAAATGACTTCCATCTCAGACTATTTGCAGTCAAAACCAAAATGGTATAACTGTCAGCAAAGCTGGAGTAAACAGGCTTCTGGTGAAGTAAAGCGTGTCGAAGTTTTACTCAAAGGTGAGCAAAAAAAACAAACTAATCTTATCTGCTTGGAAAAAGTTAGAGCTATTAGCCTACTTTCCATAGCACCCAATTAATTGAGTTTTAAAGAATTCACCGGCACTTTATCCCAAGAATCCACTGTCCGCAATTGTGCTACCCAACCTGCTGCCTTTTGCGTCTCGGTCAAATTATTCTGAAAGGAATCATGGCACTCTTTGGCTTGAGATTCATTACAAGTGGCAATACAGGCATGAATCATCCCAGATGGATCAATTTGCTCATTTACCCAAATAATCATGAAATATTTCCTCAAGAACTGTAGCGAAAAAACCTATTCGTTATTTTAGAATACTATTAGAGTCAATAATTCCAGAGCAAAATCGGTAACAAGTAGCAAACTAATCCCAATTACCGATTATTAATTTACATTAACCAGTTCCGCTTCATCTGGTAGGCACATGGGATTTATTTCCTCTTTCGTAGCGGCGGCGGTAGAGTAATTCTAACTGTCCACCATATTCTTGAATCCAGGCAATCTGGCGCTGGTAGAGTCCTCGGAAGGTATTTGCAAATAAAAGTGTAAAAATTGCCACTACCAACCCTGATGCTGTGGATACTAAAGCTTCACTAATTCCAGATGTTACACCTGTTGTTTTAGTACCTCCCACATCTCCGATATTTAGAGAGGCAAAGGAGTTAATTAATCCTAAAACAGTGCCGAGAAGTCCCAACAGAGGAGCAAGACCAATAATTGTCTCAAAAATATTTTGGGAGCGCTTGAGTAAAGGGATTTCGGCTTGTGCTTCACTTTCTAATGCCAAACGAAATTCCTCTGGTGTCGGCTCTTCCAATTCTAAAGCTGCTAAAAAAATTCGAGCAATCGGTAAATCAGTATTTTTCTGTAATTTTTCTAAAGCACCAACTACATTATCAAGGCGATAAAGCTGTAGCACCTCTCGCACTACCTTGTTTTGCCGATTATTTATCCTTACCCAAAAGATGATCCGTTCGATAATCAGCGCTACTCCTAACAAAGAGAACGCTAGCAGAGGCCACATGACCACGCCACCTGCTGTAAACAGATTACTAATTTCCATTTATTATTTTTTAACTCTCCAACAACGCTAGGTTAACAGATCGTTGAAATGGAGCAGTTTAAGGCTGCATTGTAGTTACAGCAACTTTTGGGCTATCCTCAGTTTGGCCGATCGCGATCGCGGATTCTTACTAATTTCCTCTTCTTGGGCAATAATCGGTTTTTTTGTCAATACCTTTAATAAAGGTGAATTTCTTAAACCGTGTTTCACCGGACGGTCTTCCAAACTGTGAAAACTGATAATCGCAATTCTGCCACCAGGGACAAGGGCATTTGGCGCTTTATCCAAAAAGGTTTCTAGAGATTTTAACTCATCGTTGACGACAATTCGCAGAGCTTGAAAAACACGGGTAGCGGGGTGAATTCTCCCATAACGGTATTTCGGGGGAACTGAAGAAGCGATCGCATCAGCTAATTCTGTAGTCGTGTGCAACGGTCGTCGTTCTACAATACGACGAGCAATGCGCCGTGATAATCTCTCTTCACCGTACTTAAAGAAAATATCTGCTAATTCTGGCTCATCCCAATTATTAATCACATCAGCAGCAGTTAGCGATCGCCCTCGATCCATTCGCATATCCAAACTCGCAGCTTGGCGAAAGCTAAAACCCCTTTCTGCTTGATCTAAATGGTAAGAACTGACCCCCAAATCGGCTAAAATACCATCGAAAGTGTTAGGGGGGAACTGGTAGTCAGCAAAATTGCTATAAATAAATTGTACGCGATCGCCATATTCAGCTAAATTCTTCTGCGCCGCTGCTAAAGCTTCTTCATCTTGATCAACTGCCGTTATCCGCACATCCGCCGCAGCTTCTAAAATTAAGCGACTGTGACCACCACCGCCTACCGTCACATCTAAATAATGTCCGCCTGGACGCACCGCCAAACCCTCAGTTACCTCCCGACCCAAAACGGAAATATGAGAAAAAGCCAGTTCTTGTTCTTCTAAATCTAGCGGTGTTTGTAAATCTGATTTCATCTTTAAATTTTAATTTTATTTTTGTTTCTATTTGGTAAGACTTACACCAAAAACCTCTTAAACTCCTGTTTCTCCGTGTCCTTTGCATCTTCTGTGGTTAGATTTAAGTGCTGTTAGCACTTATTCCTAATCACCAACATCAGGATTTTAAATGCAAAAAGAGATTAGATGAAAAAAAACCTGTGCCTCAATCCCTTGCATATCAAGCTTCCCTATAATAATTGAAGAGGTGCAACGAAATGAAACATCAATTACAATACCTTCGCTGCTATCCTCTCTCCAACATAACCCTGTAGAGTCAAATTTATATAGATTGCCCCTACAAACCTCATTTTGGCAGACTAGATAAATCGGCTGTGGTTGGCATCTAGGCGGTTCAATTCAAAATTTTCACGAACGGAGAACACGAAATCTATGACCAGACTAGAAACCCGCACTGAACCAATGGTGCTAAACATGGGGCCACACCACCCCTCAATGCACGGGGTTCTGCGGCTAATCATGACTCTGGATGGCGAGGATGTCGTTGACTGTGAACCAGTTATCGGCTATTTGCACCGGGGAATGGAAAAAATCGCCGAGAACCGCACTAATGTAATGTACGTTCCTTACGTTAGTCGCTGGGACTACGCGGCGGGAATGTTCAACGAAGCCGTCACTGTCAACGCCCCAGAAAAACTTGCAGGTGTCGCTGTCCCCAAACGTGCAAGCTACATCCGCGTCATCATGCTGGAGTTGAACCGCATCGCTAACCACTTGCTATGGTTTGGCCCCTTTTTAGCTGACGTAGGCGCTCAAACTCCCTTCTTCTACCAGTTCCGGGAACGGGAGATGATTTATGATTTGTGGGAAGCTGCCACAGGTTATCGGATGGTGAATAATAACTACTTCCGTGTTGGTGGAGTAGCAGCGGATTTACCTTACGGTTGGGTAGATAAGTGTCTGGAATTCTGCGACTACTTATTACCTAAAGTTGATGAGTACGAACGCTTAGTAACTGATAACCCCATTTTCCGGCGACGCGTTGAGGGTATTGGGACTATCACCCGTGAAGAAGCAATTAACTGGGGACTTTCTGGCCCAATGTTACGCGCTTCTGGTGTGCAATGGGATTTGCGGAAAGTTGACCATTACGAATGCTACGACGATTTCGACTGGGATGTGCAGTGGGAAACCGCCGGTGATTGCTTTGCCCGTTACGTAGTGCGGATGCGGGAAATGCGCGAATCTGTGAAGATTATTCGCCAAGCAATTAAAGGACTTCCTGGCGGCCCTTACGAAAATCTGGAAGCGAAGCGTTTAGCCGCAGGTAAAAAATCCGAGTGGGACGCATTTGATTACCAATTCATCGGTAAAAAAGTTTCCCCTACTTTCAAGATTCCCAAGGGTGAAATCTACGCCCGTGTAGAAAGTGGTAAAGGTGAATTGGGAATTTATTTGGTTGGCGATGATAACGTCTTCCCTGCACGGTGGAAGATTCGCGCCGCAGATTTCAACAACCTCCAGATTGTTCCACATTTACTGCGCGGCATGAAGGTTGCAGATATTGTGGTTATTCTCGGCAGTGTTGACGTAATCATGGGGTCTGTGGATAGGTAGAAAATATCTATCTAAACATTTTTTAGAGCAGTTGTATTATGCAACTGCTCTTTTTTTGGGTTAAAGCAGGAGACGCGATAAATCGCCGTCTCTACAAAGGATTGATTATTGTACAGACGGCGATTTATCGCGTCTCTAATCTGGCTAGAAAAATTTTTTACTCATATAACAGATGTACAAAATCTTGATTAATAGAGTTTTAAATAATGCCCCGGATATTTGACAACATTGATTTACAACTACTACCGATTTTACGAGAAACCCTCAAAGTCTCTTATCGGGCAGATTTTTGCGTTGGCTATTTCAATCTCAGAGGTTGGCGAAGAATTGATGATTTAATCGAACAGTATGTTGGTAGTGAAAATGCTTGCTGTCGTTTGCTAATTGGGATGCAAAGCTTACCCAGTGATGAAGTTCATGCGGCATTTTCCCTGAGTAGTGGTGATGGACGGATTGATAACAGTAGCATTGTGCGGTTTAAAAAACGCATGGCGGCGGAATTTCGTCAGCAGTTGACTATTGGTGCGCCGACTAATGAGGATGAAGCGGGGTTGCGGCGGTTAAGTTATCAGCTAAAAAGTCAGAAAGTAATTATTAAACTGTTTCTTCGTCATTCTCTCCACGCCAAGTTATATCTTGTATATCGTAATGACCCCAACGCTCCAACTGTGGGATTCTTGGGTAGTAGTAATTTAACCCTTCCTGGACTGGCAAAACAAGGGGAGTTGAATGTTGATATTTTAGACCACGATGCGTGTAATAAACTGCAAAAGTGGTTTAGCGATCGCTGGCAAGATTACGGTTGTGTAGATATTTCCCAAGAATTGGCGGAAATTATTGACCAAAGCTGGGCTAGGAAAGAGCTAGTTTCACCTTACTACATCTACCTCAAGATAGCTTACCACTTATCCCATGAAGCGATCGCAGGACTTTCAGAATTCCGTATCCCCCGCGAATTTAATAATTTATTTGATTTCCAAAAAGCTGCCGTACAGCTAGCAGCCCGTCATGTCACTAGGCGTGGTGGCGTATTAGTGGGCGATGTTGTCGGTTTGGGTAAAACTTTAGTTGGAACCGCCTTAGCCAAGATATTACAAGAAGATTGTTTTTTAGAAACACTAATTATTTGCCCGAAAAACTTGGTTTCAATGTGGCAAGAATATGTAAATAACTATCGCCTACTTGCCGAAGTGATGCCAATTAGTCAAGTACAAAATAAGTTACCAAAACTCCGCCGTTACCGCGTTGTGTTAATTGATGAAAGTCATAATTTACGGAACCGCGAAGGCAAACGTTATCGAGCAATTACAGAATATATTGCTACTAACGAAAGTAAATGTATTTTATTATCTGCTACTCCATACAATAAAAGTTATCTTGACCTTTCTGCCCAACTGCGGCTATTTGTGCCAGAAGACCAAGATTTGGGGTTAAGACCAGAAGCTTTAATTAATGAACTTGGCGGCAGTTCGATAGGAGAATTAGAGTTTATTAGAAAGCATCAATGTTCTGTCCGTTCTTTAGCTGCTTTTGAGAAAAGCGAACACCCTGATGACTGGCGAGAATTGATGAAGCGTTACATGGTGCGACGCACTCGTTCTTTTATTAAAGATAATTATGCCCACACAGATGAAACCGGACGGAAATATTTAGAATTTGCTGATGGGAGACGTTCTTATTTTCCCCAGCGTCTACCTCGCAGTCTCAAGTTTCCTTTAGAAGGTTCTGACACTGACTTTTATTCTCGGCTTTACTCTGAGCTAGTAGTAGAAGTAATTAATCAACTTAATTTACCTCGTTATGGGCTAGGAAATTACGTTATTGCTAAACACAAACAGCCACCTACAGACACCGAACAACGCTTTCTTAATAGCTTATTCCGTGGCGGTAGGAGGTTAATGGGTTTTTCGCGCACTAATTTATTTAAACGTTTAGAAAGTAGTGGTGTTGCTTTTATTCAATCAATTGAACGTCATATATTACGGAACTTCATTTATTTATATGCCCTAGAAAATGGGCTTGATATTCCCATTGGAACTCAGGAAGCTGAGTTATTAGATACAAGTAATAATGATGAAGATGCTGATTCTGTAGCAGCAGCTTTGTTTGATACTGAAACGGAAGATGATGATTCTGACCTAACCCCCCAGCCCCCTTCCCTACTAGGGAAGGGGGAGAATTCAAAGCCTCTCTCCTTGCAGGAGAGAGGTTTTCCAGATTATGTGAAAAGTCAAGAAAATATTTTTCGTCAAAGAGCAGAATCAATTTATCAAGAATATACCACGCGATATCAAAGGCGATTTAAGTGATTGCGTTCTACACTGTTTGATATTAAAAAACTGAAACGGGATTTATTAGAAGATGCCAAAGCACTGATTAATGTGCTGCAACAGTGTGGCGAGTGGAATTCTCAAAAGGATGAAAAACTTACTGCTTTAATCAAACTGTTAACAAAAACTCATCCAAAGGATAAAGTACTAATTTTCACACAATTTGCCGATACAGTCCGCTACCTTACAGAGAATTTGCAGTCGAGTCGTATTACTAATGTCGCAGGAGTAACAGGTCAATCTAAAGACCCAACAGTAATGACGGGAAGATTTAGCCCTGTGAGTAATGGAAAACGTGAACAAATTTCATCATCAGATGAGTTGCGAATTTTAATCGCCACCGATGTTTTAAGTGAAGGTCATAATTTGCAAGATTGTGCAATTATCGTCAATTGGGATTTACCTTGGGCGATTATTCGTTTAATTCAACGCGCCGGACGGGTAGACCGCATTGGACAAAATGCTGATAAAATTCTCTGTTATTCTTTTTTACCAGCCGAGGGAGTAGAACGCATTATTAATTTGCGGGGACGACTCCGCAAACGACTACAAGAAAATGCGGAAGTGGTGGGAACCGATGAAGCATTTTTTGAAGATGATGATGCACGAGTAATTCTCGACCTCTACAACGAGAAATCTGGAGTTTTAGATGGCGAAGAAGATACAGAAGTTGATTTAACTTCAGAAGCATTTCAAGTTTGGAAAAAAGCCACCGATAATAATCCAGGTTTGAAAAAAACCATTGAAGAAATGCAAAATGTAGTTTATTCTACCCGCGTCCATACTCCGCAACCTGTGCAACCAGAGGGAGTATTGCTTTATATGAAAACCACTGAGGGAAATGATTCGTTGATTTATGTTGACCGCGATGGAAATAGCGTTACTCAATCACAATTAGCAGTTCTTCGGGTAGCGGCGTGTGAAGAATCTACCCCAGCAATACCCAGAGATAAACAGCATCACGAGTTAGTACAAAAGGGTTCTGAGTTGATTGCTGAAGATGAGAAAAATGGAGGTGGTCAATTAGGGCGACCATCAGGTGCAAGGTTCCGCACTTATGAACGGCTGAAGGGTTATGTTCAAGAAATGAAAGGAACACTTTTTGTTAGTGAAGAACTTTTAAAAGCAATTGATGAGATTTATCGTTATCCTTTGCGACAGTCAGCTATTGATACTCTTAACCGCCAACTGAGAAGTGGTATTAATAATCATCAGTTAGCTGAGTTAGTTGTGGCGTTACGAATGGATGACCGTTTGTGTATTGTGACGGAGGAACTGGAAAAACGAGAACCTCAGATTATTTGTTCGCTGGGGTTATTTAATAATTCGTAATTTCTCATTAAGGCAATAGACGCGATAAATCGCCGTCTCTACAATAATTAGCTTTTTGTAGAGACGGCGATTCATCGCGTCTTTGTTATATTTAAAGTTATAATTTAACTATTTTAGGAGTAATTTTTATGGTTATATTATCATCTAATCTTTCTTTAACAGAGTTTCTGCAATTACCAGAAACCAAACCAGCTAGTGAATATATTGATGAAAAAATCTACCAAAAACCAATGCCGCAGGGAAAACATAGCAGAATCCAAACTCGTTTATCAACCGAGATTAATCAGGTAAGCGAGCCTGAGCAAAAGGCTTTAGCATTAACTGAATTACGCTGCACATTTGGAGGACGTTCTTTAGTTCCAGATATTGCTGTATTTGAGTGGTCACGGCTTATTGTTGATGAAGATGGGGAAATTGCCAATAAATTTGAAACTTATCCAGATTGGATAATTGAAATTCTCTCACCTGACCAATTTCCTAACCGGGTGATTGATAAAATTATTTTCTGCATTAATCATGGGACAAAATTAGGTTGGTTTATTGACTCTAATGATAAATCTGTGATGGTATTTCAACCTAATAAATTGCCAGAAGTAAAATATAATAATGATAAATTGACTGTTCTTGATGAATTAGCAGATTGGCAAATTACGCCAGCAGATATATTTAGTTGGTTAAAGGTTAAATAGCAAAAAAATTGTAGGTTGGGTGGAGGCTTTGCGTAACCCAACATCCTGATATTTGTTGGGTGGAGCGGAGCGCAACCCAACCTACGTTTAATGCACTGTTTGATTTGCTTCCAACCAGTTAAGTAAATCCTCAAGGGCTGTATCTTTTCTTAGTGCCATTCCTCTATGGACTTTGCTTGTGTAGCTGCGAATTACTTTTACTCCTCAACCTACGCTTACACCCAATGGCAAGAGACGCGATGAATCGCCGTCTCTACAATAGTTAGCCCTTTGTAGAGACGGCGATTCATCGCGTCTTTGTTATATTGCGGAAAACACCGAAATGAGAAAGCATTTAAGCCTTTTGAGAAAGCAATATCTCCTTTTGCTTGCTAAATCTACCGAAATGAGAAAGCATTTAAGCATTTTGAGTAAGCAATATCTCTTTTTGCTTGCTAAATTTACCGAAATGAGAAAGCATTTAAGCATTTTGAGTAAGCAATTAGGCATTTTGAGAAAGCATTTAAGTATTTTGAGAAAGCAATTAGGTATTTGAAGAAAGTAATTAAGCATTTTGATAAAGTAATCAGCAAATATACTTGACGATTAAAAATCTCACTTGCATATAAATAAGTCGGCGTTTAGATAACTCAATAACTTTCCGTAGTATCTCTGAAGCTTAACCAAGCATAAAGGATTTATAAAGTATCAAAAGCATGGTTAAAATTTAACTCCTATAAATAGGGTTTCTTAAAGTCCGCCAGCGCGGACTTAATTTTTAGAGCCACAGATTTATTTTCTGAGTGGCAAATTTCCCATGCTCTTTTTTTATTCTTAAAGCATGGGAAATTATGTCGCTTAATTTTCAACGAACACGCGATTTACTCTATAACTTCCAATTTAGTGATTTGTTTATTGAGGAATTAGGTTGGTCGCAACCCTCAAGACAAAAACCTGTAACTTTAAGAATTGACAACAAGAAATATCAATACCAGAAGATTGCTGAACTTTCGGGTGTTGCAATCTTTGAAGTCACCGCAGCAGATGGGAAAATACCAGAGGCTAAGGTTAGAGATGAGATTTACAAAGAAATTAATAAGCTGATAGCTGAAAATCTCCTAATTTTTATTACCGAAGAACGCACACGCAGTCTTTGGTATTGGGTGAAAAGAGAAGGAAGTAAAACCTCTGTTCGTGACCATTTATATGTGAAGGGTCAACCAGGAGACTTATTTTTAAGCAAGCTTGGTTCTTTAGTCATTGATATTACTGAATTAGAGCATGGGGAACCGACTGTTGTCGAAATTGCTTATAAACTACAACGCGGTTTTGATGTTGAGCCAGTAACTAAGAAGTTTTACAAGGAATTTCAAGAGCAACACCAAAAGTTTTTGCTGTTTGTGAAAGGAATTGATAATGAGATAGATAGACGTTGGTATACATCGGTAATTCTCAATCGCCTGATGTTTGTCTATTTTCTCCAGCGTAAGGGTTTTATTGATAATAAAGATTTAAATTATCTGCAAAATAAGCTTGAGCAAAGCAAACAAAAAGGTGAAGATCATTTTTATGGTGAATTTCTCAAGGCTTTGTTTTTTGAAAGCTTTGCTAAACCTGAAATTGAACGCGATTTATCTGTACAAGAATTGGTAGGAAAGGTTAAATACCTGAATGGTGGATTATTTCTCAAGCATCATATTGAAGAGAAATATCAGATTTCTATTGTTGATGAAGCGTTTGAGCAAGTTCTAGATTTATTTGGTCGTTATTCTTGGAATCTAGATGATACGCCGGAAGGAAAAGACGATGAGATAAATCCTGATGTCTTGGGATATATTTTTGAGAAATACATTAATCAAAAAGCTTTTGGAGCCTATTATACTAGACCGCAGATTACAGAATATCTCTGCGATAGAACTATCCACAAGTTAATTGTAGACCGCGTAAATAATGCGCTGTCTGATCAGTATAAGCCATTTGAGGATATTAACGAACTTCTTATCAAACTGGATACAAATGTTTGTCGTCTACTAATGGATGATATTCTTCCTAATTTATCAATTCTTGACCCAGCTTGCGGTTCTGGTGCTTTCCTTGTTGCGGCGATGAAGACGCTAATTCAAGTTTACAGCGCGGTATTCGGGACAATTAAATTGATGGATGATGACACTCTCAAAAATAAGCTTGAAGAGATAGAAAATTTTCATCCATCACTACCTTATTTTATCAAAAAGCGGATTGTTTCAGATAACCTCTATGGTATAGACATCATGGAGGAAGCAACGGAAATTGCTAAACTGCGTCTTTTCTTAGCGTTGGTTTCTTCTGCTAATGATGTGGAAGAGTTAGAGCCTTTGCCTAATATTGATTTTAATATTATGGCGGGTAATTCGCTGATTGGTTTAATTAAAGTTGATGATACTGCTTTTGATGCAGTGGGTAATTCACTACAAGGAAATCTATTACAGTCTTTAGCCGCAGATAATTATAAGAAAATTCTATAAGAAAAGAATAAATCTGTTGAGTTGTACAAAAAACACGCTTTTTTACCGAAAGCTTTACCAGATACAGATACACCTCAAGATACTCGATTGATACACCTCCGGAAAAATATTGAACAACTCAATAAACAATCGCAAGAAAAGTTAAATCTTTTGCTGTTGGATGAGTTTAGTAAGCGTTTGGGTATCAAGTATGAGGAAGTTCAGTTAACTGGAAAATCACAGAAGCGGGTTTTGAAGGTTGAGGATATTGCAGCTTTGAAGCCGTTTCACTGGGGTTATCATTTTAACGAGGTTTTAGAACGCGGCGGTTTTGATGCGATTATTACTAATCCGCCATGGGAAATATTTAAGCCACAGGCAAAAGAGTTCTTTGCACAGCATAATGAACTGGTGACTAAGAACAAGATGGATATTAAGGATTTTGAGAAAGAGCAGAATAAACTATTACAAAATCCAATAATTGCAAGTGCTTGGTTAGAATATCAAAGTCAATATCCTTATGTCAGTGCTTATTACCGTTCATCTGAACAGTATAAAAATCAGATTTCTATTGTGAATGGTAAAAAAGCAGGTACAGATATTAATCTCTATAAGCTGTTTACAGAACAGTGTTTTAATCTTTTACGTTTAGGCGGTGAGTGCGGAATTGTGATTCCTAGCGGGATTTACACCGATTTGGGGACTAAGCAATTGCGGGAAATGTTGTTTAGTCAAACTAAAGTTACTGGGTTATTCTGTCTTGAGAATCGTAAGGAAATCTTTGAAGGTGTTCATCGCAGTTTTAAAATAGTTGTTCTTACTTTTGTTAAAGGTAGTAAAACAACTGATTTTCCATCTGCTTTTATGCGTTTGGATGTGCAGGAACTCCAAAGTTTTCCTAGTGATAATAGCTTGCAGATTACCATTGACATGGTTCGTAAACTTTCACCTGATTCCCTTTCTGTAATGGAGTTTAAGAATGAGGTTGATATCCGCATAGCTGACAAAATGCTTAAGTTCCCCTTACTGGGTGAAAAGATTGAAGGTAAATGGAATTTGCGCTTAACCCGTGAGTTTGACATGACAAATGATAGTCATTTATTCAAGCAACAGCCTGTTAAAGGAAGATTACCATTATATGAAGGTAAGATGATTCATCAGTTCACTCATCTATATGCTGAACCGAGATATTGGGTAGGGGAACAGGAAGGAAGGAAAGCTTTATTAAAACGCAATGAAAATGATAACGGTCAAAAAGTAGATTATCAAAGTTATCGTCTAAGTTTTAGGGATGTGGCGCGAAATACAGATAATCGCACAATGATTGCAGGAATTATCCCGCCTAATATCTTTGCAGGTAATACACTAATAGTGTCACAGCAATTCACAAAGCAAGACGAATTACTATTTGTTGTGTCTGTTTTAAATAGCTTTGCTTGCGATTTTATAATTCGCCAAAAAGTAACGGCGCATTGCAATATGTTTTATGTCTACCAGCTACCAGTCCCACGCCTAACAAAAAACGATCGCAGCTTCAACGATATTGTACAACGCGCCGCCAAACTCATTTGCACCACACCAGAATTTGACGAACTCGCGCAAGAAGTCGGTCTAGCTTCTCATCAACAAGGCGTTACCGACGAAACAGAACGCGCCAAACTCCGCGCAGAACTCGATGGAATGGTAGCACATCTTTACGGTTTAACTGAAGATGAATTTAGCTACATCCTCACTACCTTTCCGATTGTGAATGCAACCGTTAAAGAAGCAGCATTGTCAGCTTATCGTAACTTTGCCCCAATGTTTGGAAACTCAGAATTAGTCTCTTGTTAGTCTCTCGTTCTCATGCAGAGTATGGAAACAAAGAATACTATCAGTATGACTAAGAGGTTGTTTGAAAAGTAATTTTCTGTATTTTTGCACTTATTGATCCCCCCTAACCCCCATTAAAAAGGGGGGAACCAGAATCAAAGTCCCCCTTTTTAAGGGGGATTTAGGGGGATCTAAAACGTTTTGCTACCCTGAAAAATATTTTTCAAACATCCTCTAATATCTGTAACGAGGAATACAAACTAAATTGTTACATTAGAGTTTGAAGTATATTTATTGCCTCAAGCTAGGGAAAGACAAAACATATTATTTGTAAATTTCCAAAATTCTTAATACTAAATTTATAATTTTGAATTATCTTTGGTGCGAATTAAAAATTGTAGTTTCTTAATAATTTATTTAAAATTCCCCGTGGAGGTTGAATAGTATTATGTTTCGTTAAAATGGAATTGCTGCTATAAATAGAACAATGCATTTACATAAAGTCTAATAAATTACTATATAAATCCGGCAGCATTTACCTAGTCGTAATTTTAGAACTGTGCAAATTCATCCTCACTCCGAATTTAACCATAGCCGCGATCGCCGTGAACAGGGTTTGCAAAAATTGCTCGACCGCCTTGTTAAATCAATTCAGCGCGATGAGTTAGTCCGGCAAACAACCAATCAACTCAGAGAATTGCTTCAGGTTGATCGGGTGGTGTTGTATTATTTTTACAATCAGTGGGAAGGACAAGTGACTTTTGAATCTTTGAGTTCTAAAGAATTTTCAATACTTGGTTCCACTGGCCCAGATGAATGTTTTAATGATCAGTATGCTGCTTTATACTTAGCAGGACGGGTAAAGGCGATCGCTGATATTGAATTAGAGCCAATCCAGCCTTGTCACCGAGATTTTCTCCGCAATATGCAGGTTCGTGCCAACTTGGTTGCACCAATCGTCATCCCCAGAGGATTATGGGGATTGCTAGTAGCACATCACTGTCAAGGGCCTCATGATTGGTCGCCATCAGATATAGAAATGATGCAAACAGGGGCACAAACTCTAGCAACAGATAGAAATATTCTGGAGAGCTAAAATAATTCGTAATTCGTAATTCGTAATTCACGCCGTGTGCAACTTTCTCTCAGACCTAACCCCCAACCCCTTCCCTACAAGGGAAGGGGAGCAATAATCAAAGCCTCTCTCCGTTTCGGGGAGAGGTTTGGAGAGGAGTTTTAAAAATAAGTAGTAGTTAAAAGGGCGATTAGAAACCGCTTCTACACAAGGCTTTACCCGCCTCCGTGGGTTTCAAACCCTCAATTTTTTCTAGATAAGGAGAAAGAATTATGAAATTTGGTTACACGGTCATCTGGGTAGACGATGTAGTTAAAACAGTTGAGTTTTACGAAAAAGCTTTTGGTCTAGTTCGTCGCACTCTCCAGGATAAAGGACAATCTATCTGGGCTGAAATCGAAACCGGCAGTACTACACTAGCTTTCTCCTCTAGTAGCGAAGCACAGAAATTATTTCCTGGTGGTTTCCATCCCAACGATCCCACACAACCACCCCCATTAATCCAGATATCATTTATCACTCCTGATGTTGGTAGCGCTTACATGAGAGCGATCGGAGCAGGCGCAAAAACACTAGATGCCCCGAAAACCCAGCCTGGGGGACAAACAATTGCTCGTGTCCGCGATCCCAATGGTGTGCTGGTGTCGTTGGTAAGTGGCTGAAATTCTTACAAATGAATTTAGTCAAGATAGCTTTCTTATGCTTGTGATTCAGTCAATATAGAGAAAGTCACTGCTTAAACTGTCTGTTGAAGACTTAGAAGTTAAATTGAATTCATGACTCTTAACTCTTGACTTTCCTATGGATTCCAATCCAGCATTGTGTGCAGCGATCGCAAATCATATTACCACTAGTCCCCAACAACGAATTACTTTTGCCCAATTCATGGACATGGCATTATACCACCCTGAATATGGCTACTATTCCAGCGATGCAGTCAAAATAGGCTTTAAAGATAGTGATTTTTTTACTTCTCCCAACCTCTGTTCTGACTTTGGCGAGTTACTCGCAGAACAATTTTTGCAAATGTGGGAGATTCTAGGAAAACCTGTACCGTTTTCTCTAGTAGAAATGGGAGCAGGTCAAGGATTGCTGGCTTTGCATATCCTCAAATATTATCAGCTAAACTACCCAGATTTTTTTGCGGCGCTGGAGTACATCATTGTTGAAAAGTCGCCAACTTTAAGACAAGAACAGCAGCAACGCTTGCAAGATTTCCCTGTGCGTTGGTGCAATTTAGAGGAGATACCACCAAATGCGATCGTAGGTTGCTTTTTTTCTAACGAGTTAGTAGATGCGTTCCCCGTCCATCAATTCACTTTAGAAGCGGGAGAACTCCGAGAAATTTATGTTACAACACCACAAAACTTAACCCCTCAAGAAGGCAAGTGTGAGTCCTTCTCCCCTCCCCTCATAGGGGAGGGGTTGGGTGAGAGGTCAAATTTTGCATTTTTAGAAGTGACAGGGGAACCTTCAACGCCCCAACTAGCTGAACATTTGGATTTAGTAGGAATCGATTTAACCCAAAGTGTATATCCAGATAGCTACCGTAGTGAAATTAATTTAGCTGCTCTAGACTGGTTGAGTATAGTAGCAGACCGCTTGCAGCGCGGTTATGTGTTAACAATTGATTATGGCTACCCCGCCAGTCGTTACTACAATCCCAGGCGATCGCAGGGAACGCTACAGTGCTATTATCAGCACCGTTTCCATGACAACCCTTATATCAATATTGGGCGACAAGATATCACTGCCCATGTTGACTTTACAGCTTTGGAACGCTGGGGTGAGAAGTGCAATTTAAAGAATATTGGTTTTATCCAGCAGGGATTATTTTTGATGGCATTGGGGTTAGGCGAACGGTTAAGCCGCGTCTTCTCTACGAGACGTTACGCGAACGACGAACGTATTGCTGCCCTTTCTTATCAACAGCAACCCCTCTCACAGTTACTACAGCGGCGGGATGCACTACACCAACTTCTAGATCCCACAGGGTTAGGCGGCTTTGGAGTCCTAGTTCAGAGCAAAGGTCTGAACAATACAGAAATTTCTCAACCACTGAAAGGATTAACTTTGCCAGAGTAAACGTAAATTTGAAAAGTTAAAACTCTATTTAAGAATGCAGTATTAGTCTTATTTAGACTAGCATAACAGTGATTACTGTAAAGTTAAACACACTACCAAAGTAATAATTATGTCCACTCATGACCTGTTAATGCTAGCAACACTACTTACCCCTGGTATTTTACTTTCAGTAATAATCATGGTGACTTTTGCCGCCGGTGGTTGATTACCAGAGACGCAATTAATCGCGTCTCTACTGGGAGTAGAGAAACTGGGATTTGGGATTATATCTTAAGTCTCAAATCACTACTTCCCAACAAATTTGAATCAAACAATGCAAACGCAATGTCCACGATGGGCTATGACGCTTGATGACTCGCTATTGGTGACGCTGTATTAAAGGAACATGAAAAATGAAGGTGGCATTTCTGGGAACTGGACTGATGGGACTACCAATGGCTCAAAGGTTATTAGCCGCAGATATACAGCTAGTTGCCTACAATCGCACCCCAGAAAAATTAGCACCACTACAAGCAGCTGGGGCTGAAATTGTCACACATCCCCGCCACGCCATTCGTGCTGCTGAGTGCGTAATCCTCATGCTGACTAATGCCCCGGCCATTTATAATGTGTTGCTTTCAGATACTGCTTGGCAAACTTTGGAAGGACGCACGATTATCCAAATGGGAACAATTACTCCCACAGAAAGCCAGGAAATTAGAGATGCAGTTGTTGCTGGTGGTGGTGAGTATTTAGAAGCACCTGTATTAGGGAGTATCCCCGAAGCAAAAGCTGGCAACTTGAGTGTTATGGTAGGTGCCGAGCCAGAACAATATCAACGCCATTTAAAGTTACTCCAAAATTTCGGGACAGAACCTTTACTTATCGGCCCAGTGGGAGCTGCTGCGGCGCTAAAATTGGCACTAAATCAACTAATAGCTTCTCTAACAACTAGCTTTGCTCTGAGTCTAGCTTTTATTCAGCGTCAGGGTGTCGACGTGGATGTGTTTATGCAAATATTGCGCGACAGTCCACTTTATGCACCTACCTTTGACAAAAAGCTACAACGGATGTTAGATGGCAATTATGCTGATCCCAATTTCCCCACAAAACACTTGCTTAAAGATACAGAATTATTTATCTCGGAAGCCAAATCTCGGAGTTTGGATCTCAGCAGTATTAAAGGTGTGCGGCAAATCTTGCAAACAGCCGTGAAAATGTCATTTGCAGATGATGATTACTCATCACTATTTTCTGTAATTAAAGAATGGGGAGAAGGGATCGGGGAATAAATTTTTTGAGGGACACACATCTGTCAACTTAATCTAAAAGCCTCTCTAGCACAAGCTTTTAGATATTGTCTCGTTTCCAGTCTCTGGCTGGAAACGAGATTTTAAAGGTGTTTGGGCTTAAGTTGACACGTATGCTCAACGGTGCGCCCCTAATTGAAAAATGTTGTGATTTAAAACACATTGAAGAAAGTTTCTCCCTACACCCCGACATCCGTGATATACCCTTTAAAAATGCTGAATCAAAAGGTTTTAACTGAATCGTTTATAAGGATATTACTGCCCATTAATAGTAGTTGATGGAGGAAATGGTAGAGATTCAGGTTGAGGCTGAAGTTCCGGTTGAGGCTGAGGTTCCGGTTGAGGATTGAGAAATTCCTGCCAAGCCCTAATTTGCTCTTGCGCTGCACTGTAAGCAGCACTACCGCGTGGAATAGATTTGGCAATGTTAATGCCTCTAGCAATATCAGACTGACCTTGAGAGCGTGCTATTTCTAACAATTGCTGACTCCACTGGTCAATAGCCAGATTTGCATCCATACGTAAGATGCTATTGTTTGAAACCCGATCTGCCAGCCGTATTGCTTCAACCAAAGCTTCTGGAGTGCCAGCCGCCCCAACTTCCTGGGCTTTTCTCCAGTTTTCTCTAGTGCGGATTTGCCCTTCCCAGTCATTTATTGCAGCTTGTGCTTCCCCAGAAAGCGCCCTTCCCGACGAGGCAATTTGTTGAGCTGCGCTAATGGCGGCAGTAAGATTTCCACTCTGAGCCAATTCTTGTGCCTGATCCAAATAGGGTTGGTCTTGAATTCGCTGAATCTTTCCTACCCAAGTACGAATTTTTTTCCGTGCTTCTGGATATAATGCCCGACCTCTACGAATTTCGCTAGCCTGGGCGATCGCAGCTTGTAAGGAGTTAATATCGTCAAATATTGCTATCTGTTCGGCGCGTTCTAAGTAAGGTTGGTCTTCAATTGTCTCCACTTGAGCACGCCAGCGACCCATTTCTTGTCTAGCTTCTGTGGCGCGGGGGTTACTAGCAGGAATCAGCTGTACTTGAGCGATCGCTGCTGTTAAATTATTAACTGTTCCCTGACTAGCCAATATTCTCGCTTTTTCCAGATGGGCAACATCTTCAATTTCCAATTGCCAACGAGCAATTAATTGCTGTGCTTCGTTATACACTGGTCTGGAAGGATCAATTTGTTGTGCTTGAGCGATCGCTGCCTCCAAACCAGAAACGTTGCCTATCCAAGCACTCCTTTTCGCGTCAGCTATGGCGATAAAGTCATCTGTTTCGCCTTGTAGTTTCGTAATCTCTGGAATTTGTCTAGCAATATTCAGCGCTTCATCTGCATCCCGCTTATCTAGTTTTGCTTGTGCCAAATCAAGCATTTTGCGTCCAAATGCCGGAATTGCTTCCTGAGCTTTTTGATAAATGTAACTTTCTTGCCCAATGGACTCGGCTAACTTGATAGCTTCTAATAAATTATCAACAACTTGGCTTTTTGCTAAACTTTCAGCTTTTCCTAACTTATCGCCATCTTCCCGCGCTGTGGCAATTAGACGATTCAATTGGTCGTATTTAGTACCCGCCCAGTATTGATTGTCTACACGCAGCATTTTGGCGGATAACATGAACGCTGATTGCCAGCGCCGTTCCTTTACTTCTGCGATCGCACCGTTGTATGTAGCTTCTGCCTTTGACCAAATTGTCTGCCATTTGCTAATTTGCTCATCGACTAATTTATAAGCTGCCACATCTTCGGGTATTTTTTGAGCAGTAGCGATCGCTTCCTCTAAATTCCCAGTTTGGAAACTTTGATCAGCTAGCTTCAAAATATCCCGCGACCATTCTTCGATGAAACGATCAATTTCTCCATGTAACGGGTGATTTTCTGGTAGTTCCTTCACCAGAGCGATCGCTTGCAATAGGTCGTTCACTGTCTGCTTAGAAGCCGCCAACTGGGCACAGTGTAGCCGCACAGAAGCACTAGCTAGAGGCCAGAAAATCGAGGGGCAATTAGGGGCAGTTGGCAACTTCAGCAGCATTGCCATTGCCAAGAATCCCACGCTGCCGGGAATTAACATTAGTAGTACCAGCCATAATGTCCAGCTTTTCATCCAGCGTGGCCACTTTGCAAAAGTACTACTGAGTTGGGCAGTTTCTTTTGAATTACTATTTATAGGTAATCCTTCCGTATGGTTTTTTTTTCGCCGCTTCACTGACTTGGAGGTAGAACCAGTAGCTGGGACATCAAATGGCTGAGTTTCACCGAATTGTTCTGTTCGGGATAATCTTTTGTTTTGATCTGGCTCTCTTCCACTGGCTGAAGACCAACTGTCTGGAATATCCCGCTCTGTCATCTCTCACACCAAAATAATTGAATCGCGCTCTGTTTTAGGTAGATAATTCCATTGTTGACATAGTAACTTTCTCATGATTAAAAAGCCACTTTTTTGATTATCTCTCTCTACAGAGTACCATTAGCAATCTAAAAAATCAGTGCTATTTTATACTTTATCCTAAAACAGTAGATTCAGTTTGCAAATCGGCAATTAGTTGAGCTAACTGATCGCTACTTGCCTGGTAAACGTTGCCGCAAAATTCGCAAGTTGCTTCAGCACCATCATCTTTAATTATCATATCTTGCAGTTCAGCTTCTCCCAAAATTTTCAGTGCCCCCAAAACGCGATCAAAAGAACAACCACAGTGGAAGCGCAATATTTGTCGTTCGGGAAAGATTGCCAGCCCCATGTCTCCCAATAAATCACCAAAGATTTCAGTCAAAGTCTTCCCAGCTTGCAACAATGGCGTAAATCCTGCTAGACCAGCTACCCGTGATTCCAAAGTTTCTACTAGGGCTTCGTCTCTGGCAGCTTTGGGCAATACTTGTATCAGTAATCCTCCAGCAGCCGTTACTCCACCTGCTCCCACAAACACACCTAAAACTAAAGCTGAAGGTGTTTGTTCGGAATTCACTAGATAATGAGCTACATCATCGCCAATTTCGCCAGAAACTAGTTCTACCGTACTAGAGTAAGGATAACCGTAACCGATATCCCGGACAACGTAGAGGTAGCCATCACCCACTGCACCACCAACATCTAGCTTACCTTTGGCATTGGGAGGCAATTCCACCGATGGATTTCCCACATACCCGCGTACCGTGCCATCTAAGCCTGCATCTACCAATATTCCACCCAAAGGCCCATCACCCTTTACCCGGACATTGACCCTCGATCCAGTTCGCTTCATACTAGAAGCCATTAACAAGCCTGCTGCCATAGTCCGACCCAGTGCTGCCGTTGCCACATAGGAAAGCTTGTGGCGTTCCCGTGCTTCTTCTGTTAAACGTGTGGTGATCACACCTACGGCACGAATTCCACCTTCGGATGCTGTTGCACGAATTAACTGATCCGCCATGAATAACCTTACATTTCTTAACAAGTTCACTTTTTCTATTCTAAGTTCTCTGCTGGTAGAAAAGTGACGTAGTAATAATCAGTGATTCTATTTGCAATATTAGAAATAGCGATGTCTCACCTTTAGGTAATCCTAGAAAAATGCTGGGTAATTTTCAACAAAGCCAACTGCGGATCGAAATCGAAGCACCAACAGATGCAATTCGTGACAGTCTACTGCATCCGGTACAACTCGAAAAATGGCTCTTAGGGCAACGCTTTGCGCCAGGAATGCCAGAAGAACTACTTCCCGGATTCCAGTTTACAACTTGGACTGGGCCAGTCCCAATTCATCATCAAGTAGATGTTGTCAAATCAAACTGTCTCCGCTTGGTACTTAGCGGAGGCATTGACGGGTTCCACGAATGGTACTGGGGAGAAGGTTGGGTACAGTCCCGCTTGGAAGGAGTTTCACTTTTGCCCTTGAATTTGGGTCAAACTTTGAGTTTGTTGAGCTTGCGTCAGTTTCTGGCAACTCAAGGACGTTGAATTAACTGGATGTGAAGGGATTGGGGATTGGGGAATTGGTCAAACAGGGCATTGGGTATTAGTTATTCTCCTCGTCCCTAGTCTCCAGTCTTGTCAGAGGTGAAACCTTTTTAAATCACCAGATATTTCTGATAGTGATTGCTGGTGTTGTAGTCATGGCATGATCTCATTTGCCTTTACCTGATTCTAATTCGGCTTTACCACCAATACCGAACAATTAGCCTCTTCCACAACTTGACTGCTAACAGAACGCTGGACAATTCGCTTCATCCCAATCAATCCCCGGCTGCCAATTATAATCAAGTCAGTTTTGTAAATATTGGCAAGGCGGATAATTTCTTCGGCAGGATCGCCAGTCACCAGTTCTAACTCACTTGTGACTGATAAGCTTTCCTGATAGGATTGCAGTTGTTTTTCAATATGAAAATAAGAGAAGGTTGGCGACTCTGGCTGAGGACGATCAGCGGGTAATTCCATCTCTGACTCTGGCGTAAGAAACACATGACAGAGAATAACTTTGGCATCTTTTGACAACGCCAAATTATCTAAAGTCTGAATAACTCGTTCTGAAATTTCCGAACCGTCCAGAGCTACCAAAATATTCTTTAGCACCGCTCTCGTCTCCTAAAGAGTAGACCCCTTACATAAGTATGTAGCAAAACTTGTTGGCAGCTACACTAAATTAATTTCCATTAATTTAGTGTAGCTACCCACTTAGTTTATATATTGGGGGCTGTCCTATAGGTCGGTTTCACCCCTTTTGACGCTGGTGCGTTGTAGTCACTTGCGTAGAGAATATTTTCGCCAGTTCTTTGGGGAGGGTAACCCTCCTCTGAACTGTTCGCTGGCTTACTATACAGGTAAATCCTTGCTTAATAAGCCAGTGGATTAGGTGGGCAATGCCCAATTTGTAGATGACCGCAAAAGGCTTAAGGCATGGTAGCAACTAGCGTGCGTAGACGTGTAGCAGCTTGTCGCCAGACATAGCCATCCAAACTTTTATCTGGAATTTATCAAGTGACTTTTGCCAACAGTATTAGAAAAAATTAAGCATTCCCAGTCACTCTTCTTGCTGAATTCGGCGTCGGACTGAATCAGCATGGGAAGGTAAACCCTCTGCTGTTGCTAGCACATCAATTGCACCAGCCACATTTTGCAGTGCGGTTTGGGAGTATTGAATAATACTGGAGTGTTTGAGGAAAGTTTCCACCCCTAATGCCGAAGCATAGCGGGCAGCACCAGAAGTTGGCAAAGTATGGTTAGGGCCTGCCAAATAGTCTCCTACAGCTTCTGGTGTTGAGTAACCCAAAAAGATTGCCCCAGCGTGACGAATCTGTGGTAAGAGTGCCCAAGGGTCTTTAACTTCTAATTCCAGGTGTTCGGGGGCAAATTCATTTGAGAGTTCTGCTGCTGCTTGGAGCGATTCCACAAGAACAATCAACCCATAATGAGCGATCGCTTTTTCTGTGTCTATTCGCCGTGGATGATCCACTAGCTGTCTTTCCAAGGCTACTTGCACGTTTTTCGCCAAAGCAGCATCTGTCGTCAGCAAAATTGCTGCCGCCATTGGATCGTGTTCAGCTTGGGCCAGCAAGTCAGCAGCTACATGCACCGGATTTGCAGTTTCATCAGCAATCACCAGCACTTCGCTGGGGCCTGCCAAAGAATCTATGCCTACGGTGCCATAGACAAGTTTTTTCGCTAGGGTGACATAAATGTTCCCAGGCCCAGTAATTACATTCACTTTTGGAATGGTTTCTGTTCCATAGGCTAAAGCGGCGATCGCTTGTGCGCCCCCAATGCGATAAATTTCTTGTACTCCTGCTTCTTGGGCAGCTACTAACACTGCTGGGTTAATTGCACCTCCTGGTCCTGGAGGTGTCACCATTACCACATGGGGTACAGCAGCTACCTTTGCCGGAATTGCATTCATCACCACTGTACTGGGATAGGCGGCCCGACCACCAGGCACATACAACCCTGCTCGGTCTACAGGGGTGTAGCGTTTGCCCAGAACTATTTCATCGTCACCGAAGTGTACCCAGCTTTTTGGGACTCGCTGACGATGAAACGCTTCAACTTGGCGGCAAGCTAGCCGAACCGCGCCCAACAACTCTTTTGACACCTGCTGATAGGCTGCATCTAGTTCCGAGCCTGTAACTCGGAGTTCTTCTGCTTTCAGGGTTTGTTTGTCAAATTCGGCTGTGTAATGCAAAACAGCTTTGTCGCCTTGGCGCTTCACTGCTTGCAAAACTTCCCGCACCGTTGCTTCTTTGTGAAGCACCTGTTCGTCATGGGTGCGATCGCAGATCCGTTGTAGTTCTGCTCTGACGTCTGCCTGCTGAGTAATGATTCGCAGCATGGAGTAAGGACAATGCCAAAATTATAATATTCACACCTGAGATTTAGTATTGCTCTTGACCCACTGGGGTGTGCAAGCTGACTCTAATTCTCTTCTCTAGCTTAACCTGGATTTTTTTGATACTCTCAAGCCTGCCAGCACATGGTTTGCTTAAGAAGGCGACTTAATTACTCAGTCCGACCAGCCTCCATAGGCTAGCGGCAGGAAGAAGGCGTGCCATTTCTCGTTCCCCTTACGCCCTTGCCCTCACTCTTTACGGGGTGCAGGTGGTATGTTTACACATCCAATCCCCCGGATTTACAGGGGGTAGGGTCTGAGTATAATTTTTACTTATTTTCCTAACTTTTAGTAGTTAACATATGTACAGAAACGATAATATGATATCGGTTCTATACTTATGAATCTCCTAAAATTTAGATGTTTACAGTTCCTTGCCTTTGACAATACACTGTTTTAAGGTCAGATTGGTCGTATTGGCAATCACATTGCTTAACTAGGTGATGAGTTAGGATCACTGTTTTATTTGATGTACCTCATTTTAACGCATTTCCTAAATTGACGACACACCAAATTAAAGACTGGAGATTAGGGGTCAGGGAAAGGGACTAAATTCTTCCCCCTCTAGTACCCAATTTCCAATGATAGTTTTTTTAGGAAATTATAACATTGGCAATTTGGATGCTATATTAGTAAGTCTAGTAGTGTGTGTACATATTAATAGTATTTTTGGAATTGACTGTGGCGAATACAAAGTCTGCTCTCAAGCGTGCCCAAATCGCAGAACGTAACCGACTGCGTAACAAAGCTTACAAATCAGCAGTCAAGACGCTGATGAAGAAATACTTTAATGCTGTAGCTGTCTATGCAGCTAATCCTACCCCAGAATTAAATCAAGAAGTACAGGCTCGGTTATCCGAGGCTTACGGCAAAATCGATAAAGCGATCAAACGGGGTGTCCTTCACCCCAACAATGGGGCAAGGAAAAAGTCGAGATTGGCTCATAAACTAAAACCCATAGCTCAAGCAGTTGCTGAATAGTTATTGGTGAGTCAGTGCTGTGTTCTGATTCAAGGAACCACTGCGTTACGAACTTTCCTAAAGTTCTAGCTAGTGGGGTGAAACGCCAAGGGGAATGGTAAGTTCAGTGCAGTCTTGAGGGTTTCCACACCACTTGCTCTATGGTTCTTAACCCGTCCGTCGCAGTGGTTCCCCATGAGCCACTTAAGTTGTTTTGGCTGTGCCAAATTAAAATAATTGGCGGGCGTGGTTTACCTCTTGAGCCGCTTGGTGATCACAAAGCGGCAACCACAGTAGAAAAATTCACCCGCAGGGTCATTTGTCCTTAGTCGTGATAAGGGCTAATAATTTATGACTAATGGCAAAGGGCAAAGAATGCAACTGATAGACACGCACGTACATCTCAACTTTGATAGTTTCCAGCCGGATTTAGCAACAGTGCGATCGCGGTGGCAACAAGCAGGAGTAGTACGTTTAGTACATTCCTGTGTTCACCCAGAAGAGTTTTCCAGAATTCAATCCATAGCACACGAGTTTCCCGAAATCAGCTTTGCCGTAGGATTACATCCTTTAGATACGGATAAATGGAATAGCGAGACAGCTGATAAAATCAAAACTTTGGCGAGTTCTGACTCGAATGTGGTAGCCATCGGGGAAATGGGGCTGGATTTTTACAAAGCTGATAACTATGAGCATCAGCTTATGGTGTTTGAGTCGCAGTTAGCGATCGCATCTGAACTCAATCTACCAGTGATTATTCACTGCCGCGATGCTGCTGCCCAAACTAGAAAAGTGTTGCAAAAATGGCGGGAACTTAAAGGAGAAAGAGTACGGGGTGTTATGCATTGCTGGGGAGGAACGCCAGAAGAAACTCAATGGTTTCTCGATTTAGGCTTCTACATCAGCTTTAGCGGGACGGTAACGTTCAAAAATGCCAAAGCAATCCAATCCTCAGCTGCGATGGTGAGTAGTGATCGCCTACTGATTGAAACAGACTGCCCATTTCTCGCCCCAGTTCCTAAACGAGGCGAAAGGCGCAACGAACCTGCCTACGTGCTTTATGTAGCCGAGCAAGTAGCTAAACTGCGTCAAGAAACGGTAGAGGCGATCGCCGATCAAACCACCCAGAATGCCTGTAAATTATTTGGTCTGTCAATATAAAGTGTCTTTGATCTCTTTTATTCAATTGTGCTAAAAAAATAAAACTCTAGGGGGACAAAAATATGCTAATATTATTCCCTCAAAAACATTTTGCTTGCGCCATAATGATAAAGGAAGGAACCTAAAATTTCTGAGCCTATTTTTCCGTGCTGTTATCGGCTTGGCCATCCTCCAAATCTCTACAAGCGGATGCTCTCCACACATGACTAACCTTGCCAACCCAGGTTGAGCTAGACTTTTGCACAACACTGGCTTGGTGTTTATTGAACATATTCAAAATCGTTAAACGAAATTGCCTTGTGAGTACAATCCAGCAAAATGAAGTGATTCTGATTCAAAGCCGACAAGGTGCGGATCATTCCCTCAGTCTTAGGATATCTAGGATATCACTGAGAGTATAAATAGCGGGGTGGATTTAAGACACACCGTCTAGAGCTGCGTCAGCAAATTAACGCGCTTTTTGGAGGGGAAATGAAGAAAGTAGATAAAACTCAGGAATATCTCAACTGTATATTCTTCTTAAATCAAGACTATAGTGGGTTTTTGGCGTCTGAGTCCCCGATCGCGGGTGATTACCCCCTTGTCCAAATTGCTCATTCCAGCTTTAATCGCTGCGTTTGCCCACACCTGTAAATAGCAAGTGTGTAAGAAGAAGTTCCCAAACAGCTAAGGACACTGGCTAGCAGTGGGAAGCATCAAACAGCAGTGTCCAAGGGAAAATTTTACCAGGTTGACAAAGGAAGAGGCATGACTAAAGAAACATACATGGAACCCGCCTTTCTGTTGCCCGACTTGATTGAAATCCAGCGATCAAGCTTTCGCTGGTTTTTGGAAGAAGGGCTGATAGAAGAACTTAACTCCTTTAGTCCTATTACAGATTATACGGGCAAATTAGAACTGCATTTTTTGGGTCATAACTACAAACTCAAGGAGCCAAAGTACAGCGTCGAAGAAGCCAAACGGCGGGATAGCACTTATGCCGTTCAAATGTATGTTCCCACACGGTTGATTAATAAGGAAACCGGGGAAATCAAAGAGCAAGAGGTATTCATTGGCGATTTGCCTTTGATGACTGATCGCGGCACGTTTATTATTAACGGAGCCGAGCGGGTAATTGTCAACCAAATAGTGCGATCGCCAGGAGTCTACTACAAATCAGAAATCGACAAAAACGGGCGACGTACTTATTCAGCTAGCTTAATTCCCAACCGGGGAGCATGGCTGAAATTTGAAACAGACCGTAACGATTTAGTGTGGGTACGCATCGATAAAACCCGCAAACTCTCAGCGCAAGTACTACTAAAGGCTTTGGGTTTATCAGATAACGAAATCTTTGATGCCTTACGCCACCCCGAATATTTCCAGAAAACCATCGAAAAAGAAGGGCAGTTTTCTGAAGAAGAAGCCCTAATGGAGTTATATCGGAAACTGCGTCCTGGTGAACCACCCACAGTATTAGGTGGACAACAACTCCTAGACTCACGATTTTTTGACCCGAAACGTTATGACCTTGGTCGCGTCGGACGCTACAAGCTCAACAAGAAATTGCGCCTTTCTGTCCCAGACACAATGCGCGTTTTGACTGCTGGGGATATCTTGGCAGCCGTGGATTACCTGATCAACCTAGAATATGATATTGGTAATATCGATGACATTGACCATTTAGGTAACCGTCGGGTGAGAAGCGTCGGGGAATTGCTGCAAAACCAAGTGCGGGTAGGCTTAAACCGTTTAGAGAGAATCATTCGGGAACGGATGACTGTATCCGATGCTGAAGTGCTAACCCCTGCTTCCTTGGTGAACCCCAAACCATTGGTAGCAGCAATTAAAGAATTCTTTGGTTCCAGCCAGTTAAGTCAGTTCATGGATCAAACAAATCCCTTAGCAGAACTGACCCACAAACGCCGTCTGAGTGCCCTTGGCCCTGGTGGTTTAACCCGCGAACGCGCTGGGTTTGCCGTGCGGGATATTCATCCTAGTCACTATGGACGCATTTGCCCGATTGAGACACCAGAAGGACCCAACGCCGGATTGATTGGCTCGTTGGCAACCCATGCGCGGGTTAACCTGTATGGGTTTTTAGAAACACCTTTTAGACCTGTGGAAAATGGGCGAGTCAGATTTGATCTGCCTCCAGCCTATATGACAGCCGATGAAGAAGATGATCTGCGGGTTGCTCCTGGAGATATTCCTGTAGATGAAACCGGGCACATTATTGGACCACAAGTGCCAGTCCGCTATCGTCAAGAATTTTCCACCACAACACCAGAACAGGTGGACTACGTAGCAGTATCTCCAGTACAGATTGTGTCGGTAGCGACCAGCATGATTCCCTTCTTGGAGCATGATGACGCTAACCGAGCGCTGATGGGATCGAACATGCAACGTCAAGCAGTACCCCTGCTCAAACCAGAGCGCCCTCTGGTGGGTACAGGTTTGGAAGCGCAAGGAGCAAGAGACTCCGGGATGGTAATTGTATCGCGTACTGATGGCGATGTCACTTATGTGGATGCCACAGAAATTCGTGTCCGTCCTAAACCTAATACCTCAGAAATTAAATATACCCTTTCCAAGTACCAACGTTCCAACCAAGACACTTGTTTAAATCAGAAACCTCTCGTCCGCATTGGTGAACGGGTTGTTGCCGGTCAGGTGCTGGCTGATGGCTCCTCCACCGAAGGCGGTGAATTGGCACTGGGGCAAAATATCGTAGTTGCCTATATGCCTTGGGAAGGCTACAACTACGAAGACGCAATTTTAATCTCCGAAAGACTGGTGCAGGATGATGTCTACACCTCAATTCACATTGAAAAATATGAAATTGAAGCTAGACAGACAAAACTGGGGCCAGAAGAAATCACCAGAGAAATTCCCAACGTCGGGGAAGATGCCTTGCGTCAGTTGGATGAACAGGGAATCATTCGCATTGGGGCGTGGGTAGAAGCTGGGGATATCTTGGTAGGAAAAGTCACTCCCAAGGGTGAATCTGACCAACCGCCAGAAGAAAAACTGTTGCGGGCAATTTTCGGTGAAAAAGCGCGAGATGTGCGGGACAATTCCCTGCGAGTACCAAATGGTGAAAAAGGTCGCGTAGTTGATGTGCGCTTGTTTACTCGTGAACAAGGCGATGAACTGCCACCAGGAGCCAATATGGTAGTCCGGGTGTATGTTGCTCAAAAACGCAAAATCCAAGTTGGCGACAAAATGGCAGGACGCCACGGTAATAAAGGGATTATTTCTCGAATCTTACCAGCGGAAGATATGCCTTATTTGCCCGATGGTTCACCAGTGGATATTGTACTTAACCCCTTGGGTGTACCCAGCCGGATGAACGTCGGACAAGTATTTGAGTGCCTCTTGGGTTGGGCTGGTCAAACCTTGGGAGTGCGATTTAAGATTACTCCTTTTGATGAAATGTACGGTGAAGAGTCATCTCGCCGAATCGTGCATGGCAAATTGCAAGAAGCACGAGACGAAACAGGGAAAGACTGGGTATATAACCCAGATAACCCAGGCAAAATCATGGTGTATGACGGTCGTACAGGCGAACCCTTTGACCGAGCAATTACCATCGGTGTGGCTTACATGCTGAAGCTGGTGCATTTGGTCGATGATAAGATTCACGCACGTTCCACAGGCCCATACTCACTGGTGACTCAGCAACCCTTGGGTGGTAAAGCACAACAAGGTGGTCAGCGGTTTGGAGAAATGGAAGTCTGGGCATTGGAAGCCTTTGGTGCCGCTTACACCTTACAGGAATTGCTCACAGTTAAATCTGACGATATGCAAGGACGAAATGAAGCGTTAAATGCGATCGTTAAAGGTAAGGCAATTCCTCGGCCTGGAACGCCAGAGTCCTTTAAGGTGCTAATGCGCGAGTTGCAATCATTGGGGTTAGACATTGCCGTACACAAGGTAGAAACCCAAGCAGACGGCAGTTCTCTAGATGTGGAAGTCGATTTGATGGCAGACCAATCAGCCCGTCGCACACCTCCTCGGCCAACATACGAATCTCTTTCCCGCGAATCGCTGGAAGAAGACGAGTAAATAATTCGTAATTGATAATTCGTAATTCGTAATTAATTCTTAAATTACGAATTACGAATTAGAAATTGTTAATTACGAATTAAAAATTGTTAATTACGAATTACGAATTACGAATTAGAAATTAGAAAGATGAGACCTGCCCAAACTAATCAGTTTGACTACGTAAAAATCGGCTTGGCTTCCCCTGAACGGATTCGGCAGTGGGGTGAGAGAACATTGCCCAATGGCCAAGTAGTCGGTGAAGTTACCAAGCCAGAAACGATTAACTACCGAACTCTCAAGCCAGAGATGGATGGCTTGTTTTGTGAACGCATCTTTGGTCCTGCAAAAGATTGGGAATGCCATTGTGGTAAGTATAAAAGGGTTCGTCACAGAGGTATTGTCTGTGAACGCTGTGGGGTAGAAGTCACTGAGTCACGAGTGCGCCGTCACCGCATGGGCTATATTAAACTTGCCGCACCAGTAGCTCACGTTTGGTATCTCAAGGGTATTCCTAGCTATATTTCCATCCTGTTAGATATGCCCTTGCGGGATGTCGAGCAGATTGTCTATTTCAACTCTTATGTTGTCCTGAGTCCAGGTAATGCCGAAACTTTAACTTACAAACAGCTACTGAGTGAAGACCAGTGGTTGGAAATAGAAGACCAAATTTATAGCGAAGATTCTGTACTGCAAGGCGTAGAGGTAGGTATTGGGGCTGAAGCGCTGTTGCGTTTGCTTGCCGATATCAATTTGGAACAAGAAGCCGAAAGCCTACGCGAAGAAATTGGCAACGCCAAAGGACAAAAGAGAGCCAAGCTAATTAAGCGACTGCGGGTAATTGACAACTTCATCGCTACTGGTTCCAAACCAGAGTGGATGGTAATGGCAGTTATTCCCGTGATTCCCCCCGACTTGCGCCCAATGGTGCAACTAGATGGCGGACGGTTTGCCACCAGCGATTTAAATGATTTGTATCGGCGGGTAATTAACCGCAACAATCGTTTGGCACGCTTGCAAGAAATTTTGGCACCAGAAATTATTGTGCGGAACGAAAAGCGGATGCTGCAAGAAGCAGTGGATGCTTTGATTGACAATGGTCGTCGGGGACGCACTGTGGTAGGGGCAAATAACCGACCTCTAAAATCTTTGTCCGACATTATTGAGGGTAAGCAAGGGCGTTTCCGACAAAACTTGTTAGGTAAACGGGTTGACTACTCTGGACGTTCTGTAATTGTGGTCGGGCCAAAGCTGAAAATTCACCAGTGCGGTTTGCCTAGAGAAATGGCGATTGAGCTATTTCAACCATTTGTGATTAACCGCCTCATTCGTAGCGGCATGGTAAATAACATTAAAGCCGCGAAAAAGCTGATATCCCGCAATGATCCCAGTGTTTGGGATGTGCTGGAAGAGGTGATTGAAGGACACCCTGTAATGCTAAACCGGGCACCAACGTTGCACCGTTTGGGTATTCAGTCTTTTGAACCGATTTTAGTAGAAGGTAGAGCGATTCAACTGCATCCTCTGGTGTGTCCAGCATTTAACGCCGACTTTGACGGCGACCAAATGGCGGTACACGTCCCACTGTCGTTAGAAAGTCAGGCTGAGGCCCGGTTGTTGATGTTGGCTTCTAACAATATTTTGTCACCAGCCACGGGTAAACCCATCATCACGCCCAGCCAAGATATGGTATTGGGAGCCTATTACTTAACAGCAGAAAATCCCGGTGCGACAAAAGGTGCAGGAAAGTACTTTTCTTCGCTAGAGGATGTAATTATGGCTTTCCAGCAAGAGCAAATTGACTTGCACGCCTATATCTATGTGCGGTTTGACGGTGAAATAGAATCAGACCAACCGGACACAGAACCCTTGAAAGTGACGGAAAACGAGGATGGTACCCGCACATTACTCTATAAGTTCCGCCGAGTCAGACAAGACGCTAAGGGCAATGTAATTTCTCAGTATATATACACTACTCCTGGTCGCGTTATTTACAATAATGCGATTCAGGAAGCACTTGCGAGTTAATTTGTAATTTCTAATTCGTAATTCGTAATTAATTCTTCAATTACGAATTACGAACTACGAA
This sequence comes from Nostoc sp. UIC 10607, assembly GCF_047228265.1. Taxonomy (NCBI): domain Bacteria; kingdom Bacillati; phylum Cyanobacteriota; class Cyanophyceae; order Nostocales; family Nostocaceae; genus Nostoc; species Nostoc sp. UIC 10607. Next base: position 13,299 of record NZ_JBIQNW010000016.1, on the reverse strand, counting down.
TTACGAATTATTAATTATTGATGACTCAGGACTAATGACTAATGACTAACGAAAAAATGATTTTTCGCAATCGGGTGGTTGATAAGGGTCAACTGAGAAATTTAATTTCTTGGGCCTTTACGCATTATGGTACGGCGCGAACCGCAGTGATGGCGGACAAACTGAAAGATTTGGGATTTCGCTACGCTACCAAAGCAGGGGTTTCCATCAGTGTAGATGACTTGATGGTGCCGCCAACTAAGCGATTGCTCTTAGAAGCAGCCGAAGAAGAAATTCGCGCCACCGAAACCCGTTACCAACGGGGAGAAATCACTGAAGTAGAACGCTTCCAAAAGGTAATTGATACCTGGAATGGTACCAGTGAAGCTTTGAAAGATGAAGTAGTCGTTCACTTCAAGAAGACTAATCCCTTGAACTCTGTGTACATGATGGCATTCTCCGGGGCACGGGGTAACATCTCTCAAGTCCGGCAATTGGTAGGGATGCGGGGACTGATGGCAGATCCTCAAGGGGAAATTATCGATTTGCCTATCAAAACCAACTTCCGTGAAGGACTCACTGTAACGGAATACATTATTTCGTCTTACGGTGCCAGAAAAGGATTAGTGGATACTGCCTTGCGGACGGCTGACTCTGGTTATCTCACCCGCCGTTTGGTGGACGTATCCCAGGATGTGATTATTCGGGAATTTGACTGTGGTACCACCAGAGGAATTCCAATTCGACCGATGACAGAAGGTGCCAAAACCTTGATCCCTCTTGGAACCCGCTTGATGGGACGGGTAATTGGCGAAGATGTGGTGCATCCGGTGACAAAAGAAGTAATTGCACCACGTAATACCCCAGTTTCTGAGGACTTGGCGAAGAAAATCGAAAAATCTGGGGTGGCAGAAGTTATGCTGCGATCGCCCCTAACTTGTGAAGCTGCACGTTCTGTCTGTCAACACTGCTACGGCTGGAGTTTGGCCCACGCCAAGATGGTAGACTTGGGCGAAGCTGTGGGGATTATTGCCGCCCAAAGTATTGGCGAACCTGGTACCCAGCTAACCATGCGGACATTCCACACAGGTGGGGTGTTTACTGGGGAAGTGGCGCAACAAGTTCGTTCTAAAATCGATGGAACTGTTAAGCTTCCCCGCAAACTGAAGACCAGAACATATCGTACCCGCCACGGGGAAGATGCCCTCTATGTTGAGGCTAATGGCATCATGCTTTTGGAGCCAACAAAAGTAGGTGATGTTACCCCAGAGAACCAAGAGGTTCATCTTACCCAAGGTTCAACACTATATGTATTTGATGGAAATAAGGTAAAACAAGGTCAGTTGTTGGCAGAAGTTGCCCTTGGTGGACGCACAACTCGGACTAATACAGAAAAAGCAGTTAAAGATGTAGCCTCTGACTTAGCAGGGGAAGTGCAATTTGCCGAAGTAGTCCCAGAACAAAAAACTGACCGTCAAGGTAATACCACAACCACAGCCGCACGCGGTGGCTTGATTTGGATTTTGTCTGGGGAAGTTTATAACTTGCCACCTGGTGCAGAATTGGTGGTCAAAAATGGTGATGCGATCGCCTCTAATGGAGTTTTAGCAGAAACCAAGTTAAGCAGTTTGCACGGCGGTGTCGTGCGCTTGCCAGAAGCTACCCCAGGTAAGAGTACCAGGGAAATTGAGATTATCACCGCTTCTGTGGTTTTAGACCAGGCAACGGTGACAGTCCAAAGTTCCCAAGGTCGTAATAACTACTTAGTCTCCACTGGCAATAGCCAAGTATTTAACCTCCGGGCTACACCAGGCACAAAAGTGCAAAATGGTCAAGTAGTAGCTGAGTTAATTGATGACCGCTATCGCACAACCACTGGTGGTTTCCTGAAATTCGCGGGTGTAGAAGTCCAGAAAAAAGGCAAAGCCAAGCTGGGTTATGAAGTCGTGCAGGGTGGTACCCTTTTGTGGATTCCCGAAGAAAGCCACGAAGTTAATAAAGATATCTCCTTGCTGTTGGTAGAAGACGGTCAGTTTGTGGAAGCTGGCACCGAGGTAGTAAAAGATATCTTCTGCCAAAACAGCGGTGTGGTAGAAGTCACCCAGAAAAACGACATCCTGCGGGAAGTGGTGGTGAAGCCAGGGGAACTGCTGATGGTGGACGATCCAGAATCAGTTATCGGGCGAGATAACACCTTCATCCAACCAGGTGAGGAATTTCAAGGCAACGTCGCCACAGAATTGCGCTATATCCAGTATGTAGAGACACCAGAAGGCCCCGCCCTGTTGAGTCGTCCAGTAGTTGAGTTTGCCGTACCGGATAATCCAGATGTGCCATCAACTACATCGGTGAGTCAACAAACTGGGCGATCGATTCAGTTGCGGGCAGTGCAGCGACTACCTTACAAAGATTCGGAACGCGTCAAATCTGTTGAAGGCGTGGAACTGCTGCGAACCCAGCTAGTGCTAGAAATTGAGCAAGAAGGTGAACAGGATCACAATGCTTCGCCTTTAGCAGCAGATATTGAATTGGTACAGGATACTGAAGACCCAGAAGTTCAGCGCTTGCAGCTAGTGATTTTGGAGTCCTTGGTAATTCGTCGAGACATTACTGCTGATGCCACCCAAGGTAGCACCCAGACAACACTTGAGGTACAAGATGGGCTTTCCATCGCCCCTGGATCTGTGGTAGCACGTACCCAAATCTTGTGTAAAGAAGGCGGGATAGTGCGGGGCGTCCGAAAAGGAACCGAAAATGTGCGTCGCTGCTTGGTCTTGCGCGATGCTGACAGGCTTACCATTAATACTAGTACTCAGCCAAAGGTGAAAGTGGGTGACTTGCTAGTAGAAGGTACAGAAGTTGCTCCTGGAGTTTTTGCCCCAGAATCAGGGCAAGTAGAAGATATCAAAAGTGCAGCTGCTGCATCTGCTGGGGAATCCGCTCTGAGTAATAAAAACTACGTTATTACTACCCGCATTGGTCGCCCTTATCGAGTCAGCCCTGGTGCTGTGTTGCAGATAGAAGATGGCGATTTGGTACAACGGGGTGATAACTTGGTGTTGTTGGTGTTTGAACGCGCCAAAACCGGAGATATTATTCAAGGTTTGCCCCGGATTGAGGAACTGCTTGAAGCTCGTAAACCTAAAGAAGCGTGCATTTTATGTCGCCGAGCGGGTGAAGTTAAGGTAGTTTACGCTGAAAGTGGTGATGAAGCGATCGCTATCAAGGTCGTAGAATCAAATGGCGTGGTAACTGATTATCCTCTAGGCCCAGGACAAAATTTGATAGTACCAGATGGAGCGACTGTGTTAGCGGGACAACCATTAACCGATGGTCCATCCAACCCCCACGAAATTTTGGAAATTTTCTTTAGCCTGGGTTCCGAAGATGGAATCTATGCTTGTGCTAGCCATGCTTTGCAGAAAGTACAGTCATTCTTGGTAAATGAAGTGCAAATGGTGTATCAATCTCAAGGGATTGATATTTCCGATAAGCATATTGAAGTCATTGTTCGCCAGATGACCAACAAAGTCAGAATTGATGATGGTGGTGACACCACCATGCTTCCTGGTGAATTGGTAGAACTGCGCCAAGTTGAGCAGGTGAACGAAGCTATGGCAATTACAGGCGGTGCGCGGGCACAGTATACTCCAGTATTGTTGGGTATCACCAAAGCATCGTTGAACACCGACAGCTTTATTTCCGCCGCATCCTTCCAAGAGACAACACGGGTACTTACCGAAGCAGCGATCGAAGGCAAATCCGACTGGCTGCGCGGCTTAAAGGAAAACGTGATTATCGGGCGATTGATTCCGGCTGGTACTGGGTACAATACTTATGATGAACCTGGTGCGATCGATGATTATGCTGCTGAAATTACCAGTAGTGTCTTGGATGAAGTTGATGATCCCCTGGATATGGTCTTAGATGATCGTACAGCTCGCACCTATAATTTAGATTCTCCTACTCTTGGGGAATCTGGTTTTGGTAGCAGACGTGCAGAAAGGTCAGTTCTAGATGACGAAGATGAATTAATCGCCGATGAAGTAGCAGACGACGACGATTACGAGGAAGAAGAGGAAGACGAGGAAGATGATTTCGACGACGAGTAGAGACTTGAAATTTTTCGTCTCTATTAAAAGGTAAAAACTAAAAAGGCAAAAGAAAATCTTCTTTTGCCTTTTTATTTTGCTCTCTAAAAACACATTTTTAAATCCTCAAGATTCTGGTTCTGGCTTTCGAGCTAGTAGTCAGTCAATTACGGCGATTCAAAAGTAACATCCTCATAGAAATCTGCAACAGAACACCGAAAATCTACACTAGCCAGATGAATGATATCTTCTTGTCCATATGGATAAAGTACCCATCGTTTCTCTGGGTTACGACGAAAACACTCAACATTTAACCGAGTTTGACTGACAAGTACATATTCCTGAAGCGACTCCATCTGTCGGTAGTCAGCAAATTTATCACCTCGGTCAAAGGCTTCTATTGTCGGAGATAGCACTTCTACAATTAAGCAGGGGTAACGTAGAAAGTTATCAAAAGCTCTATCTCGTTGGTCACAACTGACTATAATATCGGGGTAGTAATAGATGTTAATCGACTCAATATGTGCTTTGGTGTCTGAGATATAAGCCTGACAAGCACTCCCGCGCAAATGATTTCTCAACATTGAAGCAATATTAAGAGAAATAATGACATGAGCATTACTTGCCCCTGCCATTGCATAAACCTGTCCTTGTCTATATTCATGCTTGATAGGACTAGTTTCTTCTCCTTTTAGATAGTCTTCTGGAGATATATAGCTAGAATTTGGAGTTGCAACCATCTGTAATAAGCTTGTGTGATGCCTTGTATGTAGTTTAAGAGAAGCTTGACGGCTAAGTCCGCTAAGTACACGTCACCATAAATCTAGCAATAGCTAGATGCTGCAATTCTCTCAAGAGCTATAATCTACATCTGTTGCACCGAGAGATTAACTTGTGGATGTCATATTAGAACGATCGCACCAATTAAAACAAGCCTTAGTTGATTTTGTTCTTGATGCTGAAGGCGAACTGGCACAAGCACTGGAAACTTATGCAGCCGCACAGTTGCGTCGTGGAAGTGGGGATAGTACACAGCAGGACTTAATCATCGATAGCTTTCTGACAGCCGGGAAAGTTGGTGATAAGTCACCATTAGAGTTGTTTATCGAAAGCAATCCAGATTTAGACCAGAGCGATCGCAACCTGATCAACAGTTGGCATCATAGTTTTATTGGCTTATTTGCCATTACCAACATCTTACCTGATGGCTTTGAATTGACGAACTGGTTGACAGATAAACGCTACATCGTCAAGCCAAACAATACTCAAACATTACAGGCAATATCTCGATTGAAAGTCGGAGAAATCTTGCTCACTCGCATTTCTCCCGTTACCGATAGCTACTGGATGTTATCTGGCCCCTACACAATAATGGGTAAATTAGGTAAACCAAAACTTGCTGTAGCAATTGGTAATTTCAAAGAAAACTATAAAAGTAATCTTTACAGCGATGCTCCAGACTTGCTAGAAGAAGCTTGGCAGTCAGTAGAAAAATATCATCAGCAGTTTGTGGACTTTTTTGGTACTGATGAAATCACACTATCTGGATACCATTTGAATAAAAAAATAGCGGAATTTCAAGAAGTAATTACTGAAAAAACTTTTGCAGCCGCAGGAATTGATACTTCCAAATCTCTTGCTGAAGTGGCAGAAGCAGCTGGCATTGGCGACGAGGAAATAAAAGCCGCAGCAGAAGAGTTTGGTGCAGATTCCAACGTAGTCTCTGAAATGTTTAACAGCAAAGGCGGCAATAGCAAAATGGTGATGCCAAAGGTTGATTTGCCTGCTGAACTCAAAAAAGCAGAACAGGTAACGGCTCTTTCTCATCCCCGTTGGGGACAAATGTTTTTACCAACATATAGTAAGGTACAAGCAATCTTATCGGCAGAGGACTGGCAAAGTGTTCAAGGATCTGAAAAACTAGTTCGCTACTACCTTGAAGATAAAAGTATTAATGCCTTTATTTGGCATCGATTAGCGCAACAATATCCAACTCAATTAGAAAATGTGTTGCAAACATTTTTGCAACGTCCAGAGTTTAGGCTTGAAAGTGACTTGGATACACTTTTGCAAGAATTCCACAAACCTATTGAACCAGAGTTGCCAGACATTGCCAGTGTACCCATACATTTGCATAACTTATTTCAGGAAGCTTTAGGAGAAGTTAACAAATCGAAGCCCAAGGGTAAGGGGCAACAAAAGCCAGCAAAGGGTTTTCAACGAGGATAACAAATATATCCAACATCTCACTCTACCTACTTAGGGTTATATGGTTTCCAAAGTAGAGCCTTTTGTTGGAGCGTACAGTTAGCTGTACGCTCCAAGTGCCTATTGGGTAAAATCAGTGTCAAAAACGAGATGAAAACGGGATAGTTAGATTTAAACATCGATAGATAGCAAGTGAGCAATCTCACCTACGATTTCCTCTGGACTCTCAAGCTTGACTAGAAATCGATTAAAACCAGCATTCAAAGCCTTATAACTTGAAACCTCGCGTGTATAAGAAGTGATAGCGATCGCAGGCAACTGTCTTAAGAATGGACAAGAATGCACTCGAATTTGCTCAATTAACCAATTGCCATCATGATCGGGCAGCTTTACATTGCACAGCAGAATATCGGGATGAAGCGATTCTACCAAGGCAAGGGCTGCTTCTGCATCGGTTAAAGCCATCACCTCTGCACCTGCTGCCTCCAAAATAAAGATGAGCAAATCTGCAATATCTGGCTCATCCTCTACCAGTAAAATCAGGGTTCCAACAAGCCGCTGGAGCGAATTTAACTCAGTTTCTTGATTGATTTTTTGATCGGTTGCCATGCCGTCCCTTTATTGCCTGTTGTGGTTTACTATTTCTATTGCAACGCATAGAGCGGAATAAATATTCACCCTAAATACACAAATCTGGGGTGAAAAGCACTTTTGTATAGTTAAATTTCTTAACATTCTCTCTAACATTTTTAGGTTTTGGTGATGGCTTTTTGTAGTGTTCACAAAGTTGACTAATATTTTTTGGTAATAGGTAATTGGAGAAAAGCTATTACCCATTACCCATGACTCATTACCGAGGTTCAGCTTGAGTTAAAACTGTTAATACTTGCGGTGGTGTGGCATCCGGCGGATAGAGAAAGTCAACTTCTACTAAAGAGCGATCGCCTGCTTTCATATTTAATAAAACTAACGGTTCCCCTGGTTGACCTCTCTTTTGTACTAAATGCACAAATTGAGTTTGTGGCTGATTTTGCTCATTTTTGTAACGTACCCGTACTGTACCTCGAAAGAATACTTGACGGGCTGGTGTAGTAAAAAAGCGTAACCCTGGTTTGACTAACTGATCCTCCTTGAGTGGTGTTTGTATGGATACACTAACAGTTTGAGGACTTTGAGTATTGTTGTATAGCGGCAACTTGAGATTATATTGAATTCCATAGTTGCCATGAGCGCGATATGCGGTATCAGGATAGCGCACCAGCATAGGCGCACTTTGAATTTGACCCGTTCCTAAAGTACCGCCATGCAGGCTACTTAGAGCGTAAGAAAACGCTTGACCAGCCTGGGGAATAGTTAGATACCTGGCTTTAGGATTATCTACTAATAAGGCTCTCCATCGTGAACCAGCAGCCACTCCAGCAACACGCCCATAAATTCTTGGCTTGTCAGTTTCCTCTAAGGGAGTGGGGGTTTTATCGCGTGACCCAGACACATCACTATTATTGAGTAAATTTTGCCACTCTTCCAAAGTAGGTGATCGCTCACTGCCATCGGGATTCACACGCGCAAACATGGCTAGGCTGGCTGCATAGACAGTGCCATTACTTTGCAGTCGCATGAACGTAGACCGACCATTGAGGGGTGGTGTCAATCCCTGCACCGGAATTGGTAAATTTAGTAACATCTGACTTTGCCCTGCTGGAATCTCAATTTGGGCAGGGAAAATTTCTTGTCGCCGTCCCCTCAGCACATCAGACATGACGCGATCGCCTGGACCTGCAAAAACTTTACCTAAAAGATTTTGGCTAAAGGATGGTAATTGAATAAATGGTGCATCTGGTTGACTCAAATAACTCGCCGCCTGCCAAATATTCAGCTTCACTGGTTCCGAAGCAGGGTTATGCAAAATTATTCCTAAATAAAGAGAACGCAAATTCTCTGGTGGTTCAGCCTTAGCAACGTGATGGGCAAAAATATCAAATCGTCCCCGAAAGGGAAAATTCAGATGCGCCGTTGGCACTTTTTTGTCATCTGGTGGAAAGGTGGAGAGTAAAATTCCTTCTTTCAACACCAATTCTGGACTATTGCTGTTAAACGTTGGCACTGTATCCAACTGGCCTGGTAAAGGACGTACTTCTTGTAGTTGCACAACTTCTTCAGGTGGTGGCGTGGCAGGAGTTGATTGGGCAATTGGGAAAATTAGTAACAATGGCAACATATACTTAGATATTTCTTTCACCATACAGACATTAACAACTTGATGAAAGTGCCAATTTGTTAATAAATAATATGAAATCTGCAAGAATCCACATCAAATTTTCTTGATTGAGAACCGAAACGTAGACAAATATACAACGTACCGTGAGTTTGTTTTGGCTTAAGTACTCTCTGTGAGACACTATGCGAACACAGACAAATTTACCGCAGTCGTGGCTAATCTCAATTGCCCCTGCTCCCACCACTAATTTTTCTAAATCAATTGCTCTCTGCAAAACAATTTCTCTACAGCTTAAGTAGAGCAGCGTAAATAATTCAAGGTTTGTAGTGAGAACTAAAGTTCTCAAATAAGGGCTGAAGCCCTGACTACAAAATAATTTCAATATTTTTTACATTACTTAATCTAATTTGATTTATTCTCGCCTACTTACTTAGCAACTGCTTCCACACTTAATTGTGTACGGCTTGCAGCCATGCCACAACAGACGATGTAATCAGGTTTAATTGCGTTGCATTGCATTGATTTTTTCATTACCTGAGTACTGGCAAGTTGCACATCTACGGGTAACTAGCGTAAAAAACTTAAGTCATCTGGTATCAGATCAAGTTTGGTAACTTCAAATAATAAATCATCAGAATAATTCGACTGTTGATATTTTCGCCAATTGTCAAAAGAAGTTAATAGAATTCTTTTCTTCATAACAAATATTATTTAGAATAGAAAAACCCTCCATAATAAATTTACAAGGAGCAGGTAAATGCCAGTAATTGCGGTCGTAGACTACGAGATGGGAAATTTGCATTCAGTCTGCAAAGGCTTGGAAAAAGCTGGGGCAACTCCTAATGTTACTTATTCTCCAAAGGAATTAGAGCAGGCAGATGCAATAGTTCTGCCGGGAGTAGGAGCATTTGATCCAGCAGTGCAACACCTGCGAGCGCGTGGTTTGGAACAACCTATTAAAGAAGCGATCGCATCTGGTAAACCTTTCTTAGGAATTTGTCTAGGATTGCAAATTCTCTTTGAATCAAGTGCAGAAGGCACCCAACCAGGATTAGGAATTATTAAAGGAAAAGTGCGGCGGTTTCGTCCAGAACCTGACATTACTATTCCTCACATGGGTTGGAATCAACTGGAAATGACTCAGGCAAAAAGTATTTTGTGGGAGCATTTGCCGTCCGATCCTTGGGTATATTTTGTCCATTCTTACTATGTTGATCCAATAGATCCGCAAATCCGTGCAGCAACCATCACTCACGGTACTCAAACCGTCACAGCTGCGATCGCCCATGAAAACCTGATGGCAGTGCAATTTCACCCCGAAAAATCCTCTAATATTGGATTGCAAATCCTGTCTAATTTTGTTGCTCAAGTCCGCGAAAAAATTCCTGCCTAATACTTTTTTTGTGATTTTTCTTTTGTTGTTTGTCCTTTTTCATTTGTTAATAAATGAAAATGGCTAATGACCAATGAATAACAACCAATCCATCATGAGCCTGAGGATTTACGGCAATCGCCAGCTAAAAACTTTACCAGGAAAAGAAACTAGGCCCACCAGTGCGCGGGTCAGGGAGGCAGTGTTTAATATTTGGCAGGGAGAAATTGCAGGTTGTTACTGGCTAGATTTGTGCGCCGGTACTGGTTCAATGGGCGCAGAGGCTTTGTGTAGAGGAGCCAGCCTAGTAGTGGGAATTGAACAATCGAGCCGAGCCTGTGCCACCATCCAACAAAATTGGCAACAGGTAGCTAATGTCGAGCAAGAACTTCGGGTATTGCGGGGAGATATTGTCCAACAGTTAAAGAACTTATCAGGCAAGCAATTCAATAGAATTTACTTTGATCCACCTTATGCCAGTGGATTGTACCAGCCAGTATTAGAAGCGATCGCTCACTATCAACTTTTAGATCCTAGCGGTGAAATCGCAGTTGAACACGCCTCACAAGGTTGGACACCGCCAGAGATTCCCAATTGGGAAATTTGCCGCGAGAAAATTTACGGCAACACATCACTTACTTTCTACAGAATTGTGAAATGAGAAAAGATTAGGGGGAGACAAAGGAGCAGGAGGAGAAAATTTTCCCTTGTCCCCCTCATCTCCCCACTCAAAACTCAACACTCAAAACTCAGCACTCCTTACCCTCCTAACTGATTGGGGCGCTTGTATTGCTTATAGGCAGCATAAAACAGTCCGGCGAGGGTGACGAAAACTAAACCAAGGACAATACCTGATAGCAGGGGCTCAACCACTGTAAATCTCCTCTTTGTATTTATTAAATATTCGTTGCCTGTTTTTGATTTTACCAAATTTGGTATGAATCCTGCGCCCTACAGCCTTTTTGGAGGGCAACTGCCCACAAGAAAATAGTCTTCTGTGCTTGCAGACACAATCAAGAACTTTTAAGCTATGTGTAGGAAATAAAAACTTTTTAGCACACCTAGACTTTCACAGCAAACCTTTTGGATAACCAGATTACCAAACCTGAAATTTTGATTCAGCGGATCGTTTTATTGACGCTGGCTATACTGCTAGCAGTCCCTTTGGGCTTTTTTGGTGTTCAGTTGGTTCAAGCCTCCGATCCATACGTCAAGAGTGTTCTATCCTTAACAGGAAACTCAGTTCAAGGACACGCGATCTTTCAAATTAACTGTGCTGGTTGTCATGGCTTGGAAGCAGATGGGCGAGTAGGACCCAGTTTGCAAGCTGTCTCAAAGCACAAGTCTCGATATGGACTGATTCACCAAGTGATAAGTGGCGAAACGCCGCCAATGCCAAAATTTCAACCTAGCGCCCAAGAAATGGCAGATCTTTTGAATTATTTAGAGTCGTTATAGACCTTAGATTTTTGGTTGCGGGATACATAAATCTCTCATAGAAAAAAGCAGCATATCCTATGTTGCCTTTTTCCATCTCTAAGAACTTTTAACAGACGACGGGAATTTTTATAGATGTGCAAAGCAAGCGCGGTCTGTCAGCAGCAGTCCATATGCGGGGTGCACCTTCAGAATGAAACAAAGCTGAGTTAGAGCCAGCATTGCTGTTTAACTAAAAACTCCTTTGTTAGGAGAGGGTTATCTCAAAGCACCCTAGCTCAGTCTGATAACTTCATCTTCTAAGTTGCAGTGGCGACAAGTGTGATTAGTTCTTTGTCCTTGTCTTTACATCTGAATCGGATTTACGTATTATCTTTGATAAAAACTCATATAAACTGTATATTTTAAAGTATGTTAGTAAGTCACTATTTAATTATTGCGAAAGTAAGGTACGCTAATCTTAATCGGTAGGATTAAGACAAAAGCTCCCAATGAATGGGCTATGGTTTAGCTTCTTTGACAGACCAGATATTCTTAAGATGCCCGAAAGCTAATGACTGAAGCCATCCAAATCGGTAATCGTACAATCACAGCTAGTGAACTGATTTCCTTACTGACAAGTTACCAAATGCTGCCACAGTTGCAGCGCGAATTTATCATCGATGAGGCGATAGAGCAAAACTCACGCTCCGCGAAGGTAGCTATAGAGTGTACACCAGAGGAAGTAGCCCAAGCTAAACAGCAGTTTTACGCTGAAAAACAGTTCAAAAATGAAGAAGACATCCAGGCTTGGATGGCACATCAAGGGCTGAATCCCGAACAACTAGAAGTTATTACCACTCGTAAGCTTAAAATTGAAAAATTCAAGCAAGCCACTTGGGGTAATAAACTGGAATCCTACTTTTTTCAGTCAAAGGCAAAACTTGACAAAGTAATTTATTCTCTGCTGCGAACCCAGGATGTGGGAATTTCCCAAGAACTTTACTTCCGGATTCAGGCAAAAGAAAACTCTTTTGCTGACTTAGCGCGGGAATACTCACTTGGACCAGAAGCCCAAACTGGTGGCTTGGTAGGTCCAATCGAACTGAATGCACTACATCCAGTAATGGTGCAAATGCTTTCTAGCAGTCAACCAGGCCAAATATTGCCTCCTACCCGCATCGCTGAATGGTTTGTGATTTTGCGGCTGGAAAAATTTATCCCCGCACAACTGGATGAATTTATGAAAGCGCGGCTGCTGAATGAACTCTTTGAAACCTGGCTACAAGAACAGCAAAAGCAAATCATGTCTAGACCACAAGGCGAGGGGAGCATAGGAAGACAGGGAGAGAGCGATAAAACTTTAACCTAACCCTCTTCTGTCACTTTGCGGAGTCAGCAAGTAATCACTAAGTGAAATTATCCAGAAGCGTAATAGGGTTTAAACCCACATTCCGCCCCCTAACTGTTACAAGTACATTAGTAATTAACAAATTTGTAGTAAATCAAATTCATAGCCTGACTCACTTGGATCTTTATCTACTGTTTCTAATAATTTATCTATATAAACTTGGTTAGCTTTTCTATATTCTCTTTTTATTCTTCCGTCTTCTAAGCTTTCTATCTTATTTGGATCTCCATGCACGCACCAATATGCTACTGTTCGACGATAGCAACCAATTACTAACGCTATCTCTTCTTGCGTCCTCCCATCATTCATCAATAATAGTATCAAAGCTAGCTCTCTCATTTCAAAGTGATCGCTTTGTTTTAACAACTGTTGTAGATGTTATTTTTGTTCTAACTTAGAAAGCCAATAGCCAGCATAACAACCTGTACCCGAAGTTATATTCATCTTTATTATATGCAAATTGTAGGTACAACAGCTTAGCTCAAAGTATTGAGGGGATATAACAAAAGCCTCCTCAAGAAATCATGAGGGGGCTTTGATATAAAAATGAATCCTGGCATCGAGCTATTTTTGCGTAGGGCTACCCCTAAACTATCGTGGCCGC
>NZ_JBIQNW010000015.1:120890-142053 GCF_047228265.1 Nostoc sp. UIC 10607 | reverse complement strand
GACTGTCTCTTTTAAGATACCTGTCTTGGGGAATGACTATGGTGTTGTTTATTTTTTATTTATAAACACCCTCTTAGGAAAAACACTGCGGGAAGTAAACCGACCCCCAACAAAATGGGAAGTATATGAACGCATTTTGCGTGTTCCATACTACGTTATTTATGACCGCTATGAAAATCATTTGCGTGCATTTCAACTTATAGGCACTCGCTACGAGGCAATATCTTTAGCAGAGAACCGCTTATGGTTGGAAGAGTTAGAACTAGGATTGGGTCTTTGGCAAGGTTCTTATCAGCAGACCACAGGTTTGTGGTTGCGTTGGTACAATGCAGCAGGTTGGGTGCCGACGCAAAAAGAACAAGCAGAACAAGAGCGCCAACGGGCTGAACAAGAACATCAACGGGCTGAACAAGAGCGCCAGCGGGCTGAACAAGAACATCAACGTGCAGAGCGATTGGCAGAATATTTGCGATCGCAGGGAGTTGATCCAGATAACTTGAGTTAGCGAATGGAGTAGCGCTTCAATCATTGCAATGGGTAAACATCCTCAAAAGCGATCACTTTTGACTTTTTAACCTTTTTGTGATATAAGCAGCCTGCTGGCTTGTTCAGAGAGTTATAGGAACCAATTGATAAATTAACTGGTCTTGCCAGGGTAGGATGTGCTTAAGAGGAGAAAAATGGTAATTAGTAGGTTGTGTGTTTAACAATGCTTTTTAAAATAAAGTTTTTGATGGTAGGCTAGTGCGGCAAAGTACGCTCCAGTAGTATAAAATTCGCAAATAACTTGCCTGTGGTGTGTGGTGGTTTTTAAGGATGAGAATTTCGCTTAAAGATAATTCAACTTGGTTGCAAGTGCGGCGTTATTGGGAATTGCTGCACGTTTTGGTAGCACGAAATCTTAAAGTACGTTATCGAGGTTCGTTCCTAGGGGTTTATTGGTCGCTGTTGAACCCGTTGATCATGACCGGGCTTTACACTGCAATTTTCGGCGCAACTTTTGCCTCCTATTACGGCAACTCAATACTGAACTACGTATTGGCAGCCTTTACGGGACTGGTAGTGATCAATTTTTTCTCAGCTTCTACCTCCCAGGCATTGAGTAGTGTAGTAGGTAATGGCTCATTATTGAATAAAATTAGTCTGCCAGTAAGCGTTTTTCCTCTATCGATGATTACAGCAAATGTATTTCAGTTTTCGGTGGGGACTTTTCCGTTGCTGGCATTGATGACTTTGATTAATTCCAAGAGTTTAGCCAATGTGTTTGCGCTGGTGTTTCCAATTTTGTCCCTAGTTTTAGTTTCTACAGGAATCAGTTTTTTAGTAAGTTCTTTGTACGTATTTTTTAGAGACTTGCCTTACTTTTATGAGTTAGTAGTATTTGTGATTTGGCTCAGTAGCCCTATATTTTATCCAGCAGCTATTGTTCCACCACAGATAAGGCAGTTTTTACGTTTAAATCCACTAGCACCAATTATTGAAAGTCTGCGTCAAATTACATTATCAGGTTCTCTACCGGATTTGGGCTTAATTTGGGGAGCTTTGCTTAGTGGGGTAATTATTTTAGCCCTAGGATGGACTTGTTTTCACTTGTGGCGACATCAATTTATGGATTTGCTGTGAATGGAAGTAATTCGCCTAGATAATGTTTCGCTGTTGCGACGGACACAAGAGGAGTTTTCTTATGACCTTAAGAAAACAATGCTATCTATTTTAGAGGGTAAATATCGTCAGCCAGTAAAAAAGTTAGTACTGGATAAAATTGATTTTGTGGTTGAAAAAGGTGAAAAGATTGGTATTATTGGTGCGAATGGCTCCGGTAAATCCACTCTTCTAAAGGTCATTTCTGGAATTTTACAACCTACCAGTGGAACAGTGCGGGTACGAGGTCAAATAGCTCCTTTGATTGAATTAGGAGCAGGTTTTGATTCGGAAATTTCCGTAATGGATAACATTCTGCTGTATGGTGTTCTGCTGGGATATTCTAGATCGGAAATGCGGAATAGAGCACCTTCAATTTTGGAATTTGCAGAATTGCAAGATTATGCTTTTGTTCCAGTTAAGGGATTATCTTCGGGTATGTCAGCACGTTTGGGATTTGCGATAGCGACAGATGTGCAGCCAGATATTTTAATCTTAGATGAGGTGTTATCGGTAGGAGATGAAAGTTTTAAGAATAAATGTAAGCAAAGAATTGATAATTTTTGGAATGGAAATGCAACAGTTTTAGTAGTATCTCATGATTTAAATTTTGTTAAGCAATATTGCAATAAGTTAGTTTGTTTAGCTAAAGGAAAGGTAGAGTTTATAGGCGAACCTGAAGAAACAATCAAACATTATCTGAGTACATTAAGATATACAGACAATAGCTAAAGATGAATAACTTAGACTATCAAGAATTTTACAATGAAAATTATTATCTAGGAATGGTACCTGGTATTCCTTATGATAGGACAGCCAACGCTGGACATTGGCTACGTTTTTTTAATGCAGTCGCCGATAAGTTAGTAAATTATGTGTCGCCTACTTCTGTTTTAGATGTTGGTTGTGCCAAAGGTTTTTTAGTGGAAGCATTTTACAACCGAGGTATTTTTGTACATGGTTTTGATTATTCTGAATACGCAATATCTTGTGTAAGAGTAGATTTAAAACCTTATGTTTTTGTTGCTTCTGCTGCTGATTCAAGTGCTTTTAAGAAAGCTCAACATCAGTATGATTTAATAACATGTATTGAAGTGGTTGAGCACATGCCACGGCATGAGGCATTAGATGCAATTAAAAATATGTGTCAATATGCCAAAGTAGTATTTTTTTCCTCTACTGCTGATGATTTTGCAGAACCAACCCATTTAACGGTTTTACCTCGGATTAATTGGCTCAAGATATTTCTAGATAATGGCTTCATTCCTGATTACAATTTTAATATATATGACTTAGTACCTCATGGCATTTTATTACGAAGAATAGAAGATGAAATTAGCGAAATCAATAAGCTTATTGAATTCATTGAATGGCAATTTGATAGTTTAAAGATTGAGATAAATAATAGAAATAATATCCAAGCTAAACTAATAGATTTAGAATCTAAAGTAAATTCTCTTAAAGCTGAATCGGAAACTTCCCAATCTCTGCTACAAGCAACTCAAGCTGAATTGGAAACTTCCCAATCTCTACTACAAGCAACTCAAGCTGAATTGGAAACTTCCCAATCTCTACTACAAGCAACTCAAGCTGAATTGGAAACTTCCCAATCTCTACTACAAGCAACTCAAGCTGAATTAGAAACTTCCCAATCTCAGCTACAAGCAACTCAAGCTGAATTGGAAACTTCCCAATCTCTGCTACAAGCAACTCAAGCTGAATTAGAAACTTCCCAATCTCTGCTACAAGCAACTCAAGCTGAATTAGAAACTTCCCAATCTCTGCTACAAGCAACTCAAGCTGAATTGGAAAGTTGTCAAAATTTTGTCTCTTGGATGGAAACTAGCAAATTTTGGAAACTACGAAAAATATATTTAAATTTAAAAGAAAAAATAACCTATGGGATAAATCCACCTTTATTAAAACTTGCTAATAAGAGTATTACTATAATCCGCAAAGAAGGCTATCAGATATTTAACAAACGGGCGTTGAATTTTTTAAACAATCAAATGATGAGCTTTCGGACTAGGTTTAGTTTCGCAGATACATTAGTAGCAGAAGTTTTGCAAAATTTGGCTGACTCTTCAGAATATGATCAATGGATTAAAGACTACGAGTTTACAAATGAAGAACTTAAACAACAAAAAATTAAAGCTTTATCTTTTAATTACCAACCTGTTTTAAGTGTTATCCTGCCGATTTATAAATTACCTTTAGTTATCTTAAAAGAGACAATAAATAGTGTATTGCAACAAACTTATGCAAACTGGGAGTTGTGTATTGCATTTGCAGATATCAGTAATTTACAAACAATTGAATACATAAAAAAGTTAAGTTTACAAGATAAACGATTTAAGCTAGCTATCATACCACAAAACAGGGGGATTTCTGGCAACTCCAATGTTTCTCTAGAAATGGCTACTGGTGAATTTATAGCTTTACTAGATCATGATGATTTATTATCACCTTGGGCATTTTATGAAGTAGTAAATGAACTAAACAAGCAGCCAGACTTAGATTTCATCTACTCAGACAAAGACTGTATTAGTGCAAACAGCATGGTACGGTCTCGGCTCCTACTCAAGCCGGAGTGGAGTCCAGAAATTTTATATTCAGCTAACTATTTAACTCATTTGTGTATCGCTCGTCGCGCTCTTGTGAATCGTATAGGCGGATTTAATCCAGAAACTGATGGAGCACAAGATTGGGATTTATTTTTACGTATTACAGAACAAACATCACGTATTGCGCGAATTAATTCTGTACTTTACCACTGGCGCATTATACAAGGATCAACTTCTTTGGGGATAGATTCTAAACCTTATGCACTTGAAGCACAACTGAAGTCTCTTAAAGATCATCTGAGTCGAACGCAACTACCAGCAACAATTTCACCACATCCAGAATGTGGTTTTCGATTAGAATGGAAAACTCCACCTGCTAAAGTATCAATTGTTATTGATGGTGATGTTTCCTGGGACTACTTATCAGCTTGCATAAGTGCTATTTCGGAATCTGCTGATCCGAACTTGCATAAAGCCAAAATCGTTTTACCTGAGTCTAATTATTATTTACAAGCAAGTGAACGGGAAATACTCATAGAACAAATCAATTTACCTGTTGATTGGCTGCTGGTGAGTGAAGGAAATTCTAAGCTAGCAACTTTAGCAGAGGCAGCGAAACAGGATACTACTGATGTAGTTTTATTCGTATCAGGCCAAGTCGTTAAATTTGAAAAGGGATGGATAGAAGAATTAAGTGGTTGGGTTCTTAATCATCCAGATATTGGATTTGCTTCAGCACTTATTTTGACAAATCAAAATATAGTTGTTGAAGCCGGATTGATTATTGATAAATATGGCAATGGCTCTCCATTATTTTATGGCAGTAACTTATATTCTTGGGAAATCTTTGGTGGAGCATTATGGTATCGAAACTGTAGCGCTAGCTCTCCTTGGGCAGTAGCTTTTAGTTACGAACATTACTTAACATTAGGAGGATTATCTAGAGATTCTTCTTCTGTGCAGCATTCAATGATTAAGCTTTGTCAAGCTAGTCGGGCTACTAATAAACGTGGTTTGGTAAATCCCCATGCGAGAGCGTTCTTGCTAGATTTACCGGGTAATAATGTGCCAAAGTTTGATGATTCATTAGCAGATGATCCTTATTTTCATCCTGCATTTGCATCTGTAGTTCCTTTGAAATTAAGATCAAAAAATGGAGAAGTTTCATGAAAATTCCAATATTTATCAATAAGCTAATTAAAAAGAGCTTAATTCCCCTAGACAACAACCTAATTAAAAAGAACTTAATTCCACTAGATAAGTACACTGAAGATGCGACTGCATTAGCCGCAGTCATGGATTTTTCCTACAGTGACATTTCTCAAATTCAGCAACATCCAGAAAGAGTTGTTAAATCTGGTCCTCATATTGTCAATTGGTATCTACCATCCTTTGAAAATGCTTTTTATGGCGGAGTCATGACAATACTCCGAACGGCTGATTATTTACTCCAAAAAGGAGGAATGCATCAAAGATTTTTGATTTGTGGTGAAGCCAAAGCTGATGTTATTTTTGGTAATATTATTAAAGCATTTCCAGAATTAAAAACTTGTGAAGTTATAGTTCTTAACACTGCACAAGCAATTGAGAATATACAACCCGCAGATTTTTCAATAGCCACACTTTGGACGACTGCTTATGTATTGCTGAAGGTTCAAAATACGGGATTGAAGTTTTATTTTATTCAGGATTTTGAACCTTTATTTTATCCAGCTGGCTCTACCTATGCTCAAGCTGAGGCAACATACCGTTTTGGATTTTATGGGATTGCGAACACTATTAGTTTAAAAAATATATATGAAAGTGAATATGGAGGAAAATCTATTCACTTTACTCCCTGCGTAGATACTAAAGTTTTTTATAAAGATGATAGTTACAGGAAAGATAACCCTAAACGGATCTTTTTTTATGGTCGTCCCGGACATCCTCGGAACTCTTTTGAGCTAGCAATTACAGCTATGCGTCAACTCAAAAATCGCTACGGTTCTAATATTGAAATATTATCTGCTGGTGCAAACTGGAAGCCTGAAGACTATGGGTTAGAAGGAGTGATAGAAAATCTGGGTTTGCTAACTTATGAAGCAACAGGAGATTTATATCGTTCTTGTCATATTGGACTATCTATGATGATGACTAAGCATCCCTCTTACTTACCATTCGAGATGATGGCGTGCGGTGTATTGGTCGTTTCTAATATCAACAACAGTACAAAATGGTTATTGAAAGATAGGCAAAACTGTTTTTTGTCTTATCCAAGCGCTACATATATAGCTGAAACAATTTCAGAAGCAATTGAACGATATGAAGATTTAGAACATATTAGAATTAATGCTGCCCAAGAAATAATAAATAACCATGCAGATTGGGCTGTTGAAATAAAAAAAATTTATAAATTTATTCTCAATGCCGCAACTAAGCCTAATGCAGTGAGGATGTGATTTATGATAATTAACCGCGCTATCTCTTCACATAATCCAAGCGAACGCAGATTAATTTATGTTCATATAATAATGTTTCTGCTCGCTTTTATAGTAATTATATCTAGACGGCCTGATGCAATTTTAAATCCTCAATTTTGGGCAGAAGATGGAACTGTGTTTTATGCCCAAGCATACAACAATGGAATTATAAATTCATTGTTTTCACCTTATGCAGGATATTTACATGCCGTCCCCAGATTAACTGCGGTGTTTAGTATATTTTTCTCTTTAAAATCAGCACCACTTGTATTTAATTTGATTGCCATTATAATTCAAATTCTGCCAGTAACCTTATTAATTTCCTCTAGATTCTCAAAATTAATACCAAATATAAATTATAGAATTGCCATATCGTTTCTCTATTTAGTTTTACCTGGATGCTATGAGGTTCATGCAAACGTTACTAATGCACAATGGCGCATAGCGCTTTTAATATTTATGGCTATTATTGCTAAATCCTCTCATATTTTGGTTAATTTGTTTGATCTTGTAATCATTTTGATAGGAGGATTAACTGGGCCTTTTTCAATCCTGATAGTGCCAGCAATTATATTTTTAATTTTTGCAACAAAAATTAGTAATAAAAAACTCAATGATTTATTTTATTTAAAATTCGTAGTACTGATATGTACAGCATTAACTCAAATTATAGTTATTAATACTAATCAAATTGGTCAAGAAAGAATCAGTAAAGTAGGCTCTAATTTTTTATCTTTTAATGATGTAAGGAAAATATTAGAAATTTTAACAAATCAAGTTTTCTCAATGAGCATTTTTGGTACTAATGTTACTAATTATTTCGTAAATGTATTACCAGATTTATTATATATTATTTTGAATATAACTATATTAATTGTAGGAATTAGTGGCTCAGTTTATTTGTTGCTTAAATCCCCTTTAGAACTAAGAGCATTTATAATATTTGCGGCTCTTATTCCTTTTACAGCAATAGCTTTACAGTTTCCTAATATAACTTTGTTTGAGCCTATTGGTGTCGGTGCACGTTACTGGTTTAACTTGGTATTAGCCTTTTCATTAGGAACTATATGGATTTTTCACAAGGCATACAGCCAAAAAAATCGCATTGGGAAGATGTTCGCTTTAACGATACTAGCAACTATGTCAATTGGCATAGTAACTGACTGGCAACATCCGGCTTTTACTGATTTTAAATTTGCTAAGTACGCTGATAGATTTATGGAATTACCAAAGGGACAGGAAATGATAATTCCAACTAATCCAGAACCTTGGTCTATAAAATTAATTAAGCATTAGCCGGTAGATCCAATTATTTATTAAGTTCATTAAATGAAATTTATTATTCATGATTTTAATAAACATACATTATGCTAAAAAAAATATTCCAGCCCAAAATACTAAAGTTTTTACTAGGTGGTGGTTTAGCAGCTGCACTAAACTTAGTATTGATTTATTTAATAATTGAAAAGCTAGGATTCAATACACCTTTTTTGCGTAATATTGCTAATGTAGTATCGATTGAAATTTCCCTAATATTTAGTTTTTTTATTTACCGGACTTGGGTTTGGACTGGCGGTATTTGGAACCTTAGAGAAGTATTTTTACGACAACTTCCTCTTTACCATGTTTCTGCTGGACTTGCAGTGATTACTCGTGTTTTCTTGATTTTTCCGATTTTGGATTGGTTGAAAGTTAACTATGGCATCAATACTATAATAGGCGCACTTTTGAGCGCATCAATTAATTATTTGATTAGCGATCGCTTTGTATTTAAAACCCCAACACAAAAAACATCAGCTACATATTATCCCGAATCATTGGCCCCAGCTCTATCATTAAATTCTACCTTGATCAGAGATGAATCAATAACGGTAGATGCTTCAAAATCTGTCAAGACTTTATCAATAGTAATTCCAGCCTACAATGAAGAAGACTGCATAGTTCAAACTGTTCACACTATTAGCAGAGTTTTGGAACAAGAAAAAATAAATTACGAAATTTTAGTCGTTAACGACAACAGCAAAGATAATACAGAACAATTATTACAGCAGATAAATTCTGAAAATAGTAAGCTGCGTTACATCAATAATTATTATCCTAATGGCTTTGGTTTTGCAGTTCGCTGTGGATTAGAAAATTTTACAGGAGATGCTGTAGCGGTAGTTATGGCAGATAGTTCAGATGCACCAGAAGACATCGTAAATTACTACCATAAACTGCAAGAGGGATACGATTGTGTTTTTGGTTCCCGCTTTATTAGAGGAGGTAAAGTTATTGACTATCCCAGCCACAAATTAATTGTAAATCGTTTAGCTAACTTATTTATTAAAATTTTATTTGGTTTAAATTTTAACGATACTACTAATGCATTCAAAATTTATCGTAAAGATGTTATTGAAGGCATCTCTCCATTAGTATCTCATCATTTCAATTTAACAGTAGAAATACCACTTAAAGCCATAGTAAGAGGATACTCTTATACAACTATTCCCATAACTTGGAGAAATAGAACTACAGGAGTTTCTAAGCTAAAGCTAAAAGAAATGGGCAGTCGATATTTGTTTATAGTTCTCTACATCTGGCTAGAAAAACATTTATCGCGTGGAGATTATCATCTAAGCAAAAAAAGACTGCTAGCAAATCAAAGGTTTAAATCAAATGGCTGAGAATATTCTGATTTTAGGAGGAGCTGGTTTTGTTGGCAGTTCCTTAGCAATTAATTTAAAAAAGCATCACTCGTCCGGGAAAATTATATGTTTCGATAATCTCCGAAGGCGTGGTTCAGAACTAAACCTTCCTAGATTTAAAAATTTAGACATTGACTTTATTCACGGTGATATTCGCTCTCCTAGCGATTTAGATCCCGCAATCTTTAATTCCGTCGATACTATCATTGATTGTTCTGCTGAACCTTCTGTCCTTGCAGGATTTGCCTCTCCACAATACGTCCTGCAAACTAATTTATTAGGAACTATTAATGTTCTTGAACTAGCTAGGCAAATCCATGCTCGTTTACTCTTCCTTTCCACTAGTCGCGTTTATCCGATTGAAACGCTTAAGTCAGTTAACTTAGTAGAACTACCAACCCGCTTTAGCATTGCTCCTGAACAGACAATATCAGGAGTATCTCATCTTGGTATAGCGGAGGAATTTCCACTTCAAAGCTACCGTTCTCTCTATGGTACTACCAAACTTGCCTCGGAAATGCTAATCGAAGAGTATCGGCAAGCTTATGGTATTCAGGCAATAGTCAACCGTTGTGGTGTAATTACAGGGCCTTGGCAAATGGGTAAAGTTGACCAAGGTGTTTTTGTTTTGTGGTTAGCCGCACACTATTTTGAAAAATCTCTAAGCTACATAGGCTATGGCGGTACAGGTAAACAAGTTAGAGATTTATTACACATTGAGGATTTATTAAGTTTAATTAATTATCAGTTAGAAAATTTTTCAGAACTTGATGGGGATGTTTTAAATGTTGGTGGAGGTGCTGATAATAGTCTATCTCTATTAGAGACTACTAGACTATGCGAGACAATCACTGGTAAATCTATTCCTATCAAATCAGAAGAAATAGCCAGACAAGGTGATATCCCCATTTATATTACGGACTCTTCCAAGATAAGTTCTAAGACCGGATGGAAACCAATCATGAGTCCAGAAAAAACTCTTAGAGATATTTATAACTGGATTCTAGAGTATGAAACAACGCTTAAGCCTATATTATCTTAAGCTGTTTAGTGAAAAGCAATTTTTTGTTGTCTGAAAACCTATGAAACAAGATGAATATCTTAAAAAACTTTACTCTAACCGTTTTGACCATCAACAGAGAAGAGCTAAAATAGCGTTATGGAAAACTTTAATTGAGGAGTTCTTACAGAAGCATGTGGGAAAAGACTCAGTTACTTTAGATATTGGGGGTGGCTATTGTGAGTTTATTAATAATATTAAAGCCAGGAAAAAATACTTAATTGATCTCAATCCCGATTCTAAAACTTTTGCTGATGCTGATGTCAATGTTCTCAATCTCGATATTTTGAACATAACAGAACAAGAAAAAATAACGGAACGTTTTGACAAAATATTTGTTTCAAACTTTTTTGAACATTTAAACAATAAAGAAGAGCTAGCTGAAATTTTGTTATTTTGTTTTAACTACCTAAAACCTGGAGGAGCGATATTAATCATACAGCCGAACTTCAAATACTCCGTTAAGGAATATTATGATTTTATCGATCATCAATTACCAATCACCCATCTTTCTCTTCAGGAATTATTACGTACTATTGGTTTCAATATTGATGTTTTAATTCCTAGGTTTTTGCCGTATTCAACTAAAGGTAGACCAGGATCGCCTAATCTTTTGAAGCTTTATCTCAAATTACCATTTATTTGGAATTTTCTAGGAGGGCAAATGTTTATTAAAGCATCTAAACCCTTTTAGTTTAACTCCATTTATAAGCTCATTTTATCCTAAAATGTTGATTGTCCCATGACGTGAGTAAAAATATTATGCCCACCGTTTTAATTACTGGTTCCTCTGGTCTAATTGGTTCGGAATCCGTTCATTTCTTTGTCCAAAACGGTTTTCATGTTGTCGGTATCGATAATAATATGCGGGCGGTATTTTTCGGTGAATCTGCCTCCACAGACTGGAATCGTCGTATCCTAGAAGATAAATATGGTGATAGCTATCGTCACTATGACATTGATATCCGCGATCGCTGCGCAATAGAAAACCTATTTCAAGAATATTCCTCCGATATTTCTCTCATTATCCATACAGCAGCACAGCCATCCCATGACTGGGCAGCAAAAGACCCTCATACAGATTTTACAGTTAATGCCAACGGCACTTTAGTATTACTAGAAGCAACTCGGCAATACTGCCCTGATGCAGTTTTTATATTTACCTCAACTAACAAAGTCTATGGCGATACTCCTAATTATCTACCCTTGCAGGAGTTAGAAACTCGCTGGGAAATCGAACCAGCTCATCAATATAAAGAAGGCATTGATGAGTCAATGGCAATCGACAACTCCAAACATTCTCTATTTGGTGCTTCTAAAGTTGCCGCAGATATACTAGTTCAAGAATATGGTAAATACTTCGGCATGAAAACTGCTAGCTTTAGAGGAGGTTGCCTGACCGGCCCAAACCATTCTGGCGCTCAATTGCACGGTTTTCTAGCGTACTTAATGAAATGTGCTATTGCTGGCGAAACCTATACCATTTTTGGCTATCAAGGCAAACAGGTTAGAGATAATATACACAGTTACGATCTTGTCAATGCTTTTTACCATTTTTATCAAAATCCCAGATGTGGAGAGGTTTATAATATTGGGGGTTCTCGCCATAGCAATTGTTCTATGTTAGAAGCAATATCAATTTGCGAAAATCTCGTAGGTAAAAAGCTGCAATCCACTTATACAGAACAGAATCGCTCTGGCGATCATATCTGGTATATTTCAGATGTAAGAAAGTTTCGTTCTCACTATCCAACATGGGAATACAAATATAATCTTCGACAGATACTAGAGGAGATTTATTATGCTCAAGCATCTAGAAATATTGGTTATCCTAAGAAGTTGTTTTAAAAGTATCTGGATATTCACTTCTGTTAGCTCATCATTAGAATATAAAACCCATAAATCTGTTACATACATCTAAATAAATGACAGCAAAAGTTGCAGCTTACATAACTCTCTATAAGGATAAGCAAGCTGCTAGCAAGTGTCTGCAAGCCATTAAATCTCAATCTATAGCAATAGATATTGTTTTCATAGTAGATAATTCCGAACAAGAATTACTAGAACCTGATAATAGTGCGTCAATTTTGATACATCATTATCCTGAAAATATTGGGATTGGTCAAGGCTTGGCACTTGCGCTGGAATGGGCAACAAAAGAAGGTTATGATTTTTTATGGACTTTTGATCAAGACAGTTTACCGACGAAGAATTGTTTGGAAATTCTCTTGGAGACTTACAATAAGTTTTCCCTAGAGTATGGTAACAAGATTGGGATTATTGCTCCTACTGCCATTGATCACAAAACTGAAGAAGTTGTACAGGGAGCAGTTTTTGTAGGAGACCAGTTTATAGGTTGGAAGCACAATAAGAATGTTGATTTTTATGAGTGCGACTCTCCTATAACTTCTGGTTCTTTGATTTCTATTGCTGCTGCTAAAACTGTTGACCCTCCTCGTGCAGAATTGTTTATAGATGGGATTGATCTTGACTATGGACTGAGATTACGACAACAAGGATTCCATAATTTGATAGTTACTACAGCTATCATGTATCATAATTTTGGTAATCCAGTTAAAGTTAAGTTTTGCCAACGAGAAATAATTATTCACCAATATTCTGCTCTACGTAACTACTACATTACTCGAAACCATACTTATTTAGAAACTCGCAACGCTGAAGGCTTGTATCGACTAACCAGTTGTGGGCGACGCATAAAATATTTACTCCGCAGGATAGTTACAATTTTGCTATATGACCCGGAAGACAAAACCTTAAAAGTATGGGCTTGCTTGCTGGGAACATTTCACGGTTTTCAAGGAAAGCTTGGAAAAACTTGGTGTTAAGTTATTAAAAAGAGAATTTAACCGAATAGTAAACAACAAATAATTCAATAAAATTACTTCTATCAGAGCGGGTCACTTATCAGTTTTTATATAAAGTATTTTCAGCAAAATTAACTAAGGTTTCAACTCAATTAAACTATAGTGATTTATTTTTTAATTGTTAATTATTATTCTACGAATTTAGTATTGGAATTAATCAATTCTATACAAAAAACAAACTATGTTGATTATAAAGTAATTATCATCAATAACTCACCTGATGATAATTCTATTGATCTTCTCAAAACTGAATCTGTATTGATTTTTGATGCTGGAACTAATTTAGGTTTTGGTTGTGCTTGTAATTTAGGCTTAAAATGGATTTACATTCAAGATCCCCAGGCGTATGTTTGGATAATCAATCCAGATGCATATTTTATAGAAAATAATTTAGATAAAGTTAAGCCATTTTTTAAGTCGCATCCAGAAATTTCAATTCTTGGTACACTTATCTATACACCGACAGGTGAAATTTGGTTTGCCGGCGGTCGATTTATTCCTAAAACGGGTGCAATCATTACCCAAAAAAAATTAACAAAAATGGATGTAGACTATGTTAATTGTGATTGGGTTTCAGGGTGTAGTCTTATTGTTAATTTGAATAATTTTACTGAATTTCCTCATTTTGATACTGCTTATTTTCTTTATTATGAAGATGTAGATTTTTGTTTACGCTATGCTAATCAAGGACATTTAGTTGCTATAAATAATAGTTTTTCAGTGCTGCATCAACCATCAAGTATTACTAATAGAAATGTTTTCAAGAAAATAAGAAACAGCACGTATAGCTATTTGTTGACAATGGATAAATATACAAATAGATTTATCTTTAGTATTAGATTAACTTTTCAAATATTGAAGGCTATTTTAGGGATTATACTAAAACCACAAGCTGCGTTAGGGAAAATTTGTGGTATATGGGATTATGTAATAAACAACCAGAATAAATAATTTATTAAATTCTATTGTTAATACTCCCATAAAAAGTTTATATGTAAATACTAAAATAGACTATTATTACTACTAAAATTATTTTTTGAAATATAAATACTTATTAAATAAAAAAACAGACTAAATTATTTTATGGTTAATTATAAATAATGACATTATTAATTAATCTCTCCTTTCTATTAACTAAACCCACAGGTATCACTACCTACGCTCTCAATTTGCTGCCTCACTTACAACAACTTTATCCTACACTCCTAGTTTCTCAGAATATTCCTGGTTACAACTGCTACCCAATTCCTCCTAACCAAACCGCAGAACAAGGGATAAAAGGTCATTTAAAACGCCTTGTTTGGACGCAATTCCAATTGCCACAAATCTATAGAAAGCTAAAATCGCAGATTTTATTTTCCTCGCTTCCAGAAGCACCCCTTTATAGCAACTGTCGTTTTGTCGTGATGGTTCACGATTTTATCCCGTTGCGTTTTCCTAAACGTTTTTCACCACTGACACCCTATCACCGCTACTACATTCCCCAAGTCATTAACCAAGCACAACACATTATTTGTAACTCTCAGGCTACAGCTAAGGACATCACAAACTTTTACGGAATTCCTGCAAACAAAATTACTCCCATTCCCCTAGCCTACGATCGCACTCACTTCCATCATCTCAACCTCCCCACCAGCAACTACTTTCTCTACATTGGCCGCCAAGACCCATACAAAAACATCCAGCGACTCATCAGTGCTTTTGCGGCTTTACCTAACTGCAAAGACTATGAACTATGGTTAGTAGGGCCAAGTGATTCGCGTTACACCCCTACTTTAAAAGTGCAAGTTGCAGAATTGGGTGTAACTAATCAGGTAAAGTTTCTTGACTATGTTCCTTACAGCGAATTGCCAAAAATCATCAATGAAGCGATCGCTCTCGTTTTCCCCAGTCTCTGGGAGGGTTTTGGTTTACCTGTCCTCGAAGCGATGGCTTGCGGTACTCCCGTCATTACCTCCAATCTCTCCTCCTTACCAGAAGTAGCTGGCGATGCGGCAATTCTGATCAACCCCTACAACACCGGAGAAATTACAGAGGCGATGCAGGTTATTGCAACTGATTTGGGGTTGCGATCGCGCCTTTCTAGTCAAGCTATCACTCACTCCCAAAAATTCAGTTGGGAAAAAACAGGAAAAGCAACCGTCGAAGTGTTATCCCGCTACATATAAAAGATAAACTAACGCCAGAATTTAGATCCCAGGATTTAGGATTTTGTCCAGATTTCAGATTATCTTGACTAATGACTCATAATTAATCCTTAATCCCTATGAAAGCACTAATTCTCTCTGGCGGGAAAGGTACACGCCTACGTCCCCTCACCTATAGCGGAGCAAAACAACTCGTACCAGTTGCAAATAAACCTGTTTTATGGTACGGCATTGAAGAAATGGTCGCTACTGGTATTACTGATATTGGCATCATCATCAGCCCGGAAACTGGGGCAGAAGTCCAAGGGAAAACTGGTAATGGAGAATCCTTTGGAGCAAACATCACCTACATAGTACAAAAACAGCCAGCCGGACTTGCTCACGCCGTCCAAATCGCCCGTCCCTTTTTAGCAGATTCTCCCTTTGTCATGTACTTGGGCGATAACCTGATTCAACTAGGTGAGTTACGTTACTTTCTGCAACAATTTAGCCAACAACAACCAGATGCTTTGATTCTCTTGCGTTCGGTTGCAAACCCTAGCGCCTTTGGTGTGGCTGAGGTCGATGAAACAGGACGGGTATTACAGTTAATTGAAAAACCCAAAGTTCCTCCTTCAAATCTGGCATTGGTAGGAGTTTATTTCTTTTCTCATCTCATCTTTGATGCGATCGCAAATATCCAACCTTCCGCCAGAGGCGAACTAGAAATTACTGATGCTATTCAATACCTCATTAATCAGGAAAAGCAAGTTTTAGCTTACAATCTCAAAGGTTGGTGGTTAGATACTGGTAAGAAAGACGACTTACTAGAAGCTAACCGATTGATTCTCGATACCTATCTGACAGCATCAGTTCTTGGCGAAGTCGATGCCCAAAGTCAGATTATTGGGCGAGTCCAAATCGGTGCAAACTCTAAAGTAATCAACTGTACAATTCGGGGGCCAGTAGTCATTGGTAGCAATTGTCATCTAGAAAACTGTTTTATTGGCCCTTATAGTAGTATTGCTAACAACGCGACACTCATTGATACAGATTTAGAACACAGTGTGATTTTAGAAAGTGCTAAAATTGCCGGAATCCATCAACGCATTATTGATAGCGTGATTGGGCAAAGAGCACAATTGACCCTTGCACCCCGTCGCCCCAAAGCCTTACGATTTATGATTGGCGATGACTGTCAAATTGAATTAACGTGATGTACTTGTTAAAAACAGGAAAAGCCACAGTCGAAGTGTTACCTGCTAGCTGTAAAATACAAGCATTAAATTACTCTCACAATTAACACTGTGGCAGATTACTCGAAATAATATTAATGAGCATTGTACATACCAAAATTCCCGAAGTCATACAACTTGAACCCCAAGTATTTACAGACGATCGCGGGTTCTTTTTTGAAGCCTACAACGATCGAAAATTTGCCCAAGAGACTGGTATTGTTACTAACTTTGTTCAAGATAACCACTCTGGCTCAAAACAAAATGTCCTGCGGGGATTGCACTACCAAATCCAACAACCCCAAGGTAAACTTGTCCGAGCTATTGTTGGCACTATATTTGACGTAGCCGTAGATATTAGAAAAAGTTCGACTACTTTCGGTAAGTGGGTGGGTTATGAACTCAGTGCTGAGAACAAACGCCTACTGTGGATACCACCAGGCTTTGCTCATGGCTTCCTGGTGCTTTCAGAAATAGCCGAAGTTCTCTACAAAGCTACAGATTACTACGCACCCCAAGGCGATCGCACAATTCTATGGAACGATCCAGATTTAGCTATAGATTGGCCCCTAAGCGCGTCACCGATTTTATCAGCTAAAGACCAAGCCGGGAAACCTTTGAGAACTGCTGAAGTATTTGATTAAGCTTGATGATTGCGTTAGGTTCGAGAACTAATTAGGATGAGTCAATCAATTTTGCTGATTGGTAGCAATGGTCAAGTGGGTAAGGAACTACAACAAATACTCCCATCCTATGGCGATATTATCTCAGTAGAACGCCCAACAGTAGACCTTGCCCAACCCGATACCCTCCGCAACGTTATCAGAGCAAAGCAGCCGCAAATCATAATTAACGCTGCTGCTTACACTGCTGTAGATAAAGCAGAAAGCGAATCCGAACTAGCTACCGCTATTAATGCTACGGCACCCCTAATTATTGCCCAAGAAAGCCAAAAATTAGGAGCTTTTCTAATTCATATTTCGACCGATTATGTTTTCGATGGCAATGGGTGTAGCCCTTATCAGGAAACCGATGTAACTAATCCCTTGAGTATCTATGGTAAAACCAAACTTGCTGGAGAAGAAGCTATTCGGGAAACTTGCGCCCATCATCTCATCCTCCGCACTGCTTGGGTTTATGGAACCTTTGGCAAAAGTAACTTTGTCAAAACCATGCTGCGACTAGGTGCAGAACGCCAAGAACTCCGTGTTGTCGCCGATCAAATTGGTAGCCCGACTTGGGCGCAAGACATAGCCGCAGTCATAGCCCAGACGATTCCCCAGTTAACCCCAGAAATTAGCGGCACTTATCACTACACTAATAGCGGCGTTGCTAGCTGGTATGACTTTGCCGTTGCCATTTTTGAAGAAGCCCAACAGCTAGGCTTCCCTTTAAAAGTTGAACGTATTGTCCCCATTACAACTGCCGACTATCCTACACCAGCCCGTCGCCCAGCCTATTCTGTGCTTGCTTGTGGAAAAATTACGGCAATTTTAGGGACTTATCCCCCCCATTGGCGACAAAGACTCCGCCAAATGCTCAAAGATTTGAAAATTGGATATGGGGAATAGGCATTGTTAATTAACGCCGTGTACGACTTTCTCTAAAACCTAACCCCCAACCCCTTCCCTTGCAGGGAAGGGGAGCAATAATCAAAGCCTCTCCCCGAAACGGCTACGGTGTACACACAAGTAGACCCAGAGCCAGTTTCCAGGCGAAAAAGGTGGATTTCTCTCGTTCCCATGCTCCGCATGGGAATGGATTATTAGGGGCTGCCGCCTCCAGTCAGATATTGAGTCAGAGACTCAATGAATGCATTCCCAGTCGGAGGCTGGGAACTAGTCAAGCCTTATCAAGCTAGGTTTTTAAGACTTGTGTGTACACCGTAGCCCCGAAACGGGGAGAGGAATGGAAGCGGGGTTCCAATCATAAATTGCACATCGTCGCGTTAATTAAGTTTCTTCCCTATTCCCCACTCCCCATTCCCTATTTCTTTTGACTTTTTAATACTCCTGTTTCATGTTGTATTGGCAAGACATCTAAAATATCAGTTTGGGAACAATATTTTAAATCATCTAGACAGTCAAGACGCAACAATCGTTGGCCGTGACTAGCTTGGTGAAGTAATCCCAATAAGTTATCTTGCCACTGAGAGTAAAGAGCGATCGCACTAATTACTTCATCATTACCAGCTAATTCCTCTGGTGACAACTGGGTTTGCTCCAAAAGACTATGAGCGATCGCACCTGCACAAACTGTATCCTCTAAAGAATAACTGCCTTCCCAACCGGAACCGACAATCCACACTGTCTCTGGTTGCTTCTCTAAAAGAAATTGCACCACCGCCGCCCGGTTAATTAAGGCTGCTGCTAAGACATTTGAAGAGTCTTGTACCCGTTGTAAAGCACGAGTGCCGTTTGTGGTGCTGATAAACAAACGCCGCCCCTGCACTAATTCTGGTGTGCAGTCGAGGGGAGAGTTACCCAACTCAAAGCCAGCTACTTTTGCGCCGCCGCGTTCTCCAGCCCGCAGGCGTTTTTCAGAGGGCCATTTTTCGCTAACTTCAATTAACTGATCTAAATCGCTGAATACTTGTACAGCTTCGCCTCCAGATGCTAAGACAGTCGCTATTGTGCTAGTTGCTCGCAAGACATCGACTGCGATCGCACATTCTGGCGCTTTATCCGTTGGAGTCAATTCAGGAGTGTGATATACGAATAACTTCACGGGCTGGATACACCTGTTTTAATACTATTGCCGCAAATAACATTCTACCTAGTTGGTGTCACTAACTATAGTCACAATTATTCGCAAACAATTTTTTAGCATCAAATATGCACGATGTAACCCATTCAATACAAAAATACTCAAAAAGTCCATTTTTATGCTTTTAGACTTTCAGATTTGCTGCACTATCCTGTAATCTAAAACAAGAACAGATTTTCTCAAGCTGTATTTGGCATTCCAAGTTAGCACCACTACGCATCCTGACTAACCTTGCCAAATAGAAACTAAAATTTTTACCTCCACTCCGCTCATCCCAAATCGAAAATCGCTATGGCACCTTTACCCGACTACCGCCCTAAACAACTATCTGTAGGCCCGTTGGAAGCGGAAATTTTAAATATAATCTGGGAACTTGGTTCAGCCACAGTAAAAGATGTGCACGATCGCATTCTCGCTGATCCCAACCGCGAATTAGCGTATACTTCTGTCACCACTGTTTTACGTCGCCTCACTGATAAAGGTTGGCTAGCCTGCGACAAGAAAGAGCGGGCATTCTATTGGCGGCCAATGCTGAGTAAGCAGCAATCAGATGTCATCAAAGCTCACGAGCAATTACAGCGATTTCTAGCGGTGGGGAACCCCGATGTTGTTGCTGCCTTTGCCGATAGCCTAGATGAAGCAGCCAGTGAGCAAATAGCTGCGATCGCCAAACGTATTCAATCTGCACGCCAAGCCAGGGAGGAACAATGATGCATCTGATAATGATTTTGAATGCTTTGGCAGTTGCCTGGTGGTTAAGATCCGCCTGGAATCAACCCCAAGGCAATTGGAATCTGCGGTGGCAGCGATCGCTATTTTTGTTTCTCTTTCCGCCCTTGCTAATTTTCATGACAGCGATCGCTGTCATGTTCATGGGGCCTCAAGGACAAATGGGCGGAATGTATACAGGCTCAATTAGCTATTTACTAGCATTAATTTATTTAGCGTTTTTTGCCATTTCATGCATTAAACTTGCCTTCCAGGGTTGGCAGTCTGTAGAATCTGCCCGTAACTGCCCTTTAGTGAATGTTGGCGATAGACGAGCCAGACTGCTGCAAACAGGCGCGTTGTTTGCAGGTCAAATCGGTTTTTGGCAACCAGAACTAGTGGTTAGTCAAGGATTAGTGCAAACTCTCTCACCGGCTCATTTAGAAAGCGTCTTAGCCCATGAGCAAGGGCATCACCATTACAGGGATACGTTCTGGTTTTTTTGGCTAGGTTGGGTGCGTTCCTGCACCGCTTGGTTGCCGAATACAGAGCCTTTGTGGGAAGAACTTTTAGCTTTGCGCGAACTCCGTGCCGACGGTTATGCAGCATTGCAGGTAGACCCTCTGGTGCTAGCGGAATCACTTTTATTAGTAGTTAGTAGCGGCCCCGTCTTATCAGAAATTTGCTGTGCTGCATTAGGTTCCTCTGGTGCAGATCGCTTAGAACAAAGAGTAGAAGCTTTATTAGCACCTCCAGAACCAACCCCAGAAGCTCAATTGCAATCCTGGCATGGCTTTCTGTTGGCGTTCCTGCCTTTAGTAACTGTGATGTTTCATAGTTAAGTTGAATTGAAAAAGCGATATTAATAACAAATGTAGAGATGTAGCAGTGCTATGTCTCTACTTAATTTTTGTAAGTCGATGCATTAAAGGTACAGGTCGATGCATTAAAGGTACAGGTCGATGCATTAAAGGTACAGGTCGATGCATTAAAGGTACAGGTCGATGCATTAAAGGTACAGGTCGATGCATC
>NZ_JBIQNW010000015.1:0-120791 GCF_047228265.1 Nostoc sp. UIC 10607 | reverse complement strand
TAAAGGTACAGGTCGATGCATTAAAGGTACAGGTCAATGCATTAAAGGTACAGGTCGATGCATCAAAGGTACAGGTCAATGCATTAAAGGTACAGGTCGATGCATCAAAGGTACAGGTCGATGCATTAAAGGTACAGGTCGATGCATCAAAGGTACAGGTCAATGCACTAGTGTAGTGCTGGCTTACTCTTCTTCTAGCAACTGTTCTATATATTTTTGTACTAAAGGCACTTGAAAAGCATTGCCTTCTGGAGTCAAAATTTCTTTTCGCGTTAGTTTGCGGACAACGCCTTTATCTTGCTGCGTGGGAGTTTCCCCGTGGATTATCCGGCGCAGGAGAGAGCGATCGCAAATTGTCATAAAATCCATTATCGAATTTATCGGGATATTTCAAAAGGCTTTCAAAATCATCCAAACAGAGAACGGGTAGCTTTCCTTGCTGTTTCCATTGCTTAACCGCATCTGAAAAAGCTTGACGATTAAGCGGTTTAATTTTAATCTTCCAACAATTTTGCAGACTGCGTTGTTGCCATCCCTGAACGTGACTCAGTAAACCTTCAGCTACAGCCTCATAGAAACCCGTTTCAGTTTGGCAATCTACACCCCGTAACGGTAGGTAAATTACCACATAATTATTGCTGTTGTTTAATACTCGCTGCTGCCAAGTCCGAACGTAATAATGCAGCAACGAAGATTTACCAATGTGCTTCTCGCCAACTATATTTATACTTGTAGGCTGATCGCCCTTCATCCGAGATGCGATCGCGTGTAATTCATCTTTACGACCGACAAATAGCCTGGGATCTTCAATCATCCCCGCAGCCACAAAAGGATTGGCAGGCAGCGCTCCAGAAGTCATGTAAAGCGTTATCCTAGTTTCAGCAATTTAAGTGCAATCACCTAAAAGAATAGCACTAGCCCCATAATCTTTTTGCAGATCGCAAAGACGCGATAAATCGCCGTACCAATTTGTAGAGACGGCGATTTATCGCGTCTTTTGCCTTAGCCGATTCACCGCGTCTCTTGCCTTAAACGTGGTATCTGAGAAAATATCTATTTGGCAAATGGGCCAAAGTTTACTGCTACAAGTGCAAAACATACCCTTGATGCGATCGCCAGTTTCCTAAACTAGATTAACAGCACAATCCCTTTAACACCTTTGCCAAATACTCATACTGCTCTAAAGTATTGTAAATCTGCGCCGAAATCCTTACCAACAGCCGAGGTTTTTCCTGCCACGGCATCACCTGCACTTGAATACCAAACTTATCAAACAACTCATCATGTATAGACATGAAATCGCGGTTTTCCAAAATCGCTGGCATTGGCACAACCGCCATTGAACCAATCATCTCCTCTGGACAAGGCGGCTGCACTTCTAACGCTTCACAAAGTAGCCGTCTTCCTTGCAACACTAGCTGATGATTTTGCTGTCTCAATTCTTTCCACCCGCCAGGTAGCAAAGAACCCATAAAAGCGATCGCTTCTGGCACACACATATAAGCTGTAGGATCGTCTGTACCTGTCCAGTCAAATTCCAACTGAAAGCGGGTTTTATCAGTGCGTGGCGAATTTGTGCCGTGGCTAATTGTCAGAGGACGAATTTCTGACTGTTTATCTCGTCGCACATAAAAAAATGCTGCTCCTTTTGGTGCACACAGCCATTTATGACAATTCCCAGTGTAATAAGTTGCGCCAATCTCTCGCAAATCGAGGGGAATCATTCCAGGCGCATGTGCCCCATCTACCAATGTATCTACACCCCGTTGTTGCAACTCCTTCCCCAACTCTTGAATCGGGAAGATTAAACCTGTCTGGCTGGTAACATGATCCAAAAGTGCTAATCGTGTTTTTGGTGAAACTCGCTCAATTACTGCTGCGATTACTTGCTGTGGCGAGTCAATAGGGAAAGGAACTTTTGCCACCACCACCCGCGCACCAGTGCGACTGGCAATAAAATCAAGTGCATTGCGGCAAGCATTATATTCGTGGTTAGTTGTAAGTATTTCGTCCTCTGGTGAAAATGTCAGCGACCTTAACACCGAATTAACGCCAGTCGTCGCATTGGGGACAAACACCAAATCTTGGACATCAGCACCTACAAACGCCGCCAGCTTACTTCTGGCATCGTCTAGCAGGGGTTCCCACTCCCTACCAAAAAAGCGTAGGGGTTCCTGTTCGATCTGCGATCGCAGTCTTTGTTGAAACTCCAGCACTTGTTTAGGACAAGCACCAAAAGACCCATGATTCAGAAACGTCACAGTCGAGTCAAGCGACCATAAGTCTCTGATGGATAATATAGAATCCAAAATTTAAAATCCAAAATTGATAAACTCCCCAGGCTGGATTCGAACCAGCGACCAATCGATTAACAGTCGATCGCTCTACCACTGAGCTACTGAGGACCACTCACGATTTATAATATTAGGGCTAAAAATAAGATTTGGCAAGTACTTTCGCCAATATTTTTTTTAGAAACTTAATTTAGAGAATTTTTGCAGCCAAAATCCATTCAGGAACTTAAGCAGAGACTAGCAGAGACTCTTGAATACTAAATATCTACTGTAATCCCATTCGTAATTCAGCCAGACGCTGCCGCGCCTTAGCATCAATGGCATTAGCTAAAAACCGACTCTTAGATTGTTTGCGCGTATGATACTTTTGTCGCATCCGGCAGACGGTAGCTTCCACTTCACCACAGAGTTGTTGTGCCGACAACCATTCAGCCCCATACCCTTGTATCATCAACTGCTGTGCCCGATCTGATGTAGCAACAATCACACGAGAAATCAAAGATTGGGCTATTTGGTGGCGAAAGGAAGCGCAGGATTTTTCGATATAAGTATCTGCTGTTTGCCCAAAATCAGTGTAATAAACAGATAAAAGCTCAGTAACAATTTCTTTATTACTAGAGGTGTTCTGATATTGGGCATCAAAAACTATCTGAGTTGTGTAACCTTGAAACGCACTATAACCAGTCATCGCTTCCACAAGTTCACCCCGTGCGGCCTCTAGTCCAACGCTATCACGCGTTTTTTTAAGGCAAGGCCAAGCGCCTATTATATTGTAGCCGTCCACTAACAAAACGGCTTGGAGTAAGGAACGGGGCATGGTTTTTAATCACAATTTTCTAGAGTTAACAAAATTCATTCATAAGTTTTATAATAATTGATGCATTGTATGTAACACTATGCTACACAGAATAAAAAATACGGCATCCTCACAAAACTAAACCCTAAGACAGACGCGCCAACTTAAAACGCGCCTTTGTTTAAAAGGCGCGTTTCAGTTCTTTTTCAGTAGTGTTTAGGAATGCTGAGTGCTAAGTGCAATTAATTCTACTTATTTACTCAGCACTTAATTAGGAGGCTTCGCT
Organism: Nostoc sp. UIC 10607; assembly: GCF_047228265.1. NCBI lineage: Bacteria > Bacillati > Cyanobacteriota > Cyanophyceae > Nostocales > Nostocaceae > Nostoc > Nostoc sp. UIC 10607. The sequence continues at coordinate 117,415 of NZ_JBIQNW010000015.1, read as the reverse complement.
ATGTACCTCCATCAGACGTTGCTTGAGGCGTTGGGCTTCACCCCTATCTACCAGAGAACCTTTTTCTAGCAAGAAAGCACCGTCACAGTAATTTAACTCGTCTAATCGGTGTGTTACCCACAAGGCTGTAATACCTCGACTTTTGACAAGGCGGCGGACACCAGCAACTAAATCCAACTGGCTATCTGGGTCTAGCAAGGCAGTGGGTTCATCTAATAATAAGACTTCACAGCGGCGGGCGATCGCACCTGCGATCGCGACTCGCTGTTTCTGTCCCCCAGAGAGTGCATAGATAGGCCGTCGTAGGAGTGTCAGCAAATTCACCGCTCCTAGTGCCTCTTCAACCCTTGCTCTCGTGGCAGCAGGTGGCAACTTTTCTTCTACCAATCCAAAAGCCACATCAGCACCAACCGTTGGCATCACCAGTTGATGATCCGGATTTTGGAAGACAAAGCCAACGGGGTGCAAAACCCGAATTTCGCCCGATTCAGGAGCTAATAACCCCGCCAACAGTCTAAGTAATGTTGATTTTCCACTGCCATTAGTACCCAAGAGCATCCAAAACTCACCCTTGGGTACTTCTAAAGAGCAAGATTTGATAACTTTCTCTCCATTCGGCCAACTGAAATTTAAATCCTTGACCTCAATGCCCACTTGAGCCATTTGTCAACCTTGGTTACTCAGCAGCTACAGCAAAAAAGCCAGGTGGTCTGCCACCACCTGGGGTTGTACCATCTTTCTGAACAATCTGCACCCCAGAAATTTCACTAGCGCGGACAGCAATTTTTTTCTCTGTCTTGCCCTCGCACTTGAGTTCTACAATGTCAGGGTTCCCAGAGCGGATTGCTGCCAAAATCAGCTGATAGACAGCCTCAGCATCCTCTGCTGACTTACGTTGTACTGAGATAGGGAAAGCAGTGTTTCTGATGCTTAAATCGATGGTAAACATTTAGCAATAATCAAATTTAACTGTAGGACTCATTTTAGCGTCAGCTGACTGATTCTAGGGAAATGGGTATGAGGCATTGGGCATGGGGAAGAGGCAGAGGGGCAAGGGGAAGGGTGCAGAGGAGAGGAATTTTCCCCCTGCTCCCCCATCCCCACCTCATCTGGAGCAAAAATTAATTTTTATTACAAAACCCCTAGAAAAATTAGCGATTTACACCTAATATGATTAAAGGTGTGTAAAAAATTGTAAACTTGGTTAACAACCCGGTTAACTTTCTGCTTATGGAAGGCTTTTATATCGCCATCTATAATACAGATACAACCTGTACTTATAAACATTTGGAGATTTGCTCTAATGACCATCGCAGTTGGACGCGCCCCCAGTAGAGGGTGGTTTGACGTTCTAGACGACTGGCTCAAGCGCGATCGCTTCGTATTCGTAGGTTGGTCAGGGATACTATTGTTCCCCTGCGCCTTCCTAGCACTAGGCGGTTGGCTGACCGGTACCACCTTCGTCACCTCTTGGTACACGCACGGATTAGCCTCCTCCTATCTAGAAGGTGCTAACTTCCTGACAGTGGCAGTATCCACCCCCGCCGACAGCATGGGACATTCCCTATTGCTGTTGTGGGGACCAGAAGCCCAAGGCAACCTCACCCGTTGGTTCCAATTGGGTGGGTTGTGGCCATTCGTCGCCCTGCACGGAGCCTTCGGTTTGATTGGCTTCATGTTGCGGCAATTTGAAATTGCGCGTCTAGTAGGTATCCGTCCTTACAACGCCCTGGCCTTCTCCGCTCCCATTGCGGTATTCGTCAGCGTATTCCTGATGTACCCCTTGGGACAATCAAGCTGGTTCTTTGCACCCAGCTTTGGCGTGGCAGCAATTTTCCGGTTCCTGCTATTCCTGCAAGGCTTCCACAACTGGACACTCAACCCCTTCCACATGATGGGTGTTGCGGGTGTATTGGGTGGTGCTCTTTTGTGCGCCATTCACGGAGCCACAGTCGAAAATACCTTGTTTGAAGACGGTGATGGTGCTAACACCTTCCGCGCCTTCAATCCAACCCAGTCTGAAGAAACCTACTCAATGGTGACGGCAAACCGTTTCTGGTCACAGATTTTCGGGATTGCTTTCTCTAACAAGCGCTGGTTGCACTTCTTTATGTTGTTCGTGCCAGTCACAGGCTTGTGGATGAGCGCCGTCGGCATCGTCGGTTTAGCACTCAACCTGCGGGCTTATGATTTCGTCTCCCAAGAATTGCGGGCGGCGGAAGACCCTGAGTTTGAAACCTTCTATACCAAAAACATTTTGCTGAACGAGGGTATCCGCGCTTGGATGGCTCCTCAAGATCAACCCCACGAACAATTTGTATTCCCTGAGGAAGTTCTACCTCGCGGTAACGCTCTCTAATGTTAAAAGTCGACCATGACTTGAATTAGGGTTGTGGTTGCCGAAAATTGACACCACCCAGATTAAATAATCTCCTTGGCATAAGCCAATAAAGTGTCAATATTCCCCATTCTCCAGTAATCTCCCGCCTTTTGGCGGGGGATTTTTTTATATATGGTTAATATCTTTAAATTTATGTGTTATGTTAGGTGAAGGTTATAAACCCAGAGTAAAAACTCTGCCCTTTTGAGACTAAGACCGCTTAGGCAATAAGGAGGTGATGCCCATGATAGAAAGTAGTAAATGCATGGGTCATCAGGTTGCAGTTAGCCGGCTGCGCGCCGGGGCTGTTCTCTAAAAGTTAGCCTTAGTCATCTTTGAGATACTAAGTTAGCTCAAGTAGCTAGGCAAGCTGGGAGTTCCATCCGGCAGTCTGGTTGCAACCTGAAGACCCGCTAGACCGCTCTGATTTAGATCGCCTGATCTAAATCAGAGCGGATAGTTTTTTATGGGTGACTTTGTGTTTTATCAGTTTTATCAATGGTTACTTTTGAAAATTTAAGATAGCAATGCCTGCCGCAGGCAAAGCCAACGTGTTTAACTTTTCTTAAAAATAAAAATATCTTGTATAAAAACCTTGGCGTCTGACCAAATGTGAGCAATAAGGTCTATCTACTAAGTCTGATTTAAATATGTACATACGCATTATGCCCTAGTTTATCCTCCCATCTTTTCTCTGTAGAGAATAAAAGGGATTTAATTTGATGAAATACATAATGTGATCAAGACAATACAAAAAATAGGAATTTTTTGATATGGCACAACTACTCACTGAGGCAGAAATTCAAGAACGTACAAAAGTTTTGTCAGGTTGGACTGTTGAAGGCTCCAAGTTGCAAATTACCCGCACATTCAAGAATTTTATCCAAGCAATTGAGTTTGTCAATAAGCTGGTTGAGCCTGCTGAGTCAGCAGGACATCATCCAGATATAGAGATTTCCTACAACAAAGTAAAGATTACACTCACAACACATGATGCAGGTGGGCTGACGCAGGCTGACTTTGATGTAGCACAGGCGATTTCCCAAATCAACTAAGTGATTTCTTTTGACATCTTGCACTAGGCAACTGGAAGTCACCGCAACGAAAGACGCAGCGCGTAGCAAGCTTTAAGAGTAGAATTACGTGTTTTACTTTGGAGTGCGCGGGTTTCAAAACCCTTGATTCCTAAGCTGGTGGTTGTGATCAAAATAGCAGACAAACTACCCCGTTGAAAGGCTCTGCTATGTTTGTATAGCCGAATCACTGTGTTTTAACTAGTATGCGATTTCTAGTAGGGCTAAGTGGCAGAAGTGATTTTTACTGACAAGCTGTTAAGTGTCTAAGCTTTGAGCAATTTAGCCTGCGTAGGGAGTGAATGCCCTAGACGCTACTCCCTGCTTAGATATTTAGATAATTATGTGTGACAGTTATTAAGGCGATCGCTGTGATCTTGCCATCTAGATCAGATGTTTTATAATGTTATGATATAAAGATATGTTTTTGCATAAGTTAATCACATAAGTTTTTAACCCTAAGTTAATCGTTTATTAGCTTTGCAAAAACTAAAATTGTAGTAGTGGCAACTATGCCTCATCCACAGGTTTCAATGAGATGTCGCATTTTTGAGATTTTAGGTGCAACGAATACAATTATCTAAACAAGGTGTGAGGAGTAATAGAGATGTCTAGTATATTGTGGAAATCCTTAGTGGTTAGCCCAGCAGTTTTGGGAGCAACATTGTTAGTTTCGGCAACAGCAATTGCGGCTCCAAACACAACCACTGAAGTATCACCAGTCGGACAACCAGGTGTAACTGAAGTTGCCCAACAGCCAGAAATATTGGCTCAAACAACCATAGATCAAGTTAATCGCTACAGCAACGAAGGTAGCCAAAATAATTCTCAGTCTCAAGTAACATCGGTTTCTCAATTTTCCGACGTACAACCTACAGACTGGGCATTCCAAGCATTGCAGTCCTTGGTTGAGCGCTATGGTTGTATTGCAGGTTACCCAAATGCTACTTATCGCGGTAACCGTGCTTTGACCCGTTACGAATTTGCCGCTGGCTTGAACGCCTGTTTGGATCGGGTTAACGAATTGATTGCCACAGCAACAGCTGACTTGGTGACCAAACAAGATTTAGCTACCTTACAACGGTTACAAGAAGAATTTTCCGCAGAATTGGCAACCCTACGCGGTCGCGTCGATTCCTTAGAAGCGCGGACTGCGGAATTGGAAGCTAATCAGTTCTCCACTACTACCAAACTAGTCGGTGAAGCCATTTTTGCCGTTACTGATGTGTTTGGGGGTGAGACTGGTGATGCTAATAATACTGTCTTCCAAGATAGGGTGCGTTTAAACTTACAAACCAGCTTCACTGGTAGAGACGTTTTAACTACCCGTCTCTCTGCTGGTAATGCACAAGCCTTTTCATTAGTGGATAACGCTGGTGCTGGTATCAACACTGCTGAAGGTACACAAACTTTTCAAGTTGGTAGCACAGGTAACAACAGCGTCAAAATAGACCGATTGACCTATGAAGCTCCCGTAGGCCCAGCCCAAGTTTATCTCGCAGCTAGTGGTGGACGACACAGCCATTATGCAGCCGTCAATAATCCTTACTTTTTTGACAACACTGATGGCGGTAACGGCGCTTTATCTAGCTTTGCTTCTGAAAGTCCCATCTATCGGATTGGTGGTGGTGCAGGTATAGCGGTCAATTTACCTCTTGGTCAAGGTGGTGGCATTCTAGGAAATAGCTCAATCACTGCGGGTTACTTGGCATCGGAAGCTAATAATCCTACTCTTAGTTCAGGTCTGACCAACGGTGACTACGCAGCTCTTGGACAGTTAAACTTTAGTGTTAGCGATCGCTTGGCTTTAGCTGCTACCTACGTCCACGGATATAGTGCAGGTGGTTCTTTATTCAACTCAGGTTCCACATCAGATGGAACTTTTGGAGAGGTTGTAGTAGGTACTGGACAAGCTAACACTTTATTAGGTGCAGGTTCCAGCAACTCCTACGGTGTGTCAGCTGCATTTAGACCTAGCGACAAGCTGTCAATTAGTGGCTTCGTCTCTTACCACGATGTCACAGGTGTCGGTATAGGTGATGATTATGAAGCTTGGAGCTATGGTGTCGGTGTAGCCTTACCTGATTTTGGTAAACAGGGTAACGTTTTAGGTATTTTTGCTGGTGCACAGCCCTATTCCTTTAACCGACCAGGTTTTGCTGGTAATGACACACCCTATCAATTTGAAGGCTTCTACAAATATCGTGTGTCGGATAACATCTCAGTGACTCCTGGTGTAATCTGGTTAACCTCTCCTGGTCAAAGCAGCGCTAACGACGATGCAATTATCGGTACGCTGAGAACAACTTTCACCTTCTAGAGTATTGACTATCCATTGACAATTTTGAACTTTATTGCTCCCCGCCATCAGGCGGGGCTTTTTGTTGTCGGTAGCAACAACAAATAAAGAAACCCCAGTAGGTAACCGGAGTATACTAGAAGAGTTACGGAGTTGTTAGTTAGAAGTTATGAGTTATGAAGGGTTTTATGTGAATAGACCACAGTAGGGTAGACATTTTAATGTTCACCCTAGCAGCGACGAACTTCTAACTTAGGCTATCTAAAATTCAAATTGAATGGCTCCCAACTCCTAACTGATAATTCCTAACTCCTAACCCTAACTTGTTACTACTTGTGGAACTATCGTGTAAATCAGAATACGCAATTCTAGCCTTATTAGAGATGGCCGCTCATTACGAAAGTGGCGAACCGCTGCAAATTCGACAAATTGCAGCACAACAAAACATACCCGATCGCTATCTGGAACAGCTACTAGCAACCATGAGGCGTGGGGGTATAGTCAAAAGTCAGCGCGGGTCAAAAGGCGGCTATTTATTAATGCGAGAACCCCGGAAAATCATCCTTTTTGAGATTTTGGAATGTTTAGAAGGGTTGGAGGTGGGAACCTGTGAAGAAAACGTTAATTCTAAAACGGTAGACAGCTCGATTATAGAAGAAATCTGGCAAGAAGCAAGTCGCGCAGCAAATTCAGTGTTGCAAAAGTATACGCTCCAGGATCTTTGTGAAAAACGAGATTCACGGCGGCAATTGGATATCATGTACTACATTTAGTCAAGAGTTATTTGTTATTGGTTATTTGACCCTTAAAGGATGTTTGGAAAGCCGTAAAGTATACTTACTACTCATCTCTCTCCAAACCCCTCCCCAAAAGGTCGAGAAGCTTTGAAACCTCGATTCTCTACAAGTGAATTGGGGCTGGGAGGCTAGGTTTTTGAAATTTTAGTATTAGCAATAATACTTTTAAAACACCCTCTTAGGGGTGACACTCTGTTTCCGACGCTCGTTACTCGCTATCGCTAATGCCAGTTCCCTAGGTTTAGAAACCCGCATACCCTGCGGGAACGTCAAAGCCTAACAGGACTGACTTTTGACAAATGACTCTTGACTAAGTATCTAAGGACTAAATTATGCGAATTGCTCATAACATTACAGAACTGGTTGGTCGTACACCCCTAGTGCAGCTCAACCGCATTCCCCAAACAGAAGGATGTTTTGCTGAAATTTTGGTGAAGCTGGAAAGTATGAACCCATCGGCATCAGTCAAAGACCGGATTGGAGTAAGTATGATTAACGCCGCCGAAGAAGAGGGGCTGATTACTCCTGGGAAGACAGTATTGGTAGAACCCACTTCTGGCAACACAGGAATTGCCCTAGCAATGGCAGCAGCAGCCAAGGGTTATCGATTAATTTTGACAATGCCAGAGACAATGAGTGGGGAGCGACGGGCAATGTTGCGGGCCTATGGAGCAGAACTGGAACTAACGCCAGGAATGGAAGGCATGAGTGGGGCAATTGGGCGAGCGCAACAAATAGTTAATACTACACCAAATACCTATATGTTGCAGCAGTTCCGCAATCCAGCCAATGCAAAAGTGCATCGGGAAACTACTGCCCTTGAAATCTGGGAAGATACCGATGGACAGGTAGATATGATCGTCGCAGGGGTGGGCACAGGTGGTACGATCACTGGTGTAGCAGAAGTGATTAAAGCACGCAAGCCTAATTCTAAGGCGATCGCTGTTGAACCAGCCAATAGCCCAGTTTTATCTGGGGGACGACCAGGGCCCCACAAAATCCAGGGAATTGGTGCTGGGTTTATTCCCCAAGTTCTAAAGATAAAATTAATTGATGAAGTGATTACCGTCACTGACGAAGAAGCGATCGCCTACAGTCGACGTTTGGCAAAAGAAGAAGGGCTACTATCTGGTATTTCCACTGGAGCAGCTTTATGTGCAGCAATTCGCGTTGCCCAACGTCAAGAAAATAAGGGACGCTTAATTGTGATGATTCAGCCCAGTTTTGGTGAGAGGTATTTAAGTACGCCGTTGTTTCAAGACCTGGAGGCAAGGTTAGCCACTAGCGTCAGTTAACGATAAATTGAATTAATGGTCAATTCTAAGCACGTTTCTAACCATTACGAAACTCTCAAAGTTAGTCCAAGTGCCAGCCAAGCGGAGATTAAGCAAGCTTATCGCCGCTTGGTTAAGTTATTTCATCCTGACAGTAATCAGGAAACAGCCGATCACGAGCAGATTATCCGCATCAATGCAGCCTATGAGGTCTTAGGCGACAACCAAAATCGCCGCAATTATGACCAACAACTGCAAGATGACTCTGAAAAATTAAATAGCGATCGCCAACAACGTACAGCATCAGCGCAAAAGCATCACCAGACAAGACGAAAAACAGGACGGGATGTTGACGAGCAAGTTGAGGAATGGCTGCGCCAAGTCTATCAGCCAGTAAATCGTTTGCTTTGTACTATTCTTTATTCGTTAGAAGAACAAATGGAGCAATTAGCTGCTGATCCCTTTGATGATGAGTTGTTAGATGAATTTCAAGAATACTTAAAAACCTGTCGAGATGACCTCAAGCAGGCACAAATTACTTTTCGCTCCCTGCCGAATCCCCCTAGTTTAGCAAGAACAGCAGCTCATCTCTACTACAGCCTGGATCAAGTAGCAGATGGACTCGAAGAGTTGGCTTATTTTCCTTTGAACTACGATGAGCGTTATTTGCACACAGGTCAAGAACTATTCCGCATAGCTACAAGATTGCACTGTGAGGCGCAAGCGTCTGTAAATAGTCATTAGTCATTAGTCAAATAACAAATGATTAATGACTAATGACAACTGATAAAGAAATTAGTTTATGCTGGAAACAGAGAAAGATTAAGAAATTTTAAATTCTGCTCATAGTGTACTCATGCAATGCATTGTTAATCGCCGCGCCCAGTTTTCGGCAAGTCATCGTTATTGGTTGCCGGAACTGAGTGAAGCCGAGAATATTGAGAAATTTGGTGCTTGCTCTAGATTTCCGGGACACGGACATAACTATGTCTTATTTATCTCCCTAGCCGGGGAATTGGATGAATATGGCATGGTGCTAAACTTGTCCGATGTTAAACACGTAATTAAACAGGAAGTTACCAGTCAATTGGACTTCTCTTATCTCAACGATGTGTGGGCAGAATTTCAACAAACTCTGCCCACCACTGAGAATATTGCACGGATTATTTGGCAGCGGCTAGCACCCCACTTGCCTTTAGTTCGTGTGCAGTTATTTGAACATCCTGAACTTTGGGCAGATTATATGGGAAAAGCAATGGAAGCCTACCTCACTATCAGTACTCACTTTAGCGCCGCCCATCGGTTAGCTCATCCTAACCTCAGTAATGAAGAAAACACTGAGATTTATGGTAAGTGCGCCCGTCCCCACGGTCACGGACACAACTATCATCTAGAAGTCACCGTGAAAGGGGAAATTGATCCACGCACTGGGATGATTGTCGATTTAGGTGCCCTGAATCAAGTTATAGAAAATTATGTGGTAGAGCCATTCGATCACACCTTTTTAAACAAAGACATTTCTTACTTTGCCGAAGTTGTACCCACTGCTGAGAATATCGCACTTTACATTAGTAATTTACTGCGATCGCCCATTCAGGAATTGGGAGCTAAACTTTACAAAGTGAAACTGATTGAAAGTCCCAATAACTCCTGCGAAATCTACTGTAATGAATCAGAATCAAATTCAGTCAGTGCAGCTGTTAGTCAACCAGTATTGGCACGAGTTTAGCTAATTGAAAATCCAGGCATAGGACATAGGGAATTTATATTATCCCCATGCCCATGCCTAATACCCAATGCCCCATGTTCTATCCCTAACATTTTTCTAAATCATATTTTAAAAATATCGACGACGAGCGGAATGTCGCAAATAGCGATAAATACCCCAGGCTAAAACTCCGAAAAAGAGATTTAATAAAAAGCGACTAAATATAAACCACAAAATATCGGCATCAAAAAGCTTTGACGGACTCAAAGGACTAAGAATCCTGGCTAAGAGAAACAGCCCAAAAATAGCATTTCCACCCAGCACTAGAGCAAACACCACTAAACTCCTCTGCCAGTAACGGCGCTGGGGTGTACCGTCTGAAATCAGGAGAATTGCAGGCTTACCTTGCACTTTTCGCAGTAATTGTTCCAGTCGCCAAAACATCCACAACAGAAACGGAAATAAACCATAACTCAGGAAACGTAGGGGTAGTGGGTAACGCCAAGCACTAGATAGCACATTAACCAGGGCATGACAAATTACAGAATTTAGCCAAGCCCTAAAAATAAACTTTCTGTCTCGATTTAACCGAGTATTAGAGGAAATATATATTGCCAACCCATAGCCCCAAGGCGCAGAGAACATAGCGTGGACTGGCGTGCCGATAGTACGGTCAAGAATTGATGCTGTACCGTGGTAAAGGTAAATCCAGTTCTCTTCGGCAGTGAATCCAAGGGCAACGGCTATGGTGAACAGGAAAACGGTAGAGGGGAGTAATCGATACCTGCGTTGCAGATAGCAGGTTGGAAAAACAACCGCTGCTAACTTGCAGCCTTCTTCAATTGAACCTACTTCCACAAGCTGCCGCAACGCTACACCAAAAAGCGTAGACGCGCACCTGCTTGGCGGTAGGCATCGCTTGATCTGATACCAGTCTAAAACCCAGTTAACTGCAATTTCAAAAATCCATTCGAGGCTAAGGGCTAAGATACCAGATATTGCCCCGATGATAAAGAACATCAGTAACCTTAACAGAGGCGGGGCAAATGGCACCCGATAGTAGTAGTAGCCTAGCAGCAGCAAGGGTGGTATTGCTGCCCACAGCATTAGAAAAAAATCAACCACTCACCTGAGCGATCACTGTGCGGTGACGGTGGGTATTGTTAGTGATAGTGGGAGTTTGGAAACCTGCGTCAACAATAGCCTGTTCAATGTCCAAAGCAAAATATTCATCTAAATACGGTTCAGTACTTTTGAGCAAAGTCAAAATGTAAGGTGGCATTTTCTGGTAAACTTCTGACTTAGGATTCATGTCCATGATTGCCAAGTAGCCACCAGGACGCAGCACGCGTCGCATTTCAGCGAAAATTTGGTGAGTTACTGACTGAGGTAATTCGTGACACATCAAGAAAATAGAGACTAAATCAAATGAGGCATCTGGTAGTCCAGTAGATTCCGCTTGGGCATGAAGCCAGTTAATTTTAGCTTGACGTTGTTGGGCGCGGTAATTCGCAACGGCTAAGAAGTAGGGAGATAAGTCCAAGCCTGTAATCTTGGCATGGGGATAAATTTCTTGCATGGTAAATGTACTCAAACCCACACCGCATGCCAAATCTAGGATGTCTTGGGGTTGATTGGGAATTTGCGCCTTGAGGATATCGTGGTAACTTTGCCGCAGTTTAGCATCTCCTTGTGCTCCAGCATCTTGCCAAATTCCGGCATGGACAGTACGGGCAGCAACTTCTAGCTCCCAAGCCGCTTTCCAACTAAGGTCTCCGCCTTCGTAGGCATGGAATGGCCGCAAGTAGTATTCTGGGTAGGAAAGCTCAGGATTTTGTACTTGAGCTAGATCGGCCTTCCAATCACGCGCTTGTAGTATTTCGACTTCTTGCGTCCAAGGCACACCAATTCTCTGGGCACGTTTAATCATCATTTGTCTAGCTTGATGCTTGGCTAGATCGGCTAAAGGCTTGATTGCCAGTACGCCATTTACCAAGCGGGAAGCGAAGCCAGGAGTAGTATTTACAGTAGCAGTCATAAATTAATTTGCGTTCAATAGCTTTTTTACTTATGACATACTTGCTGGAGACCAGTCTAGATGCAAATTGAATTGCATGATGCGTGGAGACCAATGTCATAGAAACTTGACATCAAAAGTTTAGTGTGATTTGCATTTTTATAGAATCACACTGTTCTCCAATTTATACTTAATCACAGCCATTGATTAAAGATTGGCAAGATTTCGATACTTAGCAAAATCTATCTCAACAGAGAGGGCAAAAACTTGAGCACCATATAAAAAAAGACTACAACCAACTTATTGAGTCTCAAGTATGGCAAGAGCAAGAAGAAGAGCAAATGGCTTTTTAAGGGATTTTCAAGAATTTGCCCTTAAAGGCAATGTAGTTGATTTAGCGATCGCCGTCATCATTGGTACTGCTTTTGGCAAGATTATCACTTCCTTTGTTGAAGATGTAATCATGCCATTGATTAATCCCTTGGTTAGTTTTACTGGCAAAGACTGGAGAACAATCACCATTAGTCCGGGAATCAAGATTGGTGAGTTTCTTGGCGCAATAGTTGACTTTGTAATCATTGCCTTAATTTTATTTGTGGCAATTCGAGCCTTACAAAAATTCAAGAGACAAGAAGAAGTCGCCGATGAACCTTTGCCAGATCCTAACCTTGTAGCCCAAGAAAGATTGATTGGCGCGTTGGATAGACTCAACCAAACCTTGGAAACTCGGAATAATCAAGTTTTGTAAGTGGGGGGATCTGGGCAGACAAGGGAACTAGGTAACTTGAGTGAGAACTTGCAACAAGTCTTTCTCCTTGTCCCCTTATCCTCTTCCCCATGCCCAATGCCCTATTTTGCAGAAGGCTTGAGAGCTAATAACATCTCTAATTCACTGGTAGATTTATCGGGGCTATTGGCGGTAAAACCAAGACCACGAATGGAACTCAGAATGGTGATGGTATTGGCGTCAGATGAGATTAAACTCTTAATCAAGGGCACAGTTTTAGTTTTATCCATATCCAGGTAGAAATAGCCGCCGTTGGGCTTGTGCAAAGAACCAGTAACGGCTTTGAAGGCGTCGCTATTGTCAAGAGATTGATTCTTGCGATCGGCAACTGCGTCAGCAACTGGGCCACCAACAGCTACAAATACAGTGTCTTGATCCAGCCAACCATGTGCCAATAAAGCTCCTTGTCGGGGGATTTGCCATTCAGTTACGTCTTTACCACCGATATTTCTATTAGCGATATTGATTTGTTGGGTTTTGGCAAGGGTATCCAATTTTGTTAAAGTGGCTTCGGCAGTTTTGCGATCGCTAGTGTCAAATACTAAAGCACCTCCAAAACCAACACTCGCTAACACCCCTTGATTTGATGGAATCGCACCAAAAGCAAATTCCCCATTCATCCAACCAAAAATATCTTTATCCAGGTCAATATTGGCAAATTTCAGTTGTCCTCGCACTTGTTCAAGACCTTGCTTCATTTCTGGATAATCTTTTGACTGTTCTACTAGCGTTTCCCAGCCACGGCTGATGCCATTTCCGCTAACTAAAGCAAAGGTATCAGTGGGAAATTGCCCCACTATATTTCCAGGACTTGATTGATACTGAAATTTATTTAGTTGCGGATCTAAATTGGCGATCGCTTTTACCCGCACTCCCGCATCATCAACACCAACACCCGCTACCACAGATTTTATCTGCTTCAGTTGCGCCAAAGCTTGTGGAGGTAACTGCTTTGCCTGCGGGCTGCCAGCTGCTAATTGCTGTACCATACTTGCATAGTCTGGTACATAAATTTGGGCGAGGCCGTTTTTGACATCCACTCCTTTGTTGAGAATGGTGCTTGCACCTTCTTTACTGGCAAAAGAAGGCTGTCCCTTAAAGGTGTCAATTGCTTTTTCTACAGCTTGTTTTTCGGGGGCTAATACTAAATGACTATTATTTAAAACTACGCTATATGTCGGCTTGCCTTTTTCTGTAGTTTCGATAATTTTTTGACCTTGGTAGTCAGATTCCTGGAATTTCACACCTTTTTGTGACTTCAATTTATTAGCAAAATTCAAGGCACTGAGTTGATCTTTGATTCCTACTACTATCAGGATATTTGATTCTTGCTGTAAATTTGTTGGTACATTAGATTCCCCGGACGGCACTTTTAACTGCGCCGGTTTGACAGGATTCGGTGGTAATACAGCAATCATGACACCACCAGCCCAAGGCTTTATGTCTTTTTCATAAGAAACATTACTGTCACTGAACATTTGCTTATTGAAATCTTCCAGACCTTTTGCTACTAACTTTTGTGCTTCTGGAGTGCCAAACTGCTGTAACTTTGCCCAGGCTTGAGGGTCAGTACTAATATAAGTTGCCATCAATGCTGTTGAAGGTACTACTTTAGCACTACCTAGAGCGTCTGAGCTAGCTCCTGATGGGACTTTAAAATACATATAAGCCGCTATACTTCCTGCTACTACAGCAGCACCAACAGCAGGAATCAAAAACTTTGATTTACTTTCGGGCATTTTGTTATCCTCATTTGCTCAGATTGTCACCGAGATTTATACAAGTGTCATTGTAGAGTTTTCGGATTTATTAATATTTTCTGCTCATTGATCGGTATTTACTGATAAAATTAGTAGTCCTATAAGCTAGCAGTCTAAAATAATTACTCTAAAAAATACTTCAAGGCGATGAGGGGCGAATCTGCAAATGATATGCTGTTCATCTCAAAGAAAATAGCCTGCTCAACAGCGGCAAGCTATCCTAAGTTATAAGAATAATTAGGAGTATTTGTACTTAAGGAGAATCTATCGAGGTGCAAGAGACTCTTGACTCGATGACAAAAAAGTGCAAAACATCAGAAAAAGTAAATGCGGGAGGGATATGGAAAAAAGTCCAAGGATCGGCAGCCGACCTTCGGAAATTTGGGTGAGATTAATTTCAATCCCCCAATCCCCAAGGGGAATCTTAACCCCCATACTGCCCTATTGAATTGGGAAATACAGATACCGCTATTTTGCTTAATTACATCCAGCCAAGCCAGACTTTTCAGGATTACAAGGTCAGTAAGGATCAATGTCGAAGTCTTATTTTGATACAGATAATAACGGACACAAACCTTTTGAGTTACCGGGAGCAAGACCACACTACAACCCCGATCGCCCCGGACAGGTAGAGCATATTTTTCTCGATCTCAGCTTGGATATTCCCAAGGAAAGCTATCAGGGCAGTTGTAGCATTCGCCTCTTGCCAATCCGTAATGGCATTGACCGTTTGACTTTGGATGCTGTCAACCTGAATATCGAGTCTGTGCAGGTGGACGATGTGCCACAAAATTTTGACTACGACGGGGAACAGCTTTCCATCCAACTTTCTGAGGCGACCCAGATTGGTAAACGCTTGCTGATTGCGATCGCCTACTCGGTGGCAAAGCCGCAACGCGGTATTTATTTTATTCAACCAGACAAACACTACCCGAACAAGCCTACTCAAGTTTGGACTCAGGGAGAAGACGAAGACTCTCGCTTTTGGTTCCCCTGCTTTGACTATCCAGGACAACTATCTACTTCAGAAATTCGCGTTCGTGTTCCCAACCCTCTCGTGGCAATTTCCAATGGCGAACTGATTGATACCACAGAAGATGGTGATTACAAAATCTACCATTGGTCACAGCAACAAGTTCATCCTACCTACTTAATGACTTTGGCAGTAGGTGACTTTGCCGAAATTCGGGATGAGTGGAACGGTAAACCAGTCACCTACTACGTAGAAAAGGGACGGGAGGAAGATGCTAAACGCAGCATGGGCAAAACTCCCCGCATGATCGAATTTTTAAGCCAAAAGTATGGTTATCCATATCCTTTCCCGAAATACGCCCAGGTTTGCGTCGATGACTTCATCTTTGGCGGGATGGAAAACACCTCTACAACTCTGTTAACAGATAGATGCTTGCTGGATGAACGCGCCGCTTTAGATAACCGCAATACCGAAAGTTTAGTCGTCCACGAACTTGCACACCAATGGTTTGGTGATTTAGTAGTGATTAAGCATTGGTCTCATGCTTGGATTAAGGAAGGGATGGCTTCCTATTCTGAGGTGATGTGGACGGAACAGGAATATAGTCTAGAAGAAGCAGCTTACTATCGTTTATTGGAAGCTCGTCGTTACATTAGTGAAGATAGCAGCCGCTATCGTCGCCCGATGGTAACGCATGTTTACCGGGAAGCTATTGAACTTTACGATCGCCACATCTACGAAAAAGGGTCTTGTGTTTATCACATGATTCGCGCCCAATTGGGAGATGAATTATTTTGGCAAGCAATTCAAACATTTATCCAAGATAATGCCCACAAAACCGTAGAAACAATAGACTTACTCAGGGCGATTGAAAAGTCTACCGGACGAAATCTTTTGTTCCTCTTTGACCAATACGTTTATCGTGGTGGACATCCCGATTTTAAAGTAGCTTACTCTTGGGATGGAGATGCTAATTTGGCAAAAATTACGGTAACTCAAACCCAAGTTGCTGAAGGCAAAAATGGCAGTAAGGATTTATTTGATTTAAAAATACCTATTGGATTTGGCAATACTCAGCAGGAAGAAACTGTGAAACTAAAAACTTTCACAGTCCGGATAAATGAACGTGAACAAAGTTTCTACTTTCCATTAGAAAATAAGCCCCAATTTATCAGCTTCGATGTTGGCAATAATTACCTAAAAACAGTAACTTTAGAGTATCCAATACCAGAGTTAAAAGCACAATTAGAATCTGACCCCAACCCGATTTCGCGCATCTATGCAGCAGAAGCTTTGGCGAAAAAAGGCGGCTTAGAAGCTACTAAAGCACTATCTTCAGCCCTCAAAAATGACTCATTGTGGGGTGTGCGTGTGGAAGTAGCAAAACAATTAGCCCAAATTAATTTAGACCAAGCCTTTGATGGCTTAGTTCTTGGGTTAAAAGATAAAAATGCTTACGTGCGACGATCTGTAGTGGAAGCACTTGCTCAAATCAAAACTGCTGAAAGCTATAAAGTTGTGAGAGGGTTAGTGCAAAAGGGCGATCCCAGCTACTACGTGGAAGCAACAGCATCTCGTGTAATTGGGGCGATCGCATCTGCAAACTTGGAAGAAAAACCCAAGGAAGACAAGGTATTAAAGCAACTGAAAGGCGTTTTAGAAGAAAAGGCAGGTTGGAATGAAATAGTGCGGAGTGGTGCGGTTGCTGGTTTAGCTGAATTCAAAACCTCGGAAGCAGCTTTAAATCTGCTGATCGAATACACCAAACTCGGTGTACCACAACCCCTACGTTTAGCGACAATTCGCGCTTTAGGAAAGATTTCTGTAGGTCAAAGTCCAGTTAATTTGGAACGGATTTTAGAAAAATTAACAGAACTAGCCAAAGAAAGCTTCTTTTTAACGCAAGTGGCGGTAGCAGCAGCATTAGGACAAATGGAAACACCCAAAGCAGTCGGGATTTTGCGATCGCTAGCTGAACAAACAGCTGATGGGCGTGTACGCCGCTATGCTGAAGAAGAAATTTCCAAGGTGCAAAAGAATATTGGTTCAGAAAAAACCTTGCGTCAACTGCGTGAAGATTTCGACCAACTCAAACAACAAAACCAGGAATTGAGAAGCCGTTTAGAAAATTTGGAGGCTAAATCTAAATAGCACTACATGATCATTAAAAGTAGCTAATCGGTAATTGGTATTTGTGGTAAAGCCACTACCAACTACCGAATTTATAGCAGTCATAAATGATAATTCAGTTAAGAGTCGCGGGTTAGTCCTTTCACTTAACTATACAATTTTTCCTGCAAAAAACCGAATAGATAAATGGGTAGTTTATAACTTGCTGATTTTTAGAGCGTGAGGAGGAACCTTCTCGCTCTATATTTAGTGTCAGAATGAGCTGTAATTACAGTTACCGCATTAACCTGTGGTGCTATTTTATCAAATCCATTAATTATGTACGAGTGTTTTAGAAGACCATCACTACAGAAGTATTCAGGCAAAGCTAAATAGGTGGCTAAGACAGTCTGAATTTTAAAATAATTAAACCCAAGACAGTAATAGTACTACTGCTCCATATAAATGTTAGTAAATAAAGTTACCTAGCTATCGCATCTTATTCAAATTTTCATATATCAAACATAGGTAAATAAATATTTGTATTTTTATAAATAATGGTTAAGAAAAGATAAAATCATCTGAGAGTTTGATAAGTAGTTGTAGTTTTATAAAGTATAATTAAGAAAAAGATAAACAAATCTAGGCAGTAACATAGGCTAAAATCACCACGAACATTATCCCAAAAGGGTAGAGTTCTAGGGCGTGTTTTAGATAAAACACTACCGCTATCCTGAACTTGCAACTAACTTGTGGTGTAGGTCGGGAGACAAACAATCATTGTAAATTTTTCAGTTGAAGAGGCAAAAAAAGGCGTGGGTCAGTATCAACCTGCTCAGCTAAAACTCTATAATCCAGATGCGATCGCTCGCTACTATAGTTACCGTCCCTGGCTAGCCTGGGGGCGAGTGCTGAGAATTATCTGGTCTTTTGCAGGATTTCTACTCAGTCTCAAGTGGGACGAATGGCAAGATAAAGTTGAGCAGAACAAGGGTAAACGAGCTATCCAGTTGCGAGAACTGCTCACCCGCCTCGGCCCGACTTTTATTAAAGTTGGTCAAGCCCTCTCTACCAGACCTGACCTGATACGCAAAGATTTTTTAGAAGAACTGATAAAGTTACAAGACCAGTTACCACCTTTCGATAATGCGATCGCTTACCAGATTATCGAAACTGAACTAGGTCGCCCTATTCACGAAAGCTTTAGCGAACTGTCACCTCACCCAGTCGCTGCTGCTAGCTTGGGTCAAGTATACCGGGGTCGTCTGGTGAGCGGCGAAGAAGTCGCAGTGAAGGTGCAACGCCCCAACTTACACCCGGTAATCACGCGCGACCTATATCTGATGCGTTGGGCAGCAGGTTGGCTAGCTCCTTGGTTGCCTTTAAATCTCGGTCACGACCTCACTTTAATTGTGGACGAGTTTGGCACGAAGTTATTTGAGGAAATTGACTATATTAATGAAGGCCGCAACGCCGAGAAATTTGCTAGCAACTTCCGCAACGACCCGCAGGTAAAAGTTCCAGGCATTTACTGGCGTTACACGAATACCCATGTTTTAACCCTGGAATGGATTAACGGCTTTAAGCTGACAGATACTCAACGCATCCGCGAAGCAGGTTTAGACCCAGAAGCGATCATTCAAATTGGCGTTACCTCAGGATTGCAACAGCTTTTAGAACATGGTTTCTTCCATGCTGACCCTCATCCTGGTAATTTGTTTGCTGTGCCCGATGGTCGTATGGCTTACATTGACTTCGGCATGATGGATCAGTTGGAAGAAAGCACCAAAGAAACATTGGTAGATGCACTAGTGCATTTGGTGAACAAAGACTACACCGACTTAGCCGAAGATTTTGTAAAATTGGGATTTCTGACTCCAGACACGAATATTTGCCCGATTGTGCCAGCATTAGAAGCAGTGCTAGGTAACGCTATTGGCAAAAATGTCAAGGATTTTAACTTCAAAACTATTACCGATGAATTCTCGGAACTGATGTATGAATATCCTTTCCGAGTGCCGGCGAAGTTTGCTTTGATTATTCGTTCCTTGGTGACTCAAGAAGGTATTGCCCTGAGCCTCAACCCGAATTTCAAAATTGTTGAAGTGGGTTATCCCTACATAGCACGGCGCTTGCTGACAGGGGAATCGCCAGAATTACGGCGACGATTATTGAATGTGTTATTCAAAGATGGTAAATTCCAGTGGCAGCGGTTAGAGAATTTAATTGCGATCGCTCGTACCGATAGCAACTTTGATGTATTGCCCACAGCCCAGATGGGGTTCCAATATTTAATGTCAGAAGAAGGCAAGTTTTTGCGGCGACAGCTGGTGCTTGCTCTCACCGAAGATGACCGCCTGCATACCGAAGATGTCCAACGCCTGTGGAACCTAGTTAAGGATGACTTAAAACCGGATCGTTTATTAAATGTAGCGATCGGCATTTTAACAGACTTATCCAGGGAAAGTGCAGCTGCTATCCTCCCAAAAGCTAGATTTCTTGAGCCTTTTTCTGGAAACCAGTCACCAAACAAAAAGTAAAAATTTTTAATAATATAAATCAGGAGTTTTCATGTACTATTTTCCTCTTCAACCACCTTATTTCCTATTACTTGTTGGCTTTCTCACAGCATTAACATCTGGTTTTGCATTATCTGGCACTTTGAAAGTAATTGTGCAGAAATGGCCGAGCGAACGCACAGAAAATACTAAACCACGTTCTTCACTAAAACAATTGTTTGTGCCATTTATTGGCATAACCGGCGGTACTTGTCTATTTCTATCTTCAGGGTTAGCAATATTTGGCTTTCCCTCCTCTTTAGCTTTAGGAGTCGGTTTACCAATTAGTCTGTTTACTTGTTTATTAGTTTGGTTGCAGTTGGGAAGTATGATGACTTTTATAGAACGCGAAGGTATGCAATCTTTAGATTTAGATTCTTTTTCTTAGATAGCAAGACATCTCACCAGCATACAAATTGCCGTAAATACTCACCGCTAGCAATGATATTCCACTAAAAATGAGATCCTTAGCTAGTGGTGAATACTTATTTTTTACTAAAATTGTTATCAGTCCAAGATTTGATTGCATTAAAATTACGTATAAATACTGAGATTTGTATCCGTACTAACTCTGCTAAAGGGATAGTAACTATAAATAAAAATATACTCGACTTTGTTCAGAATTTTATTTACTTAGAAGGAGTGTAAAACACTATGATTCAAGACAAAAACGGATTTTGTTTTTGTACTTTAGCATGTGGTAAGAACTATCGTGATCTTGCATTGTTATTAGCAAAAGATATAGAGAAATATTCGCCTAATACCTCTTTTGTTATTTTAACTGATTATCCTAGCGACTTTAGCCAACAGCCTAACGTTTTAGCATTTAAGCATAGACAACAAAGTATTAAGTTTTATCACGACAAAAGATTTGTAATAGCCAAGGGTTTATCTCTATTTAATTCATGCATATTCATTGATGCAGATATGCGAATATTGGCACCAGTTCCCCAATATCCGAAATGGATTTCAACACCAGGAATAACGGCAAGGGGTTGTGAAAATATGCCTAAAAAGTATGCTAAAGTTCTAGCTGGCAATCCTGATGCCAAACTTTTGAAAGAGTTTAAAGTGGCTAAAAAGGCTGCTTCAAAGTTAAATCTAGAAATAGAAAATGAACATCTTAACTTTGTATATGAATATTTATTTGCAGTTACAAAAGACTCTGGAAAGGAAATAGAATTCCTTAAACAGTGGGAAATTCTCGCATCCTATTGTGAGTTAAATGGACTGTATGACTCCGAAGGAAATGCAATAGGTTTAGCTGCTGCTAAAGCAGGTTTACCAGTTAGATGGAGTACAATGGAGGGTATCTCTTTCTTTAAGAATAGAATAGAATTCGTCAGAATCAAAAAGGGAGAGTCGAAGATGGAGGATATGGCAATATATTTTGAGCAACAAACAAAGCTAGAATACCCCAAACGTTTTATTTGGCAGAAAACTATACTTAAAATCGATAAACTTATTAAGTATTTATATAATTTACTGCGTTTAAGAATTTTAACTTTGAAAAACTTTGATTTTTATTACCGATAAGTGGGCAATAGATAAGCTACAAATTAAACACTATTTAAGTCTAATTTTGCTTAGTTATTTAGTAATCCTATCCTTTAAATTACGATAGTTAAGCTTAATATTGTTGACTTTTTGATTGAAAAAACTTGTAGTAGTTTTTTGTAGACGCATTAATGGACTCTGACGCTTAAAGCTTTTGGGTCTTTGTTCTGGCGACTTTAAAAACCTATAATGCAAAAATACATCTCGATATGGAATATTAACATCTTCACCAGCGCAAACTTGAGTAAAGTTTGATGAACTTATACTCATGTAGTGCAAATATGTTAATCTCCGCCCTTGGTCGTAGAGGATATTATCTACCACATCAAATTGAGAACTCCAATGGTTACCAGTTGCCTGTTCGCAGTCATGAAAAGCAAAGTTATAATAGGAAATTCCACTTCTCAACACCATGTAGTTAAATAAAGATTGGTCAGGTGCCAAAAAAGCCATAACATCTGCTTCACCCGCTGTTAATTTTTTGAGGAAGTCGGCTCTTATAGCTTTAGAAAAAATACTTTTCTTAGTGGCAAACCAACCAGCACAAAATACTTTATCTTGCAAGTTTTCTGAGTTGAAAATTTCCTGCATCTGCTCTGGGGAGCCATCAAAAATAAATTTTAATTCAGACTTATATTGGAAATCGTTGACTACCCAATCATAAGTATCTAATTTTTCATATACATAATCTATTGGCCCCATTAACAAGGTGTCTGCATCAAAATAAATAAATCTATCAAAGGGACCATCCACAGCACAAAATTTGCGGTGCATAGGTAGCTCATATAGTTCCGGGAAGCCCCACTCTCGCCAAGTTTTTTGTGCTCTAGGATAATTTTTCCATATTTGCGTGGCAAAGTTATCCCAGTAAGCTATGGAATCAGAGTCTTCAAATAAGGTGACATTATCTCTAGATGCAAGCTCTGCCTTTACCTTTTCTAATCGCTGATTATATGGAAGTATACAAATCGGAATTTTCCTACCTGCATTAGCTTCTATACTATTGAGCAACGCAACTAGTTGGTCATAGACAACATCATTCGCTAGGATGTAAATGCCATCAATCATTAGAATACTCCTAATATTAAGTGCGGGCAGCAACAAAGGGAAATAAACGGCGAGTTAGTTTGGGGATGAAGGCTAATTTACCCTCATGTAGATAGCGATAGTGTTCCCACAATTGCCAATAGGGACTACCAGTTTTAATCCGCGTACCAGCCCAGTGGAGATATTTTAGTCGTTGTCCTCGGTCATAGAGGGCGTAGTCTTGCTGTTGGAAATTTTGCGAACCTGCCCAACTACCAGGCCCTCCCCCAGGAATTTTGACGAGATTTCCACGTTTGGAAATTAGTTTGAGAACAAGATAATTCAGAATGGGTTGGTCTGTAACTCCTTCAGAAAAATCAAAATATTCTCGATGTGCAGCACATTCGCGCAAAGCTTCATCCATCTGTTGTTCCGTAATAGTTCCTTTTCTAGAAGCCCAAAAACCGCTATTGAAAACATCTTGAAGTTGGGCATCCGAAAAAATTTGCTGCTCTTTCACAAACGGGGAAAAAATATTTCGCAGCTTGTCATTGGCATGATGGTAATCACAACAGAAGAAATCAACTTCTGAAAGTTTGTCTAAATTGTCGGCGATTTTTTCAAAAACGACAATATCAGTATCAATATAAATAAACTCATCTAAAGGGCCAAACCACGCTACCAGTTTACGCATTTTATTGGGTAAGGCGAGAAAATCTCTATCAAAGATTTCTCCGATACGTTTGGTAAATTTATCAACAAGTTCTAAATTTGGGAAAATTTGTACCTTGTGTAAGGTAGCAAGCTGTTCTGCTACCTTGTGGTAACTATCATTAAAAGGTATGAGATAAATAGTGACTTCTGGGTCATAGTAACGGATACTATTGAGTAAAGCAATAGCATTATCAATAACCCGATCATTGGCAACAATATAAATTCCCCGACTCATAAATTATCCTTGGTTAATTAACTTAAATTTTCGCAATGCTCTTGTAAATAAATTTGGTAGTGGAGCGTCATTATAGTTCTTCGGGGGATTTTTAAAGACTGGACGCTTTTCTGGTTCGTGTAGGTAACGATAGTAGAGAAATAAATCTCGATAAGGAAACTCAATATTCTCTCCAGCACAGACTGCTTGATTGATATTAGGAGGAATACCAATGTAATGAAGGTAGGTTAGTCGATTATCTTTGTCATAAAGAAGATGTTCTCGCTCCTCGAAATGCTTAGATGTGGCAGAACATCCTGTTTTTTCATTATCTGGCAGTTGGCGAGCAAAGTTATAACTAGAAAGATTAGACCTCATTACCATATAGTTGATCAGTGGTTGTTCGCCAGCACCTTCATACAAAATTTCCGCCTCACCATTTTGTAAATGGGATATCAGCAAATCTCTTTGTTCTGAGTTAAATATTCCACGCTTTGCGCCATAGAAGCCTGAGCAAAATATTTCGGAATCAATACGTTTTTGGTCGAAAAGTTCTAGTAATTTGGGAGATTTAACATTGTATATTTTACTAACGTCTTTAAATTGGAAATCGTAGACAACAAAATCATAACTATCTAGCTTTTCAAACACTGTTGCTAGTGAGTTCATCACCAAGGTGTCTGCATCTAAATAGATAAACTTATCGAAGGGCCCATCAAAGGCACAAAAACGACGGTGAGCGCCATATAATCGGAATTTACTACGATTCAATCGTTCTGGTGCTGCTGAGAGCATAAATTGATCCCAGCGGTTGATTGATTCTTGATCATCGTAAAGAAATACATTAGGACGTTTAGCTATTTCGTCGGCAATTCGCTGTGTCTGATCATCAAAAGGATAGATGCAAACAGGAGTTTCTGGGCCCAAAATCACATCAATACTGTTGAGCAAGGCCACCAGTTGATCGAAAACATAATCATTGCCAAGGGTACAAATACCATTCATAATTTATGAGTGTTGATCAACAAAATTTGATAACCAGTTAAGCAAGTTTAATTTGTGTAAGATGATTTGACGTGCTTCTGCGATCGCATCCTTAGCCTGATACCAAGCATCAGGTGTAGCTGTCACTTCTCGGATGTAGGCAATGCCTTTTTCATCTAAACTGGGCAACCGCAAAAAACTACCCGGTGGCAATAATTTATCAGCAGCCGGACCGCCATAGTAAATTGGCAGACACCAAGCAAGCAAACTATCCCAAAGTTTCTCACTTACATACCAATTATTGTCAGCATAATTTTCAATTGCCAAATTGTAATAGTATGGTGCCATCCCATACCATTTGTTACCTAGTTCTCCCGACTTTTTCGCCCATTCTGGTAAATTACGTCCATATAAATCAAATTTCATGCCACTAGATTGCAGTGATTGCAAAAAGTCTAAACGCTGACGATGTTTAGCAGTGCGGCTAATTCCTGAAGTAATCCAACTACATGGGGCAACCTTTTGAGGAGGTGGCATTTCATTTAAATCCTGAAATGAATTTGAGTGATACCAAATAGCAGGCATATAGTCAGGAGTGGGGGCAAAATCATCGGGGCCAGAAATGTAGCCGGAATACTTCTGAGCTTGTTGGTAATTATGATTAGTTATTTCGACAATTTCATCTAAAGGCGGTTCTCTTAGTAAATAAATAATCCGCTCTTTACTTACACCACGCAGTAGAGAATCAACATTGACTAATGATTTTTGCTGGCGTTTGCGAAAACTATCTAACCAAGATTTTTTTGGCGATGCTTGGGGAAAATCAAATTGATACATCAGCAGAAAATCTGGTTTAGCTGCCAGTGCCTGCATTTGCATATTTCCCCAAACTCCAAATTGATTCGGGGTTTGTTGCCATAGCCAATCGGCTCTGGTTTCTAAACCTCGATAGCTGCTAATCATTCCTACAGTTTTCATAGTCATTTTATTTATTAGTCAGTTATTATTTTTCATAAGTTATTTGCCCTAATCTCACTCATTTTTACTTACACAATCAGTTGGGGAAGCAGAGATTCATCAACATAACTAAGGATTTTTGCCGCTCGATTTTCCCAAGAAAACTGCTTGACAAAATCGATGCTATCTGGATAACCTTCTATCTTTCTGGGATGAGTTTCTAAAACGCGCTTTAGACATTCGGCAAATTTGCTGGAGTTATCTGGCTCACACCAAGCAGCGATCGCTTGAGTATCTTGAAACTCAACTAATGAAGGAATTTCCGTCGAGACAATGGGAGTTCCAGAGGCGAAGTAATCAAACAGCTTTAAGGGAGATGTGAAAGTTGCCGCTTTTCCCGAACAATGAGGGTGAGCTAAAACATCGGCTGCTTGTAGCAAAGATGCTAACTCATTATGTAAGACATAGCCCAAAAATTTAATATTATGAACCTGTTTTTCTTTTACAAATTGCTGATAATATTCGACTTCTGTTGGCTTACCACCTGCACAAGCAAATTGCACATTAGGCATTTCATTAGCCACATCAATTAGTACATCAATACCTTTAAATTGCTGTAGCGCTCCCGCATAAACTACCAATTTTTGACTTTCATATTGCAATAGTTCTTGACGCCATTCTGCCGCTTTTTCTGGTTGTCTTTGCATAAACAAGCGATTAAAACCATTGTGCAGCGTAATTACTTTTTCTGGTGGCATCCCATTTTTAATCATGCTTTCGCGGATTGTATTTACAACGGTGACAGCAATTTGCAACAGCGGATTTGTAACTATTTCTGGTTCAAATGGCTTGTCTTCGTGGTGATGGTGTTCGTAAATTGCCGGAACGCCATTTTTAATGGCAGCTTTGACAAAATTCCAGTTGCGACTGTGGACAAGTTTAGTAGTTGGAAGAATGTGAAATGGTAAATAATATTTGCTGGCAATGGTGTTAGAGTCAGTAAATTTGCTCCGAAAATGGTCAATTGGCCAAGGCATCGGTAAGGGAGCAACTTTTAATTTGTCATGGAGGTTGTAATATTTAACAAGTTCCGTTGGCGTTTGTCTCGGTTGAAAAGGACGAGCTAGATTGACTGGGTTAATCGCTTTTGCTCCTTTGTCAGGGTATACCAAAACTGTTGAGTATCCCAAGTTTGCGGCGGCGTTAGCTGCATTTGTAGATTGCACTAGGTGAGCTTCTGGCTGTGGCAACTCTTCACCGATGAAAAAAATGTAGTGTTTTTTTAAAGCTGGATTTTTCATAAATTTAGATATTAATACTATTCTCAAACTTTTCTAAATTATCGAGCAGATATATAGCAGACTCATAACTTTCAGTAATTAATCCATTTTGTTCTTCTGTGGTGGAGATCGAATTATCAGTTAGAGAGCGGAGAGAGCTAAGTATAAGGTTAAGAGAAGTCCGAAACTCAACGGCGATATGATTAAAGGTTTGATAATGGTTACTGATAACATTTTGATTTTGGTCAGAAATAGAGAGAATCTGCCCCTTAATTTGTAAGTTAATAACATCCTCAAAAACATCAATAGTATTGAGAATTCTCCAAGCTGATTTATAAGAATCTTCAATTAATTCGTGCCGTTCTTGGGAATCGTCTACTAAATCATCAAGTAATAAGCGTAAGAACCCAATCATCGAGTTCAACTGCGTCCGAATTTCGTGAGAGATGCGGAGCAAGCTTTGATTGTGTTTGGTAGCAGTTTCAGGACGTTCTGCAAATTGCATTGAATACAAACGTGAGTAGTAACCACCCTTTTGTAAAAGTTCTTCATGGGTTCCCACTTCTACCACCTGTCCTTGATCTAACACAGCTATTTGATTGGCTTTTTGGACTGTGGAAAGGCGGTGAGCAATTACTAGGGTGGTGCGATCGCGACTCAAATCATCGAGTGCAGCTTGTACTAAGCGTTCGGAAACGGTATCTAAAGCGCTGGTGGCTTCATCTAAAATCAGAATTTCGGGATTTTGGAGGAGGGCGCGGGCGATCGCTAATCTTTGCCTTTGTCCACCAGATAACATCACACCGCGATCGCCAATTAAGGTGTCAAATCCTTGAGGCAATTTGCTAATAAACTCATAGGCATTTGCCCGCTTGGCTGCTGTGAAAATTTCATCTTCAGTAGCTTCTGCTCGCCCATAGGCGATGTTATTCTGCACCGAGTCATTAAAAAGAAAGGTATCTTGACTGACGATTCCCATCCGTTTTCGGAGGGACACAAGATCGAACTCCCGCAAATCGGTGCCGTCAATGGTAATACTGCCAGCGATCGGATCATAAAATCTGGGCAAAAGGTCTGCCAAAGTGGATTTACCAGCACCAGAACCACCTACTAATGCTAAAGTTGTGCCACGCGGTAAATATAAATTCACATCTTTGAGTACCAACTTTTCATGACCAGGGTAGGCAAAGCAAAGAGAATTAAAAGACACTCCCTCTTCTAATTTTGTGTAGGGAAGCTTACCTTTCTCCATGAACGGCTTATCGTGCAGACTTAAAAACTCATTCGTCACATCCACACTGGCGGCGGTACTAGCAAAGTTACTGCGAATAGTATTTAACTGAGAAATTAATGGCAGCACTCGCAGCAGCACTAATAAATACGTTAAAAGTACGGTAGAAAGAGAAGAAACTTGGTCAGCAAAGAAGGTTTTGCTTAAAATTACAATTAGCAGTAAAGCTGTAATACCCATCACCTCACTCAGAGGTGTAATTGCTTCCGAATTAACCTGAGATTGGAAATCAGCTAACTCGCGATCGCGAATTAATTTTTTAATCCGTCGATATTCTTTTTCTTCATTTCCCGTCGCTTTTACCAGCCGAATTCCATTCAGGGTTTCCAATACAGAAATTGAATATGCCCTAGACATCTCACTAAGCTGCTTACCAAAATTTCTAGACCGGGAAATGGCATACTGATTTACTAACGTCACTAACGATAGCAAAAGCGTAGCAGCAATTGTCAACTGCCAAGAAATTGACAGCAGTAAACCGACAAAAACCAAAATTGTGATTCCCAGGATAACTATCCTGACTGTACTACCTATAGAACTTGCAGCCCGGCCAATTTCTCCACCAAGACGGTTGATTAAATCACCAACCTTCGTTTTGGCATAATAATCTATATCAATTTCTAGTAATAGTTTTAACCCGGTTTCGCGCATATCTGAGGTCAGCTTTCGAGTTAAAGAACTCGATGCTAAGGCGCTGGCATAAGTAGCTAAATTCTTTAAAATAATTGTAAATATAATTGCCCCAGCCATGACTCCTATCCGGTAAGCTTCTGGAGTATTGTCAAAGGGGGATATCATCGTTTGTAGAATGGGAGGAGCAGTACTTAAATCTACTTCTTGCCCCACAATTTTTAAAACCACTGGCACAATTAAAGCTGTGCTGATCCCATTAAATAAAGCTCCAGAAAATCCTAACAATATTGTCAGCAGAATCAAACCTGGATAGGGTTTAGCGAATCTTAGTAGTAGTTTTCTGGTAGACATTGGGTATTTTTATGCCACTTTTACTTATTAATATAATTCACACATTAGTTGCTAAATTAGCTAATTATAAAATAAATCAAACTAAATAATCTTCATCTCTCAACTCCGTTAAAACACAGTTACACCTACAACACCATTTGCCAGATAGAATACTAGAACCGATTTGGCACAATAAGGGAATGAAAATCTCTTTTTCAATGCCTAATGCCCAATCAAGATTCACAACTGAGCAATTACCGACTTGAGCACAGAAGCCATAGCCTCTATACTATAGTGTTCCACACATCTTTCTCTTGCTTTGATACCTTGCTGGTTTGCTGACTCTAAATTTTGAAAAATCAATTGAATTTGTTCAGCAATCTGTTCAGGACAAGCAGGCTCGACTAAATAACCAGTATCACCTAAAATTTTAGGAATATCTCCAACACGTGTTGATAATACAGGTTTAGCCATTGCCATTCCATCTGTCAACTTCAGCGGAAATTGAGCACGAGTTTCTGGGGTATCTCGCTGCGGAACAACTACAATGTGAGCCGCTGCTACTAAATCAGGCATAACATCAGCTGGATATTTTGGTAATTTGATAATCCAGCGTCCCCACTTTTGTTGGAGTTGCTGATCGTAATCATCATAAGGACTACCGCCTACAATCACTAGTCTTAAGTCAGGCTGATTAATTTTATCGAGCGCCATGAGAACATCTTCTAGACCTTTATACGGTCTTGGCGCACCAGGAAACATTAAAATACGATATTCAGATAAACCATAACGATTTCTGCTGGACTCAGCATCATATCGAGCGGGATCAAATAAAGAAGTATCCTTACCATTGGGAACAAATGTACCGCCAAAACGCTGCTGCAAAAATTTAGTATGCACCGTCACAGCATCAGCGCTATTTACCAAACCTTCCATCCATTTCACATACAAAGGATGATAAGGATTCCTGAGTGCGCCATCTGGTTTCAACAATTCCCTAGCTAATTGTTTAGGTGTGGGACGATAATTCCAGTCATCGCCACCGTACCAACTTAGTTCCCAATCATCTATGTCTAAAATTAACGGTTTTTGGCTAAATATTTTCTTTAGTAGCGCAACTCCAAAACTAGCTATTTGTGGTTTTATAGCATAAATTATATCTCCATTAATTTTGGGTATAATTTTACCAATTTCTCCAAAAAAATCTGGGAAACTTTTGCCCGGCAAACTATAAACGTTTAATTCTGATGGTAAATTTCGATATAAGTTATCTCCAAATAAAAAACCCATAATTTCAACTTCATATTCTAAATTTCTTAGGGCTGTTGCTATCAAGTATGCACGCAAAATAGCTGCACTTGATAAATCTGAAACCAACAGCGATATCTTGGAAAAATTTTTCACTATTTTTATACTTATTTTTATTTAGTTCGCCAAGGATTTGTAACTTGATTCGGTAAAAATACTTTAGCAAATCTGTCAAAAATTCTTGTATATAAAGAACGACTAATATTCTTAGCATACTGAGGTCGATAAGGATAAGTACAGTGAAGAACTTTAATTTGATCCTGAATATTATAAGCATCCTGCCACTTACTGAGATAATTATAAGTAGGTGGCAGTATTTTCATGTGAGGGCGTACAGATGCGATCGCAGAAGCAAAAGCTCCTTGATCTTTTAAGAGTAATTTCTCTTGGTTATTTTTGACAATCTCAAAATAACGTTGAAATTCTTCAAAAAATATCTTGGTTACTTCTGTTTTCCGAAAAGCCATAAAACCGCCATTATACTGCACACTATCTTCTTGTAATGGTAACCCTACTGATTGCAAAATTGGCAAAACATTTGGCAAAAGGTCTTCTTGTTTACCACGTAATAAGTTTGTAGCCTTGACAATAGAAGGTTGCACATCTTCAGTTAGCAAAAAGTCATATTCATCTAAATAATCAAATACATCATTGATATCCGAAAGTAAACAAATATCTGAATCTAGGTAAATCGTTTTATCAAACTCAGAAGCCGCATATAGAGCTAACTTTGCTTGCCGTGATGCTAAAACAGTATTTTCATTTGCAGGTGCTGGCTTTAAAATTACATTTTTGAATGCCTTAAGCAAGGGATAAAGAATTATTGGAACTTGGTCAATTAAAATAATAATTGGCTCTTGATGAAACTTCCTAACTGCGGCTAAAAAATGAATACAATCTTGAAAAGAGTAAAGCCCAGTTAAAATTGTAATAAATCCTTTAGTTTGTGTTGACATAAATTAAAATAACAATTGTTGTTTACTTTGGAAATTAGATTTATATTTATTTTCATAAAATCTTACTCTAGTTTGAGTTATGGCCAAATCTGATAGAGTAGAGATAAGCAAAATATGAACTTAACAATTTCTTATTTTTAAGTAAATAAATAATAAAATTAATTTAACTTTGTATTTGTAGCTATTCCCAGAGAAAATTCACTGATAAATTCATCTGAAGTTGACTTGATTTAAGTATAATTACCGTGTAAGCACGGTTGTGTAATATCATGGTTAATACTGCAATATAGCTATAATAAACAAAGTATGAACACTTGATATAGCTTGCGGAGGTAGCATGATTATTCACTGGAATGTAAGATTGTTACTCAATACAAAACATTTATTATGTTGTAAGGGAGGCGCAGGTAATGCAGGTAATCCGTCTGGAAGCACTCTCAGACAACTATATATTCTTGTTGCATGATGACAAACAAAATATCGCCGCTGTTGTCGATCCAGCGGAGTCTCAACCAGTATTAAAGAAACTGGCAGAATTAAAAGCTGAGTTAGTAGCAATTTTTAACACGCACCACCATAATGATCATGTGGGTGGTAATAAGCAATTAATAGAACAATTCCCCCAACTGATAGTTTATGGAGGAGCCGAGGATCGTGGTAGAATTCCCGGACAACAGGTGTTTTTGCAACAAGGCGATCGCATCCAGTTTGCAGACCGCATAGCTGAGGTTGTCTTCGTTCCAGGACATACCCGCGCTCACATCGTTTACTACTTTCCTCCCGAAAAAGCTGGTGAGACAGGCGATTTATTTTGCGGCGATACCTTATTTTCTGGCGGTTGCGGTCGCTTGTTTGAAGGAACATCGAGCCAAATGGTGAACTCTTTAAGTAAACTGCGCTCTCTACCCGATGATACACGCGTCTGGTGCGCCCACGAATACACCTTAAAAAATCTGCAATTTGCCCTAACCGTGGATGGCGACAACGCTGACTTACAAAGACGTTTCAATGAAGTAAAAGTTTACCGTAGTCGAGGAGAAGCTACAATCCCCTCGCTGCTAGGAGTGGAGAAGCAAACTAATCCCTTTTTACGTTGGGATCAGCAATCATTACAACTAACTGTTAAAAGTAGCGATGCAGTCCAAACCTTTGCGCGGATACGGGAAATGAGAAATAACTTTTAGGCATTGAGCATTCCCTATCAATTTTCTAGCGCTAATAGTTGCGATCGCACCCTTCCTTTCGCTACGATCTGTAAGCTTTAGGGTATAGGTAAAGAAGCTTGGAATACAGCATTGACATTGTGAGCTATTCTACCCAAACCCAAATTAATCAGATTTTACAGGAAAAACGATGGCGAAACGCGTACAGTTAGTTTTAAATCAGGATATCAGCAAGCTGGGAAAATCTGGCGACTTAGTGGAAGTAGCTCCTGGCTACGCTCGTAATTATCTGATTCCCCAGAAATTGGCAACTAATGCCACTCCTGGTATTCTCAAGCAAGTAGAACGCCGTCGTGAGCAAGAGCGTCAACGGCAATTAGAACTTAGACAACAAGCTCTTGAGCAAAAAGAATCTTTAGAAAAAGTTGGCAGCTTGACAATTGCCAAGCCAGTTGGTGAAAACGAAGCAATTTTCGGTACTATCACCACCCAAGATGTTGCAGATGCAATTAAGGCAGCCACCGGTCAAGAAATCGATCGGCGTGGAATTACCATCCCCGATATTAACCACCTTGGTACTTATCAAGCTGAAATCAAGCTGTATTTGGAAGTAACGGCACAAGTCGATATTCAAGTCGTCGCTAGCTAGGAGACAGCAGGCTAACTTTTGTACAGACGCGATTAATCACGTCTGTACTCCTAACTAGCTTTCATCTCAAAACTAAAATCGTTTATGGCTGAAGAACTGAGTTTTCAAGGCGATGGTAGCAATCGCCTCCCACCACAAAATATTGAGGCGGAAGAAGCGATTTTGGGTGGTATTTTACTAGATCCAGAAGCGATTAGTCGAGTTAGCGATCGCCTCCTTCCCGAAGCTTTTTACATTAGCGCTCACAAAGATATTTATCAAGCAGCCGTGAGGCTCCACGCCCAAGGTAAACCCACAGATTTACTCTCAGTCACAAGTTGGCTGACTGACCATGAGATCCTTGCCCGCATTGGTGGCAGAAATAAGTTAGCAACTCTGGTAGATCGTACAGTGTCAGCCGTGAACATTGACGCCTTAGCAGGGTTAGTGATGGAAAAATACCTGCGGCGACAGTTAATTAAAGCTGGCAATGAAATTGTACATCTTGGTTACGAGACAGAAACCGAGTTACCAACTGTTTTAGATCAGGCAGAACAGAAAGTATTCGGTGTAACTCAAGAACGTCCCCAATCAGGTTTAGTTCATATTTCTGATACTCTAATTAATAATTTCCAGGATATTGAGGATCGAAATCAAGGCATCGCCTTACCTGGTATTCCCTGCGGATTTTACGATTTAGATGCGATGACCAGCGGCTTTCAGCGTTCTGATTTGATTATTGTCGCGGGCAGGCCATCAATGGGTAAATGCCTTAGCTATGATTCAGAAATAGTTTTGGCAGATGGAACAATTACCACAATTGAAGAATTATATAAACAACGTCATGGCTCATTATTGACGTTAAATAATGACTGGAAATTTACCTTTACTCAACCCTGTGCATTTGTAGATGATGGTATCAAACCAGTTTTTCGGGTAACAACTCGCTTAGGTAGGTCTATTGAAACTACAATCACCCACCCGTATTTGACTATTAAAGGCTGGCAAAAACTAGAAAATCTGAAAGTTGGTGATAAAATCGCTATCCCGCGAAAAATAGATGTGTTTGGCTCACATTCTATGCGCGAGTGCGAAGTCAAGTTATTAGCTTATTTAATTGGCGATGGCGGATTAACTAACTGTAATCCACGGTTTACAAATGGTAATTCATTACTGCAAACCGATTTTTTGCAAGCAGTTGCAGATTTTGGTGGTTTAACAGTGCGTTGGGAAACTTCTCAAGGAAAACGCACACCATCACTTTGTGTTCGAGGAGATTTAGAATTTATTGCTATTCAAAGACAGGTTTTTGCTGAAAGTTTTAAACTAGCGATTCAATCACACTCTTTGACAGGAAAAGAAATAAGTCAATTAATTGGAGTCAGTCCTACTTTACTTTGCGCTTGGAAGCAAGGAGTCTGTGTACCAAATTTAGAAACTTTTGAGCTATTATGCGAAATTTTACAATTAGAGTCAGAAGAGTTTGTATCTCATGGATTTGCCTGCATGAGCAAATCTCGGAAGAATTCGCTAACGCTTTGGTTAGAAGAATTAGGTTTGTGGGGCAAAGATGCTCATTCTAAAACTATACCAAACATCATTTTTAAGTTAGAGCAATCGCAAATAGCCTTATTCCTTAATCGTCTGTTTGCCACTGATGGATGGGCTGCACTGCTTACTAGCGGACAATCACAGTTAGGCTATGCAACAGTCAGCGAAAAACTAGCAAGACAAATTCAACATCTTTTATTACGATTTGGCATTATTGCATCTCTAAAAAAACGGTCTGTTAAGTATAAAAATACCCGCAGACCAGCATGGCAATTAGATATTACTGATGCCTTATCTATTAAAACTTTTATCGCAGAAATAGGTATCTTCAGTAAAGAAGAAGCAATAGAAAAAGTTGCAGCAGCAATATCTCAAAAAAGATATCAAACTAATCGTGACTTGATACCTGTAGAGATTTGGGAACAAATAGCATTAGCAAAAGGTAATGAAACTTGGAGTAGTTTAGCTAGACATGCAGGAATTCAAGGGCCAACAAATATGCATGTTGGCAAACGTGCTTTAAAGCGGGAAAGACTTTGGATACTAGCTACAGCTTTAGATAATTTACCACTGCAACAGTTAGCAACCAGTGATGTTTATTGGGATGAAATAGTTGCGATTGAGTCGGTGGGTAACAAGCAGGTTTATGACTTAACAATTCCAGAAACACACAATTTTGTTGCTAATGATATCTGTGTACACAATACAGCCTTTTGCTTAAACCTTGCTCATAATATTGCCGCTTCTTATAAATTACCAGTTGCTTTTTTCAGCTTGGAAATGTCCAAAGAGCAATTGACGCAACGTTTATTAGCTAGTGAAGCGCAAATTGAAAGTAGTTATCTGCGAACTGGTCGCCTCAGTCAAACACAATGGGAACCTTTAAGCCGTGCTATTGGTATCCTTTCCGAGATGCCAATTTATATTGACGACACGCCGAATATTACAGTTACACAAATGCGTAGTCAGGCAAGAAGACTGCAAGCGGAAGTTGGAACTGAATTAGGATTAATTGTAATAGATTACTTGCAATTGATGGAAGGAGCCGGCGATAATCGCGTTCAAGAATTATCAAAAATTACGCGTCAACTCAAAGGTTTAGCGCGTGAATTATCTGTACCAGTTATTGCTTTATCTCAGTTGAGTCGAGGGGTAGAAGCACGCACTAACAAGCGTCCAATGTTATCTGATTTGAGAGAAAGTGGAAGTATTGAACAAGATGCGGATTTAGTAATAATGTTGTACCGCGATGAATATTATTCTCCTGATACTCCCGATCGCGGCATTGCAGAAGTAATTATAGCTAAACACCGCAACGGGCCTACAGGTACTGCGAAACTTTTGTTTAATCCACAGTTTACAAAGTTTCAAAATTTAAAAATTTAGCTATTGAATTAGGGGCTAGGAATTGGGAAAAACTAATGCCCAATTCCCCAGTCTCTAGTACCTACTTAACTCCGAGTAATTCCACATCAAACAGCAGAGTTGCATTGGGTGGAATCACGCCACCAGCACCACGAGCGCCATAACCTAACTCTGAGGGGATGATTAACTGACGACGACCGCCTACCTTCATAGTGCTAAGTCCTTCATCCCAACCTTTGATTACCTGTCCAACGCCAATTTTAAAGCTGAAGGGTTGGCCGCGATCGCGTGAACTATCAAACTTAGTACCATCTTCTAGAGTGCCGACATAGTGAACTTCAACCGTTTGTCCAGGTTGAGGAGTCGAACCAGTCCCCTCTTTTAACTCGACATACTTCAATCCAGAGGGGGTGGTTACGGCATCAGCTTTAGACATAGTATTGCTCGCAATTAGAGTATTATTTTCAGTTACAGTTGTGGGCGCTGGCGGCGTTTGGGTTAACTGGGCAGCAATGGCAGTATTCTGTTTACTGCCTACTTGCCCCACAGCCAAAAGCACAACACACACCAGCATGAACGCCACGCTGAGGAAAATTGGTTTCAAAATCAGTTCTCCTTACTTAGGTATCCTGGCAAAAAGATTACCAACAGGACACATTTAGTTTAAATCAGAAAGGACATCCTAACGCCAAAGCTTATTTTCCAAATCGCGCAATTGACGCTCTAAACGATCAATTCTACCGCGCAGTTCGTCCACTTCCGACTGACGAGCTACC
Source organism: Nostoc sp. UIC 10607 (assembly GCF_047228265.1). Classification (NCBI taxonomy): domain Bacteria; kingdom Bacillati; phylum Cyanobacteriota; class Cyanophyceae; order Nostocales; family Nostocaceae; genus Nostoc; species Nostoc sp. UIC 10607. The sequence continues at coordinate 80,947 of NZ_JBIQNW010000015.1, read as the reverse complement.
CCCAAATCTTGCATCATATTTCGCATTTGCCGTTGCATTTGGACATCGAAGTTTCCCTGCTCCGACTTTAACTGCTGGGCAATATCATCTATAACTGCCTTGGCTTGCTCAGGATTGAGCTTACCGTCTTTAACTAAATCATCGCTGACTTGGCGTAGTTTTTCTGCTACTAAAGACGTTGTGCCAAGACCCACCATCATTAGCTGTTGCAACCAGTTGTTGCTGTCCATACTCCCTTCCTCTTACTTGTTTCAAACCAGCCGATCCTTGCTCCTGAGTGTAGGCAATCAAGCTATGTTAAAAGCGTAGCTTGATTGCCTACATCTCTATTTTGGCAAATTAGCAAACACAGAGATCACAGGGTGTGCTTATAGAACGACTCAAGTTTAAGGTTGCCCCAAATTTAAGGGAAAATTTTATCTAAAAGGACACACAAATTTGGACAATAGCGCTGGCTGAATATCCTAAATTTCTCGGTAAGAAAGGTTTGGATAAGCCCCAATGATCACACAGAAGTTATCCTCATCATTCGTTGGGCGACACTGGAGCAGTTGAAAGCCTTGCCCCAAGCAGATTTGCCGACTATTGAAGACAAATTCATCCAACTACTAGGAGAATCCTCTCCAATAGTGGAGTCAGCAGAGTATCAAGTACGGAAATTTCTCCATTTCTAGGTGAAAGATCACTCCCACTAGTGAAGCACAGCATAAATCCACCTACCATCTCAATTAACAAGGCTTGGGGCTTAACTTAACAAGGGGCAAAATCCCCTTGTTAAAGGTAGGCAAACTTCCGCCACAGTGACTAGTGAAGCGATCGCCCCAAAAAATTATAGGAATCCAACTTGAGTTTTGCAAAGTATACTGAGAACCAAAACCTGATTTGGTAAGCTTTCAGTCAGCTTGGCTTTTCAAAAGCCAAATCGGATTCCCACTTATAGCAGTTATCGTTTACGTGAGGTAATGTTGTACCGCATCTGAATAGGAACCGCTATAAAAGTTAAAGCATCTCCTTCGCATCTCCATTCTTAAAAGGAAGGAGAAGTTAAATTTTTGCACGCCATTTCTGAAAGGCTATCTCGTAATTCTCTGATTTAGTCTGATAAACACTCCACCAATGAAAAAATAGTCCTAACCCCCATCCTAATACTGGGAATATAGCCCAAAAATAACTAGGACTGGTTATTAAATTCAAGAGAATGAGAAAGGAATTCACAGCTAGGAAGGAAATAAATTGTGTCCAAAACGCTTTGCGTCGGAAAGTATTAAATGTGCGCCGCGAACGTTCCTCTTCTTGTTGAGCTAACCACTTTTTTTCAGTTGTTTCTAAAATATCAGAAGAAATGCCTAACTCAGAGGCCATTTCTACAAGCTGTTCTCGTGAAAATTCACCTTCCTGTTTACGAGTGAGTGCTATTTGAAGGATTTTTTGCACATCTTCTGAATCGTAAGTCATTTTAATTACCTTATAAGTTTGTGTGTAAATGCGCTTTTGATTTCACGAATTTTTCGATAGGCTTCGTTCAATTCAGTTAGCGAACGTCTCCATATTTTGCACCCAACACTTAGTGACATTCACAACCTTATTATTTTCTCACAATCGATTTAGGGCTACTGTATTTGCCAATACCTCTATATTGTTTTTATGACATTAAGCCAAACATTATCTGAAAGTTAAATGCTAGTAGTGTCAAAAAATATTGACAATTGCAGAGGTAAAATTCTCGTTTTTGAAGTGATGTTTTTGATGTTAATTAAAAATTACGCTAATTGCATCGTATTTGAACACAATTGCTAAAAGCATTAGTGTGATAAGCAGTTTATTATTTGTAAGTAGAATTATACAGGCAGAAAGTGAAATGTATTTCGTGATGAAATAATATCAGTTAAATAGGTTTGATACCAACTTTTTGGGTTAATAAATCCTGACAAAAAGCTATTGCAAGCGCAGCTAAAACTTAAAAAATCCAATAACCAGATATTTCCTAAATATCTAAAATCATTTTTATACCAACTAAATAGTTTTATTTATCTATTTAACTGACTTTTTGGTAAAAAGAGTGCTGTGTTGATACTAGTTAACAGCGATCGCATCCAGGAGTGTTTGCAACTCATTCGCCCAAGCAATGTACATAATAATTCTTTATTTGTATAAAAATGTATGCAAACTTTCATGGTATCAATAAAAAATTTGATTTGACCTACGCCCAACGATAGATAGATTTTATTAAACAAATAGTTTAGATTTGTAACAAGTTACACAGAACTAGGTAAAGCACATGGCCAACATAATTGATACTGCCACTAATAATGGTTCTTTCAAGACACTAGTTGCAGCAATCCAAGCGGCTGGTCTAGTAGATACACTGAAAGGTGATGGGCCATTTACCGTCTTCGCACCCACTGATGAAGCGTTTAATAAGCTTCCAGCAGGTACAGTAGACGCATTACTGAAAGATATTCCAAAGCTCAAGAAAATTTTGACCTATCATGTAGTCTCAGGGAAGGTACTAGCTGCTGATGTAGCTAAACTGAAGACAGCTAAAACAGTTGAAGGTTCAGATGTAAAAATTGACGCTTCTAATGGCGTTAAAATCAATGATGCAACAGTTGCAGCAGCAGATGTTGCTGCTGATAACGGTGTCATCCACGTAATTGACACAGTTTTGATTCCTGCATAAGCAAACGTCAGAATAGCGAATGCTATTTATTTCTGGGGTGGTGACTAACTATAGTCGTTTCTCCATTACGGTCTGGTTGGATGTTTTTTAGCTAACACCAACTACCAACAAATCCATCTAGATACTGTCTAGATGGATTTATTGTTTTATGCGTTTAGAGATTTTGCAATGCAGGGTCTCTAATTAGATGTAATCAAATTTTTAGTTTTGCCAAACCCAAATAACGGATACCTTCGGGGGAAATGTCAAAACGACAAGGTAAAACTTCTAAACCAAGAGCGATCGCATCCCGCAATAATTTACCATATAGAGGATCTGTGCGATCGCCAGGAGAAAACTCGGTACAATCACCGCGATTGATAAAATAAAGCATCACTGCACGAGTTAGAGGTAGCAGCGCCATTAGTTCTCGCAAATGCTTTTGTCCTCTTGTAGTTTCTGTGTCGGGAAATAAGGCTAATCTCTCCTCAGACAAAGTTGTGTTTTTCACTTCTAAATAAATCGGGCGTTCCTCATCACTCCCCGTTAAGAAAAAATCCACTCGACTTTTTTTATCTAGCCCATAAACTACCTCGCCCTTTATTTGGCTATACTCACCCAATTCTGGAAAAAGATGTTTCGCCAAAGCTAGCTTTACCACTCGATTGGGCAAAAAAGTATTTATACCTACCCAGGTCGGCTCGTTGTCATGTACCTGAATGAGTTCCAAAGTGTAAGCCAATTTGCGGTTAAGATTATCACTTTTGGAAAGCTGTACCGCACTTTGAGGAGTCGAGACTCCAGTCATTGGCCCTGTATTAGGACAGTGTGCTGTCACTATTTCGCCAGAAGTAAGTTGAACATCAGCAAAAAACCGCTTGTAGCGCTTGAGTAAAATACCGGGATACAAAGGTGGGTAACGGTAAAGCCAGTCAATCATTATAAAACCTTGTTGCTGCTAGTAAATATACGTCGATTCCTTAGCAACCGAACCCCCATCAGCAAATCTTTTCAGCTGCTACTCATACACCCATGAATATTACTCCGCCCTGTGACAGAATTTGAGTAACTTTACATATCACAAAGTGTCAAATTTTGTAATTAAATTTACAACATATTAATAAAAAGTAGCATATACTAAGTGTTATAAGCCTCCCATAAAAAATCCGGGAGAATTTCAACATGCAAGGAGGTAAATCCTATGCAAAAAGTGTGGACATCAACGGAATTAGAATATGCTTTTCTGTTTACTCTAAGAAAAGTAAATTCGATCAATCCAGAAGGTTTCAAGGCATTTTTTAGTAATATGCCTATTGACCCTTATATCAAAGGCAACTATCGTTCGAGAAGATTATCTCGGTTCACAGTCTCTGGAAATAAGTTAATCAAATTACCTCATGGCTACCTCTTGCAAAGTAAAGAGTATAATACATTAGTGGGTGATATAAAAAGAGAGTTTGCAGAATTAGATGATGCACTCATAGAACTTGATATTTTTAGAAATCTTGTCTTAGCATTTAGTGATTCTTGTAAACTTCATCCTGAAGCTGAAATCGGAATTCATCAAATAAGAACTATTTGTTCACCTGATAATTTGGGTAATCCAGCACCTGAAGGCATACATCAAGATGGTACTGATTTTATTGGCATATTCTCAGTAGATAGAGATAATATTCAAGGTGGAGAAACACATTTGTATACTGCCAAAAAAGAAAAGCCTGTGTTTAGCAAAGTTCTAAATCCAGGAGAACTTTTATTGGTCAATGATCATGATTTTTTCCATTTTACCACTCCTATAAAACCACAGATTGATGCTCAGGGAAGTAGAGATGTTTTTGTGCTGACTTCTCCCAGCTTGCTTTCAGAATAATTTTAGTCAACTGTAAATATTTTACAATCTACGAGATATGGGGAATTGAATGTAGTCATTTCCCCAACTTTTTTATTTGGAATCGGAAATAATCTTGCTGAGAGTGGTTTATCTAACTTGATGGCTAAAGTTGCCATATCAATTAATAAAGCTGCAATTTTTTCTATTGTTATATCACCTGGAATCGGAACTGTATCCAGTCCACAGCCACAAACTGCTGAATATAATAATAAATTTGTAATATCATAGGTTTGCTCATTAGCTCTGGTAGCTAATCCAACATCTTCACAAACTGGAAGCATTAGCCCAGAGTAGCCACAGATTTTTACTGATACGCTTTTCAAGACACGAGTCAACATCCCAGAAATTGCTAGAGTTCCCAAATGCCCAAACTTGCCACTCATCAATTTTTCATAAGCAAAAGCAATGCTGTTTTTCTGATCCAAAGATGGAGCTAGAGAAGTATCAATTCCTTTATAATTAACGGCAAATTTGTCAGATATTTTATCAGCAATAACCGCTATTTTATTTAACTCTAATTCTAAAATTAATTGCAGGTTTTGCTCTGCTGTTGTAATATTATTAGCCTGGGAAAATGCTTGCATTACCAAGTCACCTAATTCTAAACCTATAGCGAAAGATGTATCGCCTGTATGGTATGCAGTAGGGAAAAATGGGATATCTGGCTGGCAGTTTGCCCATCCACAAAAGCGAAAGTTACCATAGCCATTTTCACTTTCTTGGGAAATACGTTTAATAGCTTTGGCCGATTCCCTAGCATTCTCAAAATCGATGCCAGTTTCCCTATCACCAATTTTGCTAGAGCAATAGATAATTGACGTATTTTTGTTAATATCTGGAATTATCTCTATAGTTTCGGGTTGGCTGGCATAACCAATATTGAAGAAGCTGATATTCAGACTTTGGCAAAGTTGTTCGAGAATTTTAATTTCATGGATAATTTCAATTGTTGACAAGCCTTGTAGATATTCTTCCCAGGTATTAGTGGCTATTCTAGTTGTTTGTACCTCATATCCTTGTTTTTCAAATACAATTTGTGCTTGCTTGTTAAAGTCAGCAGCTTGCTTAATTTTTTCCTGTTCTCGTAAAGATTGAAGTGATATACCTGTTGTGATAGTTCTGATTTTCATTGGGATAACTTATTATTGATAAGACTAATCAAAGTTGTATCCGATATTTGTACTAAATCTAACTCCAAAATCTGGAGGTGTACAATATTTAATTGGTTAATCCTGCCGATAAAATTTACGGCATGTGTTCGTTTTATTTCATTGAAAATACGAAATGAAGCAAAACCACACTGAATACTTAGAATATTAAGAGTGAGTGCATAGGTTAGGCTATGAAGCAAGCCTGCTGGAATTCAATTAACTGAATCAACCAAACAAATGCTATGAATAACGAATTCTACAATAGAGGATTGGAAAAGGCTAGACGAAAAGACTACGCTGGAGCAATTGAGGAATTTAACCATGCTTTACAATTAACACCTTACTTTACCGAAGCCTATTTGCAACGGGGTTTGGCACATTATGACTCAGGAGCAATACTTAAAGCTGTTTCAGATTATACTGAAGCTTTGAAACTGAATCCTGAGAGTGTAGAGGCATATTATTGTCGTGCATTGGCAAGGGTGGCGCTGAAAAATTTGCCTGGGGCGCTAGAGGACGTTGAACGCGCTATTCGTCTCAATCTCAACTACGCTGCTGCTTATAATTTGCGGGGGATAGTGCGGCGCAAACAGGGATATATTCAAGATGCGATCGCTAACTTTAAAAAAGCTGCACAATTATATCTAGAACAACAAGATAAAGACAATTGTCGTCTGTGTCTGGAACAAATTAAACAGCTACAACCCCAAGAATTACCTGCTGTACAGCAATCACGTTCCACAAATGCGCCTATTTTATCCACAAAGGAATATTTCACGCAATTATTAGAAAAAGCTGAAAAGGGAGATACCCAAGAGGCACTCGCGGATTTAAACTGGATATTAAAAGCCGATCCGCAAGATGCCCAAGCTTACTGCTGTCGTGGGGTTGTGCGTTGCAAAATGGGGAATTATCGAGAAGCGATCGCAGATTTTAATCAAGCATTGCGACTAAATTTTCAAGATGCCATTGTCTATCGCAATCGAGGTAAAGCACGTTCTGTATTGGGAGATCATCAAGGTGCGATCGCAGACTTCAACCAAGCACTCCAGATGCAACCCGAAGATCCCTTAATCTATATTGCCAGAGGTAATGCCTATAGGGCAATGGGCAACTATCTCGGTGCAATTCAAGATTACACCCAAGCACTACAAATCAATCCTAATGATGCTCAAGCTTACTACAATCGCGGCATTGCCTATACTTGCATAGAAGAAATGCAAAACGCTGTGGAGAATTATCAACGGGCGGCGAGTATTTTTTGTGAACAAGAAGACTGGGGAAATTATCAACAAGTCTTAAGTAGCCTAGAAAAAATCCAAAAATTTAGTCCACAGTCAAAAAAGCAAAAATATAACCTATTACGTCAACGCCTTTTGCAAATGGTTGGTGGGTATTGGGAAATTGCCGAACGATTAATTCAGCAGAAGCAAGATTATTATCCTGGGATGTCAGACGAGTGGTATTTGCAAAAAGTGATTGATGATTTAGAACGCGATCGCGGTAGATAAAATATGAAGGAGGCAGTTCCGATTCAGATGCGGTACAACATTACATCACGAGGTGTAGGGGCACGGCACTGCCGTGCCCCTACGGGTGTACCTCACGTAAACGAAAACCGCTACAATTGAGAAATGCCACTACACACGAAAATTCACCCGTATAAATGGACGGGTGAAAATGTGATCGATCAATTGTTATTTTCTAATCAAACTAACTAACTACCGCTTCAGCTTTTTCCTCAGCTTTTTCCTTCACTAGCACATAAGGCTGTTCTGCTCCTTGTGCTAGATATTCAGCTAGCTGACTTTCTATTTGATCGCGCACAATTTGGCGATACTCTAGAAAATGCTCGTTGTGGGCGCAAGCAGAGATGTAATGCTCAACAACTCCAGGGTTACGCTTGAGAATACTGAACAAATGATGCCAGAATTTCCAGCGGGTTTCCCGTTTGATTCCTTGTCGCCAAATCACAATTAGCAGCGCTTTCACAACCACCCACTCTGGCATTTTCGCTGGCGCTTTCCAACTTGGCAAACCCATCATCAGAAAACAGCGGTAGGTGCGATCTAAGTACTGTACTGGATCGTATAAAGTACAAAATGCCTCAATATATTCTCGTGCAAGTTCTTCCAGAGGGCGGGTGGGAAGGAAGTTCATCAATGTTGTTTGGTTGATGTTGCCATCTTGATTTTCCCGGAGTCGTCCTTCTTTTTTCAGGCGATGCCAAAGCGCGGTATTAGGTAACGCTTGTAACATGGCAAAGGTAGTAGAGGGGATAGCTGCTTGTTCTGCAAAGCGAACAATGCGATCGCCTGCGCCTGCTTTTTCGCCATCAAACCCAATAATAAACCCAGCCATTGGGCGCAATCCCGCTTTGGTGATGGTTTGCACTGCCTCAGTTAGAGAACTGCGAGTATTTTGGAACTTCTTGGTCATTTGCAAACTATCCTCATCCGGCGTTTCGATTCCCAAAAACACCGCCGAGAAACCACACTCAACCATCAACTCCAACATTTCTGCATCTTGTGCTAAGTCAACTGAAGCCTCAGTGTCAAATCGGAAAGGATATTTATGTTCTGCCATCCAGACTTTTAACTCTTTCAGCAACAATTTCACATTTCGCTTGTTGCCAATAAAGTTGTCATCCACCATGAACACACCCCTCCGCCAACCCAATTCATAGAGGTAATCTAACTCTGCTAACAGTTGTGCTGGGGTTTTGGTGCGCGGTTTGCGCCCGTAGAGAACAATAATGTCGCAAAATTCGCACTGGAAGGGACACCCACGCGAAAACTGCACCGACATCATGTCATAGGCATTCAATTCTAATAAATCAAAGCGGGGTATTGGTGTGCTTGTCACATCAGGTTTTTCTGTGGCGCGGAAAGTGCCAGATGTGTCTCCCCTTTTGATTGCCTCAATAAACATGGGCAAAGTGATTTCGCCTTCATCCAGAATCAGAAAATCTGCGCCAACATTTTCAACTTCGTGAGGTACAGAAGTGGGGTACGGGCCGCCAACTGCGACTAGCTTGCCACGTTTTTTTGCTTCCTGGATTTGCTCAAGTAAATCTTGTTTCTGGACAATCATCGCAGAGAGGATTACTACATCTGCCCATGCCCACTCTTCTTCTGTTGCTGGGCGGATGTTGCGATCGACCAGTTTGAATTCCCATTCTTGGGGCAAAATCGCGGCTACTGTTACTAAACCCAGAGGTGGTAATAAAACCTTGCGATCAACTAACTCCAAGATTTTTTCATAAGACCAAAAAGTTTTGGGAAATATTGGATACACTAACAAGATTCGCATGTAGTATCAATCCTCACACTTTGATTGTTATCCCACTCTAACGAAAATAAAGAGTTATTGACTTTTTATTAAAGTTGTTTTATTTTACCATTGATATTTTTACCTCAAATGGGCAACTAGAGACTGGAATTCTGGCAGCTAATCGGCAAAAAGAAAAGCATGTTGAAACAGGAGTCAAGAGATTTCTGGCTTTCCTTACTGCGACCAGGTTGTAAACTAAATGCATATCAGCAGGACTTATACAACTGTCACAGGCGATCGCTAGATGTGTTAAGCACTATTACTAAAAGTTGCTAAGAATATTAATCACTGTAATCTGGAGCAGATATCCAAACCTTTGATTAAAAGGCTTTGTAGACTGATGCTGATCACCATCTACTGACTAGATTTCTTGAAAAAGACTCTACATATATAAGAAATATTATCATTTAGCTGTATTGTGATAAAGAGAAGCAAATTAGAAAACAAGTGTAGCGCTTCAGAATAAATCAATCAGATGATCGCACAATGGCTCTTAAAAGCTTTTGCACAAAGCTTCAGGATTCTCCTTGCCGTTACATTTATCAGTACTACATTTCCTGTGGTTGCATCCGAAGATAAGTCCAGTTATGGTAATCAACCTAACCTACTTCAAACTGAGATTACACAGCAGGATCTCAAAATCATTGAGCAATGAGTAGCTATTGCTGAACACAACTCAGCCCAAGTGCTGGAAACAAAAGCTGCAATGGGATTGAATGCTTTTAAAGATGTCGTTGCTATCGAATTATCTCCGGCTCTAACTACGATCTCAACATCACCGGATTCGCCATCTGAGCGCGAAAACAGCTTTGCCTTAACTGTTACAATAGACCCGATTAAATTCATCAGTACTTTTCAGCAGCTTCCTATTTTGCAAGCTCGTTGGAAGGAAGCTAGACAGCAAAAAAGATTAGCTATTGTGCAATATTATGTTGCCTATCTCCAAGCACGGCAAGCAACTCTAATTGCCACTTATCAAATACAAAAATTTACTGGAGGTTCCGGTATTGCCAGCCTTTATTCCCAAGCAACTTTTCCTAAGAATGTCAATCATCTTGCTAATCCTGATTACGTTGCAGCTGCAACATCTATGTTAGAAGCAAACACACGCGAACGATTGACACTAGAAGAACTGGCAGTTTGTGTCGGCTTATCTCCGCAAGAAATGACCGCCATCATTAGCAAAGAATAGATATTTTATCATGCACGTTTAACGCCACTAATTTTTAAAACATCACTCATGGTTGCACAATAATTTGGCAAGCCGAAACTATCAGGATTAATCGCCTTTTCATAAGTGAAATGCCGATAGTTCATGCAAAATCTATCCCAAGCAGCCATTTGAATGCGGAACAGAACAATAATCAAATTAGCCAATGCTATAGATATGGGAATGCGAAAGTAAATCTTTTTGCCCAGATAAGCACAAACTTCTTTCACTGCTTGATTAGCAGTTAACGGTGCTTGACCTAAAACAAGCCGACGTGGTTGATTGTTTTCGGGAGGATGATCAATTAAATATCGCACGACAGTGGCAATATCTTGTCCGTGGATAAAGTGAAAACTGCCATCTGCTTCCAAAAAGCGAATCAAATTAATATATTTCGTCACTTCTGGAATGCCAGAGGTGAGGTGAGAATAAGGTTTATTGGCATCACCGCCCAATACTAAAGTGGGAAATACTGTGGTAATTTTAGGTGCGATCGCTAATTTTTCTTTTTTCTGTAAGCACTCATATTTAGAACGGATGTAATCTGTCCCAATTTCCCCGGCTTCTTTTAATGGTTGATTGTACCGATCTAAAACGCTAGCTGTCGAAAAATAAATCACCTGCTGGCAACGTTCTGGATCTAGTAGTTCGAGCAACTCTATAGTCTTAACGACATTAATATCAAATGTCTCATCACCACCCCAAGCTGTGGCTGTGAGTACTGCTGTATCAATTGTGGATAGCAAATCGGCAAACTGGCGAATATTTTGCATATCGCCTTGTAAAACGTTGATACCTGAACGGGCCTTGGTATCAACTTGCAGTTTGCTTGGGTTCCTAACTAGTAGATACAGTTCGTAATCTGTTTCTTTAATTAAGGCTTCTGTTAAATAATGACCTACACAACCACTTGCACCAGTCACTAAAATCCGTTTCTGGCTCATAGAGAATTTTTCAAAATTTAGGAGTTAAAACTAAAGAGTTAAGAATAAAGTTAAAAGTTCCAAATCAGAAGCCATGAATCAAGTTAGGAGTAAGGAGTAAGGAGTTAAGAATAAAAAAATAACTCTGCACCTCGCAACTGAATAGTTTATAACTCCTAACTCATAACTCATAACTCATAACTTCTAACCCTTAACTCCTGCAAGATTCAGTTCCTTTGCTGTTTCAAAGAAGAAAGCAACATTTTCTTCGGGAGTTTCTGGTAAGACACCGTGACCGAGATTGAGAATGTGACCCCAATTACCAGCTTTGCGAACGGTATCGAGAATGCGATCGCGGATAAACTGTTTAGAGCCAAATAACACACCTGGGTCAAGATTTCCTTGAACTTTGACTTGTTTGCCCAATCTAGCCCGTGCGTCTGCCATATCCACGGCCCAGTCTACACTGACAATATCAGCGCCAGATTGTCCCATTCTTTCCAATACACCCGCACTACCGCTAACTAGCAAAATCAATGGTGTATCGGGGTGAGTTTGCTTGACTTGCTGGAAAACCCTCTGCTGATAGGGGAGAGCAAAGGTGTCATAATCTTGAGGACTCAATTGACCCGCCCAAGAATCGAACATTTGCACAACTTGAGCACCACAGTCAATTTGATAGCGGGCATAGATGGCGATCGCATCTGCTAATTTAGTTAACAATTGATGCAGTATCGTCGGGTCTGAGAATGCCATGTTTTTGATGATGGAATAGGTTTTAGAACCTTTTCCTTCTACTGCATAAGCTGCTAATGTCCACGGCGCACCCACGAAGCCCAACACCGTTGATTTATCGCCCACTTCTGAGCGCAACGCCTGCAAAATTGTCTTAATAAATGGTAGAGCTGCTTCTGGTTCTAAAGGATGCAGACGCTCAATTTGTTCTTGAGTGCGGAGGGGTGAGTGAATGATTGGCCCTTTACCTTCCGCAATATCCATGTCAATGCCCAAACCAGGTAATGGGGTGACAATATCAGAAAATAAAATTACTCCGTCTGGCTGAAAGGCTCTCCAGGGTTGCAAAGAAACTTCAATTGCTACTTCAGGAATTTCGGAGCGATCGCGAAACGAAGGATACTTATCTCTTAAGTCTCGATATGCTTTCATATATCGCCCTGCTTGTCGCATCATCCAGACAGGGGGACGATCTACTACTTCACCACGAGCAGCCCGTAAGAGATGAGGAGTCGTTAAAGAAACACCCATTTATTACTTCATCCTAAGTCACATTTTTATGCCACTGTTTAGCTTATCATTCTGGGATTACGCTTTTTCAGCAGGTTTACCTCAAAAGCGCTAGTCGCTTTACAGCAAAGGGCAATCGGGGGTCGGGAATCGGATAAAACAAGAATTAACAATAAAAGTGGAATATAAAAGAATTTCGTCACTCTTTTGTGTTTTCTCCACTCTCTACTCCCCTAACTTGATATGCAAACTGACTCTAACAGTCCCGATCATGTTGCATCTGCTAATAACGAGCCTAACCCAGGAAAATTTTTGATTCCGCGATCGCAGCGACAGAGGTTCTTTATTCAGTTTACCTTAATGACCCTGATCGGATGGGTTGTGGGTGGCGTTGCCAGTATTGCCTTAGAGAAAATTATTCTCCAAAGCTTACTTAGTGTTGCAATCCAACCACAAACATGGAGCATTTTGGTCAGAAGTCTCAGTAATGTTGTATTTGCAGTAATTTTCGCTGCTGATCAGAGCCTTGTGCTTTACCGATATTTACCGGGTTGGCAGTGGCTATTTGCTACTAGCGTTGGTTGGCTAATTGCCAATGGCGTTTCTACAGCCTGGATTAACCACATTTCAACTATTGCTTCATCGTTAAATGAAACTTTATCTCCTGAACAAACTTTTATTTTTGGATTTCTATCTGCGATCGCATATATAATTTCTGGTATTTGGCTGGGGCTTTGCCAATGGCTGGTATTGAGGCGATATACAACAGGTATTTGGTGGTGGAATTTTTTACCTTCAATTTCTTTCTTATTAATTAGTATTTTGGTTTGGTTGCTTTTTATTGTGCAAAATTTGATTCCAGACACCTACCGTACTTTCATTTTATATTGGAGTGGACAAGGGCTTACAGCAGTAATACTAGGAGCCATACCAGCAATTGGTTTGTGTGTATTAAAAAGAAATCCACATGGACAGACTCGAGTTTCTTTATAATTTTCATTTGTCATCCCAAATAAGTTCTAAACGCTCTTGTGCTGTTTTGAGTGCTTTTTCGGCAGACTTACCTAGCAATGTAGCTTCGATCGCTCGACCAAGACTGTCAGAAAGACGACTATATCCAGCAATTATCGGTTGAGAACGTGCCACAGATAGTTGTTCAAAAAAGACTTTTAACACTGGTTTTTCATTAATGAATTGCTGATAAGCTTTGCTTTGAGCCGATGTAAGAGTAACTGGCAAAAAACCCGTCCCTATGCTCCATTCGGTTTGGAATTCCTCACTCAAAACATACTCTAAAAATTTGAATGCTGCTTGCTCTCTTGCTGGTGTAGTCTTCATCACAAATAAATTTCCAGTACCTGTGACTGTAGCAGGTCTGACACTTGCTGGTATTGGTAATACCTGATGATCAACGTCAGATTTCATGATTAACGTCCAAGGGCCTGTGATCTGCATTGCAACACGACCGGTAAGAAAAGCGTCCTCTTCATAACCTCGTTCTGGGGCGGAAAGCAATACTGAACCATCTTTTATCAGGTCTTGCCAGAATTGTAAGGCAGCGATCGCACCCGAATTCGTTAAATTGGGGCGATTATTAGTTACAACCTCTCCCGCAGCACCAAATAAAAACGGGAACCAACTAAATACAGTCCATCCTCCTTTTCCTAAAGGCAGTAATATTCCATACTGCTCAGGTCGGCGATCGCCATTGCGGTCTATAGTTAATTTTTTTGCAACTTGTCTCAATTCATCCCAAGTCTTGGGTAATTCTGTGATCCCCGCAGCTTCAAAAAGTTTAGGGCGATAAAAAATACCAATGTTACTAGTGTGCATTGGGATTGACCAAATATGACCATCTAACTGCATTTCTTCCAGTAGATTAGGTCTGATGTCTGACTTTAGTGGTAACCTGTCTAACCATTCTTCTAAAGGTCGAATTGCCCCTAGTTCTACAAATTGGCCTGTATATTCAGGATGGAAAGATAGGAGGTCTGGTGGCACATTGGCAACCACTGATGTTAATAATTTTGGTAATTGAGGTTCACTTTCAAAGATAGATTCCACCTGAATATCAGGATGAGTCTGATTAAATTTATCTACTAGCTTTTGAAATATATCTCGATTTGCGGGGGGATTAATAGCTTGCCATAGTGTCAGATGAATTACCCCATCTTCCTTGTGTCTTATCCCCTGATAACTAGATAAAAATAGAAGACACAAGCTCAAAATGATTCCTAGAAGCGACAAACGCCAAAAAATTCTAATTCTGGAAGTTATAAAATTAATATTCATACAAATTATTTAAACCCAAATATAATTTATATAGTAATTCCCAACCAACTAATCACAGTTTTTGAAAAACAACTTCTTGGAGCAAACTTTCTAACTTGTTAGCACAGCTATTTTCACTAAAAAATTGTGCTATTTGCTCAGAGCGATTAATCTTTTCTTGAGGAGTTTTTATATGTTCAATAATAGCTTCAGCTAATGCATCTACATCATTTGGTGGTACTATTGTTCCACATTTAAGTACTTCAGAAATCTCACGTGGACCAACTGGACAATCAGTGGCAATAAACGTTACTCCACTAGCTACAGCTTCTACTAGAACTAATGGCAAACCTTCAAAATGGGAAGCAAGTATAACTGCTCTAGACAATGAAAAGTAAGCTCTAGGATTGAGAACAGAACCTGCAAAGAGCACAATTTCATCAATGGCTAAAAACTTTGTGATAGCTTGCATCTCTATCTCTAAATCACCTTCTCCTAACAAAATCAGCCGAATATTTAAGTAATTTTTACTAGCCTTAGCAAATGCCTTGAGTAAAGTTTTATGGTCTTTTTGATGGTGAAATCTGGAAGCACATACAAAGGTAATCAACTGCGAATTGTTAAACCAAGATATGGCTGTAGGATGAAGAGGTTGGTTACTAATATCATCTATAGCCGGATTATAGGATATAACGATTCGATGGTGGTTAAAGCCAATGTTTGCAAACCTTTGATAGAGAGCCTTGCAAACAAATATTAATCCACCAGCTTGTTGAAGCGCAAGCATATCAATTTTACTAGCAAGACTTATAAATAAGCTTTGAATCAATGCACTGATGGGGTTTGTTTTAGGTTCAACATGTGATTCAGAAATATAATCACTGTGAATATAGCTAATGTAGGGAACAGATAAACTTCCAGGGATGAATTTAGATAGATAAAAGAGTTTAGTGACAAATGCACTATGACAAACAATAATATCCGGTTTCTGTTTAGCAATAACCCTGCTTAATTTTATTGCTACCCGTATTTGGTGTATTATCCCCCCAATCATAAATAGCGTACCTGCAACTTTCATAACAATCACAGTTTTGGCAGCTTTAAAAGCTACTATCCATTGTGACTCTAAAACGGTAAGCACCACAGTAGAGACTTGGTAGCCAGCTTTGGACTGAGAAGAAATTAGCGAATCAGCAACTTTTGGCGCTCCACCAATGTTATTCAAAACTATATGACAAATATGCATAGTTGCAGGTAGCGTTATACTTAGTGAATCAAGATAAACCGAATTAAAGTTTTTAGGTTAATGAGCGCTGTTCCAAAACATTCTTGGTAATACTTGTTTCTGCTCTTGTATAAACGTAGGTTTGCGGTTTTGTAACTTTTTGAGTTTTGAAAATTTTGTCTGCCCGTTTCCAAAAGTCTGTATCTTCTCCATAGGAAATATTATTAAATCCCTGCAATTCAAAAAACACTCGTCTCTTACCAAAAAATGTAGGACCTAAAACACATTTGCGTAAATTAATTATTTGATTTTGTTGAAAATAATCGGCTACGAAAATCTCTTCTTCAGAGAAAAAACCTCCTTCAATCAAGTCAATTTCTGGATTAGCTTGCATGTATTTAAGTCGTGACTCTAGATGATTGGGTCTATATGTATCATCACTGTCAATAAATGTGATATATTTGCCAAAAGATGATTGAACTCCGGCGTTTTTAGAGTACGCTAATTTTTTATTTTGGTGTTTTAAATAACGTATATTATTAAATTTTTGGAGATAGGGATTGACAATTTCAAAAGTATTGTCTTGGCTACCATCATCAACTACCAAAAGTTCCCAATCTTTAAAAGTTTGCTCAAGAACACTATTGATGCAATTATTTAAATATTTTTCTCGGTTGTAGGTACAAAGTATGACTGAAATTTCGGGACTGTAGTCAAAGACGATGGGACTCATAAGAGTTAAATGTTCAATTTGTAACTAGTTTAAAATCGTTCACACTGGCAAACTAGCATCATAACCAAATAAATAATGATGCTATTTGTGATTTATTCACTGATATTCAATATGCCATGATCTGCATCAACCAAACGATGGCTACACCCGTCAAAGGCATCGTGCAATACTTGCTGTACAGTAAAGGTAAGTGTATTTGACGTTGATTGACATTACACTGGTTGACCCCCTTAGGCAATTTTGCAGACTTTATCAAACACCACTTAAACATTGTTGTCCTGAAGGTGGCATTTGCCCTATTTTTCCTTTTGGGACTATAACCCAGATTAGTGATCATGTCTACATAATTTAAGGTATTTTGCTTACGTACCGTTTCATCGTAAGTATTTATAAGAACCGCAAAAGAGGGGCAAAGGGTTGCGAACTTTGCCAAAGTTGTAATGTGAGTGCGATCGCAAAGGACACGTTGGGCAAAGCCGTTCCCGTCCGTGCAAGGTTTCCGTCAAGAGAAGGGTAGAAATAAGAGTTTTAGAGAGTTATTGCGTTAGTTCTAATTTAGGACAGATCCTAAAGCGATCAATGTTAGTGTTAGGGCGAATTTCTCGACGATAATCATGCGATCGCCTCTCTTTCTACCCCGCCCGTGCTTCTAATTCTCGCAAAGCCCACTAGGAGGAATTACCTTTAATAAATCACCTCGTTCTAAGCGTTGGCACACTTTCACAAAAATACTTTACTGAGTTATTCACATCAATAGAGTATATAAATTTACTATAATCATCTTTTGCCAGTATTTATTTTGTATTTTAGTAATTATTTATACTCCTGCATAAGTACTGCAAATCTTGCCTACAGCGATCGCATGAAGCACTGCATGAGGGCAATCACTCCTGCTAACCTCCTTTTATCATTGCCGCTATCTCTTGACAGCATAGGTCATATTCGCGCGTTGCTGGGACTGTTCAAGAGCAGCGATCGCTACACAAGAGAAATCAACTTCTCATTTTCACTTTTGTATAGCGGAGAAGAAAAAGTCGTAATTAGCAGGGATAACGACGTTGTTTCCATTAATTTGCCTCCACTAACTATGTGGAGGCAATAAGTCTAACGGTGAAAATTACGGACTTGTAAGGAGCCTGCACAAGAATTGAGAATTGAGCTTTCACTTTCTCACATATTTGCCGACCATTGGTCGGCAAATATGTTTCGATATGCGAGTAGACAACATCATAGCTATTGTTAAATCCATTTCTAAGGCGGGCTATTAGGCATCACACTCCGCTCACGTGCCTAAAAAGCAATCTGCACCCATATAACTCTCTGGCAAAATGCCTCTGATTCGCTAATAAATTCCTGTATTCTAGGATATCCGTTCTTTGTGGAGAGCCGAATGATTCCATAGAGCAAGACTGGAAAGTGAGAACATCAATACCAAAACGGCGATGAAGTAGTAAACGTAAGGTGTGAGAGGCAATTTTGGCAGCAATGTGAACACAAAAACCATCCACTGTTTTGTTAAGTAAGCGTTCGGGATCACGACCAGTGTTTTGAATTTCGTGAAAAACACTTTCAACACGCTGGCGAACACGACTAATAAAACGCTTCAAAGCGTTTGCGTTAAGAATTTTAAACTATTGCGTTCATTGCCAAAAGATTTATATACCCTTCAAATTATAAGAACATTTTTACACTTCATTTCTTATCCTCTTATCCTTCAGAATGCCCAAGCTTAATAGAGAGGCTCTATTTACTGAGAAACTTATGGCTAGTATCTCCTTTATCTACAAAGTCGCCTTTCAGAGTACATACCTGACAATCTAATTAATTAACTTTGGCACTGTAGTTTCCTACAGTTCTCTGTCTCATTCATAACATAATTGATTAAAATTTGAGATATTAGAAGCTGAACTTTATCCAATTAAGTAGTCTAAACCATTTTATCTATCAAAAGGACTTAAAATACTAGATTTTGATGTTCTATGTTGATTAAAAAAATTAATAAAGAAAAATAATTCGACAGTTAATCTTAATTTAACTCTCCTTGCTTTAGCTCTTACTAAAGATTGAAATTATGTCTGTAACTCACACATTAGGAGTTGACTCCACGATAAAAAAGGAGGAAAAATAAATGAGTAAGAACGGACTTCACACCTTTGCATTCCACACAAAAGACGAAACTTCAGATCGGGTAGCTAATATATTGCGGACTGAAAGACCTTCGTTAGCTGCCTTCGCCACGACAAAAGCTGTAGGTCTGCGTAACCTTGATCCAGAAACAGCCGCTCGTCAGCACTTAAATCAGGCTCTGGCAAGTAAGGAACTGCCGCAGTTTACTGCTCCAGAAGTGAACAACGCCACTTGTGAATTCAAAATCCTTGGCACCGAGACATTGCCCCTTACTGAGACGAAAACTGTAAAGTTTCGTCAAACATACAACAAAATTCCAGTTTACGGTTCCTTAATCACTATTGAGATGGACTATGGGAACGAGCTACTTGCAGTCAACTCGTCACTGGGAGAGCCGATAAATGTAGACACCATAGCGCAGATTTCACCAGCCGAGGCGTTGAATAAGGTTCGTGACTTAGCGGGATATGGATTGAAACCACTCGAAGCAACACCCCGTTTGTGTTACTACTTTGACACAACCGTTGAGCGATGGCGCTTAATATACGTAATTGAGGATGTACGCCAACGAAGCCGAGAGAAAACACAAACGGACAAGCATATACCACTGTTAATGGACTACTTAATTGATGCACATAATGGCGAGATCGTTGCTAAATTACCTCGAACGCCGAGTATTGTTGCCGATAGAGTCTCTTTTTCTCAATCGCAGGTTGAAGAAGCACTAGACGGTCTTAAAAAGCCGCGTAAAATTTGGTACTCAGTTACAGGAGATAGGAGAACACTACAAGACCTGAATCTGAATGTTCATACATACGACTTTGAATTTCAAGACTTGGATTCGGGGTTATTACCAGGTAATTATGTAGGCAAACCACCAGAGTGGTTACCAGAAGCGATCAGTGCCCACGCGAACGCAGCGGTGGTAGCAATTTTCCTGCGGGAAGTTCTCCGTCGCAATGGTATCGACAATATAGGTGGGCCGTTAATTTCCAGCATTAACTGCATAGTTGCAAATGAAAGTCCGGACGGTCAGGAGTGGCGGAACGCGGCCTGGGTAGAAGGGCAAATGGTGTATGGTCAAAGGAAAGTTCGTGGACAGCTCCGTTCTTATGCTGTAGGGCTTGATGTTGTTGCCCACGAGATATTCCACGGAGTAACTGATCGGACGGCACGGCTCCAGTATGCGGGAGAATCTGGAGCTTTAAACGAATCTTACTCAGATATTTTTGGGATCATTGTCTCTAATTTTGAAGAGCCAAATCTGTCTGCATGGAACTGGGAAATGGGAGAGGAACTTCAAGGTACGGGGATACCGCTCCGGGATCTCAGTAACCCTAGCAAATATCGGCAACCTGCACATATGCGAGATTACCTGAACTTGCCGATTACTGAAGCTGGTGACTGGGGAGGCGTTCACTTCAACAGCGGCATCCACAATTTAGCTGCCTACAAAATTATGACAGCTAAGGATAGGCAAGGAGCTTATCTATTTGATCGCAAGAGTCTTGCAGCGCTTTTCTACCTAACATTGACTCAGTATCTATCTCGGACTTCCTTATTCAGAGACAGTCGGCGGGCGATTGAACTCGTTGGTCGCACCTTGTTTCGAGGCGATACGATTGAGGTTCGGAATGCAAAGTTGCAGGCGATCGCCCGCGCCTTCGATGCGGTAGGAATTTCGATTTCTGGTCAGGAACAACTACTAAATGGGAGTATCTTCTCAGGAGATACAATCACGCGATCGCAACAGTTAGGCAATGGCTCACCACGCATAGTTGGAAACCATTATCTCGTATATGTACACGGGATTAGCCAACATAGAGAGCATTATTCCGACAGTTGGTGGCAAGCATTACAACCGCACGTCGGAGAAGTTTTCAAGAACGGAAACCTTGGTGACACGCGCTTGGAGGTGCTATGGAGTCATTTAGTCAATACCGAAACTTTTGTCAATGCTGTCAATGCAGTTGATCACACCAAGCAACAGCAACTGCGGCGAGAAATTATGGCTATTTTAGAAGATCGACGGCGACAAGAACTAGCGACAAATACCAACGATGGTTTCCACAGAAGTTCAGCAATGCAGACTCATTGGGTAGAAAGCAATGCAGCGGCTCTGGCAATTGACGACTTTCTCATTTATATGTTAAACAGCAGAATGCGCCAGCGCATCATTGATTGCTTCACAGATGTTGTCAAGCCTCTTCTGATTAATAACAACCAAATCGACATCATTTCTCACAGTTGGGGTACTGTAGTTGCCTACGAAGGATTGCGAGAACTTGAAGCTAATGAGCAATTTTTACAAAGATATGTCTCGAACTTTTTTACCGTAGGTAGTGCTTTATCAATTGGAACGGTGCGCGACTTCTTACGCCCAGAAAATAGAGATGGTCGCCGACCCTCTATGGTAAACAAATGGATCAACCTTGATGCCAAGGGTGATCTCGTTGGCGGTACTTTATGGGGTATGTTCGATATCAGTGAGGAAACTCTAAAACTTAACCCAACAAGTTGCTCACAACAATGGTTTGGCTATGATTCAGTTTGTGCTCATAATTCTTACTTTGTCAAAGAAAACATAGCTGTTAACCAGGAAATTTTTGCTAAGAACATACTGGCGTGATTGTTAGAAATAGTTACAGGATGCATATATTGTTTTTAAATCTGGAGGGAGCAAATAAAAAAGAATAAACAACGAACCGAAGAACTTTTGACAAGGTGGAGAATTATGTGCATTCCTTCACCTTGCTAGAACAAATACAATGATTTATGAAAAGTTTTCTGAAGTTAAAGTGATTAGTTAGATCGGTAAGGATCAGCACTGAGTTGTCCCTGATTGACCGTCCTGAGATAATAGCCTCTGGTAGGTCGGTTCTTTAGGTCAAACGTCTGCCCATTATCTACTTTCCATATTTTGAAATTAGAGAACGTGAGTGATCGATCCGGCTCACACCTTTCAGGTAAGTGATCGCCTAAGACAATGTAGACTGGTCCTTTTCCCATAGCCTGAGCCATGCCATTCTGATCAACAACCAGCGAAGTGGCTTCTGGCAGGCCAATGCCCAAAACCTCATCTGCCATGCCATCGCGGATTTGGCGGGCAATGAATGCCATCAAGCGACCCATACGATCATCTACATCAAAGTGCGTGTCGATGATTGTGCCTTTGAGGGTTGTCCACTCGAACAGGTTATTGGTAAAACTTATGTCTGCATAGGGATCGCGTAAAGCATCGTCACTGGTGATATTTTCTCGTCCTTGTAAACAAGCGTTGTAGATAAACTCACTTTGGATCATAGCACCAGCACTAGTGCCACCAATTGCGCCCCCGCGTGCATAGACGGATTTTACGGCATCCTCCAGTTCAGTGCGCTGAAAATTTCGTGCGTAGTTGCATTGGTCTCCTCCCGCAAAGAAAATTACCTCGGCTTGCCGGATGCGATTGACGACATCAGACTGATTAGCATCTTCCCGACTGCCAATCACGAAAGTTTCTACGGAATCGACCCCCTGCATGCACATAATAGGCTGATTGTAAGCATCATCGTTGCTGGGATCGTCATCAGGCGAGCGAATCACCACCACATCTACTTTGGTGGCGCAATTGCTACACCCCCTCACCTGGTTGATCATCCACTGAATTGCTGGATCAACATCACGCCCCCCACCGCCTAAGTCATAGACCATCCCAGATAAGAGTGGATTGACATCAGCAGGATTACCTTTCTGGTATTGCATAACTCTGGCTTGTGCTGATGTGGGAAAGACAGCGATCGCAAAACAGAGAGTCAGGATGAACACGCCTAATGATTTTGCTAGATATTTAAATCGGTTCGAGGGGGAATAACTGTTTTTCCTGTTCACCTTCATAGTTTCCTCCTATTCTCCTGGTAGGAAATCAGTCAGTTGTTTAGCATCTGCGATCGCATAACCTCAGCTTGACATCAGGGATGATTCGTCAGAATCAAAAATTCGGATGCTGAAATCGGTTGGATCTCAACATAGGCAGTCCCATCTTGTTGCTGCACCGACACCGTTGATCCCACTTTGTGAGAACCTGTGTAACCCGGCAGATTTCCCACTTCAGCCGTATTCAGAATCACCGTCATTGAACTTCCAATCGCGTTCAGATTGGCATCCACCAAAACTCTTGCTCCCCGATTATCAGTTCCATGACTGTTTAGCACACAAACTACCTCTTCATCATCTAGAATCCTTGACCAACCGATAATTTCTCCACTCCGTCCGTGGTCGCCAAAGGGCAAGTTTAAGAAGGGAATCGCGATCGGTCGCAAATACTGCCGTCCCAATCGCAGCACTGGGAACTGCTTACGGATTGCTGCCATTGCCGCAATCCGGACATAGGCAGGGTGATTTGGCTCGAAACAATGAGCACCTGCTGTCCCAAATGGCCCGAAACCAGGTAAGTTTTGATCGAGGGCTTGCAGTCCCGCCACACCAGATTGTCGGGGATGCTCTGGACCAAACATCGCCTCCCGTAAATAGCGATCGGATTTCTTCCAGTCGGGCAACCACCTCCGTTCAGACGGTTCTGGCCCCGCCAATGCCTGCTCAGTTCCAGCGTAAATGCAGGGCACTCCCAATGTAAACAGTTGCAATGCTACTCCGGCAATCAGCTGATGATCCGATGCAGCTTCACTGGAAAAGCGGATTTTTTCACCAAATACATGATCATGATCATCCAAAATTGAAACATGCCGCCGTCCGATATTCCGATGCGACCCCATTACAGCTTTCCCTGGATCAAACCCGTTAAAGTAGGCTCTTGGATCTATTAGCCCTTTGGCAACCAGGTTAAGATTTACCCGCATCTCGGCGATATCCAGAGCAGCGTTTAGATTTTGCCCCACCACATCCAGATAGCGGTCTTGGTTGTAGTCTCCGCCTGCTATTTCTCCCACTAGAAAGAAGTCACTCTTACCTAGATTGGCTGCAAACTCCTTAATAGTTCCGCAAAAATTTCGGGCTTGTTCATAGGTCACATGCTTGAGTGTATCAATCCGAAAGCCATCACAGTCTGTCAGCGCAATCCAGTATTTATAACATCGGGCTAAGTTATCTAATAGATGGGGATACTCCAACTGGAAATCTCGTAGTGTGATGAAATCCGAACGCCGGAATTCCGCATTGGGATCATCCAAGTCTCCTCGCCCCAAATCTCCCTTGCCAGCACGAGTGTAGCAATCTGCTTCCTGAAGTTCCCTCGGCCACACTCCTTCTGCGCTCGTTTGAGGCTTTACCGCAATGGGTTGTCCACGATCGCCTAGCCATGAGCCAAACTGATACCAACCAGACGTATAAGGTGGTTCCAATTCTCCCCCAGAAGTATTCGGAGCATAGAGCCAGTTAGATCCTGAATGGTTAAAAATGATATCTAGGATAATGCGTAGTCTCTTTTCGTGGGCTTTATTGACCAGACTGACCAAATCTTGGCGAGTCCCAAAGCGAGGATCGACCTCTAGAAAATCTTGAATGCCGTAACCGTGATAGCTATCCAAGTGACCCCGTTGTTGAAAAACTGGACCTACCCAGATCGTCGTCATGCCCAGTTGCTTCAGATAATCCAGTTTCGACTCTAATCCTTTGAGTGTCCCACCCTGCCAGCGATCACCTCCGGACTCTGCCCATTTATCAAATCGCCAAGACTGCCCATTCGTTAGATTAGGGCGGGCCAGATTCAGTTGCTGTCGATTCAGCAGAGGACGTGTATCCTCTTTACCATCGCTAAAGCGATCGGGTAAGAGAAAATAAAGCACTTCATTTCTCCAATCCGCAGGGGAGGGAAAGTAATTCTCGCGTCGAGGCAAACAAAAGTCTTTTAGACTATCCGGTCGCTGTGTAGCTAGATTCTGATCAACAAATGTCATAGAAATTATCTCAAGATTGGTAAATAAGTTTACTTAGTGAAACTCTTTTCTCTTTCGACGAAGACTATAAATTTTCTCCCCGACTTACTTAGTTGAATAACTAGCTATGTGTTGCAACGCGGTAATACTAGGTATAAAACAGTAAGCTCCTCCTTTGGTTGTAATGAATCGATCAAAACCCGTCAACTTGATTGAGGGGTTGTCTGGGGAGACGGGAATATCGAATTGACCACTTTTATTGTCATTAGCACCAATCAGAGGAGCTTTAGCATCTGTAGGTAAACCAGCAAAATCTCCTTTATTCACCCACTCTTCCATGACAAATTCAAATTGACGTTTGAGATTCACACAGATGAATAGACCTAGCAATCCCCTTTCAATGCCATCATTAGGAGAGTTAGGATTATAAGAGGGCCCATAGGGAATTCCCCTACGGATGAGTCTGTGAATATTTGTTACTCCTTGTATTTTTGCCGCACGAGGATTTGTGCGTCGTATATGTGAACCAATCGGACATTTATATCCTTGTGGATCATCAGAATAATCAAAATTATTAAATTGTTCGTAAATAATTGGTTCTTTAGGGGAAGTTAGTTGATCAGCATCTGGAGAAAGGTCTAGAGGGACACCATTGCGCCATCGGCCACACATTTTAGCTGCCAGTTTGTCTGAATCAATTTTATCTTTTTGCTCTTGGAGAAACTTTTCAAAGCCAGCTACATCTTGTTCCAGGACTCGAAAAGCAGCAAAACTACCATTCAAGCCCAACTCCGGAGGTGTCGGTACGTAGTAAGGAGCTTTTTCATCATCCAGCAGGATAAACTCATAAGCAGGAATAATAGGTTGGGGATCTAGGGATTTTGAAAGTCCACGCTTTGTAGGAACACCTTCTATTTTCGGCTGTGAAATTCCATCTTTGTAACCAAAATGAACTATATCGCTGGGTTGGCCTTTCTCATCAGGAAGTTTAGCTCCATCAAAGCAAGATAACTCTTTAAGTGCGTCTCCTTCCTTAAAGAGCGATCGCAGTTTATCCGATTGCTGCTCTAACACCTTACTATCTTGAGCATAGAGCGAGAGCAAAACATGAGTATTAGATGTTCCTAATCCACCTTTCCACTTATCAGGGGCACTCTCTCCAATATCACCTACTTGAGTTGCTTGAGCAATGGCACCTTGTCTAAATGATTTGTAGTTGGAACCGGAAAAGGATTTACCAATATCTGCAACAATTTGGAGAGCGTTTAAACCTTCAAAAGTAAATCCAATATTTAAGCAATAACTCGGTTTTATGTCCCACCATGCAGCAGTGGTGATCTGAGGAATTGATTCATCACTACCGCTTACCAAGCTACCAATAAATTTCTTTGCGCCCTTCGCATCTTTAATATGTAGAACAAAATGTCGCACATTGTTCATGTTATAGCCACGGATAATATAACCCTGGATATCACTAAAGTTAAGCTGCGTTAGAGTTTTTTCATTTGTCATAGATTTTCTCAATTTCAGAAGTAGGATGTTTGACAAATGGAGAATTATTGCCTTAAACTTGGCGACAAAAAAGCTTACATCTTCTGCCTTTTTGCTCAGTCCATCTCTAAATAAAAGCGTTGCCAAATAGAACTTTTCAGATTAATTAACTACAACTTACTCTAGGGGTGTGGTTGCCACTAAAGTAAGTTTTAGTTTAAAGGATGTTTGAAAAGTCCTCTTGTCAGTATCAAAAGTTTAGATCCTTCTAAATTACCCGATTAATTGGGGGACTTTGATTCCGGTTACCCCCGATTTATCGAAGGTTTAGGGGGGATCTAAAAGTGCATAAAGTCACAGTGAAACACTTTCCAGATAACCTCTTAGCAGTTAGACGCTAGCTGACGAATTTTAACCACAGTTAAAGTAGGATAAGCACTATACCAAACTTTTACTGGTTGATTATATTTTTGTATATAATCAGCAAAAGCTTCAGAGTCTTTTTGGACTGGAATTAACCCTTCAGCATTTTCTAAATGCACTAACACTGTATTGAAAAAGTCACCAACCACTGCAACAAAGTCATCAACATATTTATTAAAATCTCCGTCATAGGCGGTAAAGAGTGCAAATTTAGCATAATACTCTTCCCCTGATTCTGGCGTAACTTTTTCGAGAAACATAAAACGGCCAAAATGCACTGTACCAATCTGATCTAGTGCTGCTCCAAAAGTCCCAGTTTCTAAAATATCCTTTAGGGCTTTATAGTTTTCTGGCACTGGTGCCTTAATTGGGGCAACAAAGCTTAATGGATGTTGTTCTGGTTTAGTACTCATGATCATGACTCCTTAGTATTTTTAGAACTTAACGCGGGTATTGCTTGTTGTGGCTATGTCCATTTAGTTTTTATTAGTAAATAAGATGCGTTTCTCGTGACCTGTTAAGTGGACATACAAGGGCAAAGTTTTGGCTATTTAATGGTCTGCTTTTTACGCTGTACTGTACTAGACAGTAAGGGGCTAATACCGAACTTTTCCAGCACCATGTCGGACGTTTGCAGTGCGCCTTCAACCCAACCCTGAGCGTCTGAATAGGCTTCACCACAGATGTAGAGTGAGCAATCAGTGCCGAGCGGTTGGATAATTTGTTGCTTCACCTCCCAGCTTTTTACACCGATATTCCAACTGTTCCATCCACCGCCAAATGGGTCGTCACCCCAGTCGCGGAATGCGGCGTTCTGCACATCCGGTGTATAGTTGAGACCGTGGATGATCCCAAGCTGGCGTGCCACCTCCTCAACCATCGGTGCCGATGCCACGTATTTGTCCCATTCGTTGTTAAGCTTTTGCTTGCTTGACCCCAGGTATGGATTTTTCACTAATTCCGCAACCTGCCGACGCGCTTGCCAAGCCTGATGTCGTCGTGGGCGGAGACCGTCCCAAAAGCCGATGTCTGTGCCATCATCATAACTTGCCATCAGCATCGATGGCCCCTCGGTGGCTGGTTTGCCGTCGTCCTTGGGCCAGTAATAGGTTTGCCGCACTGGCAGGTCTGTGACTGTTCTTCCAGACTCAACTGGAATGAACTTACCATCGTCCGTGTAGCCTGCTGCACGCCACCACGGGCTAGTATAGGTTGTGAAGAGCTTGAAGAGTGGGCGCGGTGTGACGCTAGTGATGAGGTGCTGAATCTCCAGCATAGGCGGACTTGTAGGCACAAGCAGATCGAGTGAGCGGCGCGGCATAGCGAGGATCAATGATTTTGTCGCGATCGTTTCTCCTTGGATGCTCAGTTCAAATGTGGCGTTTTTCCAATCGAAGCCGTCAAGCCTAGTATTAAGCCGAATTTCGCCACCAGCTTTGGAGAAAAGCTGCGCTAATGATTTGGGTACCTCCTGAAATCCTTTCTTAAAACCCTTGTATTGCGGGTCAATGCCAAAATCGGAGAGATACCAGGGAATTGCATCAGCGGCATTCCAGTTAGTGAGTGTTGAGTTGTAGCCACCAGCATCAATGCCGAGTTCGTAAGCTTCGCCGCTGATGATGCGTATTAGCACGTTCCAAAAGCCTTGTTTCCAGAGCGGTGTTCCAGCGAAGCTCGCGTTCTGCACCATCTCTCGGCGTTGAGATTCAGTAAGCTTTGGATTTGTGATTCCCGGTACAATCTGCTCAATCGCATTGATGATGATGCTGCCTGCTGTACCACCACGTTCCAGAAAGGAGAGATGATACGGCACTTTATCCGGTTTGATAATGAAATCGGAAAGCCGGAGATAGACACCACGGAGATAGGCGATGTTTTGTGGTTGATCGACCGGAAAATCATACAACTCAATCTGCTGCTCTAGTGGGAGGACTTTATTAAGCTCTCCGATGAGCTTTGCGATCAGTGGTTGCACTGCTGGGAGGATACGCATCCCCCCAAGTTCCGCAACCATGTTTGAAATATCGGGCGGGCGCACTGAGAGCAAACGCCCCCCAATATAATCGCTCCCCTCGAAGACAACGATATTTTGATCTGGGTAGGCTTGTTTGAGCCGCCACGCACTATAGACGCCTGATACACCACCACCGACGATCGCAATATCGATTTCTGCCATGATTTGTCATCCTCTATTGGTGTTTGGTTTAAAAAATAATCGGAACATTCACGGCTGTGCCAGGAGCCTGTGTCCGCAAAAATGATTTTTCCACCTGACGATGAAAAAAGTTGAGTGGCGGTTGTGCGGTATAGCGTGCAGATATCTGCTGGGTCAATGGCGTTGAGAGCGTGTCTTTGGCAGTTCGTACATCGAGGATATACGAGCGCCGGTTCTCCAATACATAATCGATGCCGCGCCGTACAGCAGAACTAACGTCCTGAGAAGTCTCTACAATCTCACCATCTTGACCACCGAAGGCCTTCGCCAGAGCTACAAAGTCGAGTTTTGGCTTCTCAATTCGCAGATACTCAGGGTCGTTAGTCTTCGGTTTCCAGCCATAGCCAGGTGCAGAGCTATATGCAGCGACTACCTGTTGCAGTCCGCTTTGCAGTGTTTGGTATTCCTGATTGTTCGTAATGATATAGAGTATGCCGAGTTCGCGGTGTGCCGCAGTCCACCAAGTTTGCGGATAAAACAGCGATGAGCCGTCACCGACGGCGTTAACGACCAGGCGCGTCTCGATGCCTTGCCAACCAAAGCTTTCGAGTTTAATTCCCAGAGAAGCAGGCATTGACCAGCCGAGGGAGCCGCCAGCTACGCAATAGTAGCTAATGGGTGCGGCCCCATCATTGCCAAGTGGAAGAAAATACTGGAACGGTGCTGGATCGGAGACTGCCTCATGGACGTACACAAACTGTTTCTCCAGACCGCGCTCCTGAATCGCCTCGCGGAGCGCGTCAGCAATGGCAACAGCCCAAATCTCATCTTTTGTTAGCGCTAGTTCCAAATATTGTTGCCACTGTTGATGTCGCTGAACATTGAGTTGTCGCAGATTCTCGTTGCGCTTTACCGCCTCTGTTGGGGGGTTCTGACGAACAAGGTTGTTGATCAGTGGGAGTGTTGTTTTGATATCGCCGAGAATTCCCACCTGGCTATAAGAGTTCTTGCCGATGTCCCAGGTGTTATTCGTCAAATAAATCTGCTGAACACTGGGGGGAATCAGAGGGCCGTCGGAATACTTGAAGACTGTAATCTGAGCTTGGAGACCGAAGCCGCAGAAAAAGGCAACATCATGATCTTGAAATACTTGCTGCATTCCTAATTGGGTACCAGGGAGTTCTCCCTGCCAATGGAAGTCATCATTGGGGAAATTCGCCACGCTACTGAAGGTCTGGAGTAGTACTGGTGCGCCCAGGAGTTCCGCGAGTTCCTGTAACTCTGGCCAAGCATTAGCATAGCCAACTGCATCACCAGCAATGATAATCGGGTTCCTTGCTTCTGCCAGCAGCAAAGCCGCTTGCTGGATTGTTGATGAGTCACCAGTGAAATGGGGTGATATCTGTGTGATCCCTGGAATACGATCTTCGGCATCAATGTGGCGCATTGTAAATTCCCACGGGATGGCGACCATCACTGGACCGTTAGGCGGCGCGATCGCCTCTTTGAACGCACGCTGTAAAACCAGCCCAATTTCCTCGGGTGTCCGAACCTCATGTGCCCATTTCGTATACTGCCGTGCCAGATCAACGAGGTTTGAGGCCAAGAGTGGCTCTTGTGTTACTAACTCATTTTGCTGCTGGCAACAAAGTATTACTAAGGGGATATGCGATCGCCAGGCGTTGAAAAGATTACCGATGCTATGAGCGATACCCGGTGTAACGTGGACAACAACAACGCCTGGTTTGCCGCTCATCCGTGCCGAACCCATCGCTGCACCGATGGCGATGTTTTCATGTAAACATTCAATGTATTGGACTTCATTTTCTGGATATGATGTGCCATCAATAATTGGAATTTCGTTTGTACCTGGTACACCAAAAATGTAGTGAATGCCTATCTCACGCAGAATGTCGAAGATGTAGTCGCGAGTCCAGCGTTCTGGGTGTTGTATAGTCTTATTTGTCATACTTTATTATGCGGATTATGCCAAAACGGTAATAAATCAAAAACGCAAACCTGATTTTGTCAGCCATAGATCGAAGAAATACAGTTCCGCTTCTAGAGCGTGCTTGATGTTTTCTGCCTGCCGAAAGCCGTGCTGTTCGCCGTCAAAGAGAAAATAACCTACAGGAATATTTTTACCCCGCAACGCCTCGACAATTTTCTCCGTTTGGTTGGGAGGAACAATTCGATCTTCATTGCCTTGAAAAAATATCAGGGGCGAAGAGAGTTTGTCAGCATGATGCACAGGAGAGCGTTCTTCATAGAGGTCACGTCGATCTGGATAAGGGCCAATTAACCATTCGAGATAGTGCGACTCAAATTTGTGCGTATCCCGAACCAAAAGCTCTAAATCACTAACGCCATAAAAACTGGCTCCTGTTTTAAAGAAATTGCGAAACGTTAAGGCGCTTAATGTTGTATATCCACCAGCACTTCCTCCTGTTATAGCTATCCGTTGGCTATCAACTAAATTTTTTTGAATGAGATACTTCGCTGCATTGATACAGTCATCAATATCAATAATTCCCCATTTTCCTTTCAGGCGATCGCGGTACTCTCTACCGAATCCAGTGCTACCACCATAGTTAACGTCAAGAATTGCGATCCCTCGACTTGTCCAAAATTGTTTTGACAAATTTAAAGTATCGTCAGATGCTGCTGTAGGGCCACCATGACACATCACTAATAGAGGAGGTAAACTCCCAGCAGGTGCAATATAATCAGGATTTTTGGGAGGGTAAAAAAAGGCGTGTGCTGTCAACTCTTTCTCGGTGGGGAACTCAATAGCTTCAGAAGTAGAAAAATAAGGTTGCCATTGCTGGTTTTCTTGAGTAGACCGACGTAGGATTTCAACTTCGTAAGTCTTTAAGTCAATCTGAACTAACGCCGAGGTCATAGTGGGTGAACCTGCAATAGCCACAACCTTTCCTGGTGTGGCATGAACAGCTGTGAAATAAGTAAACGGTGTATCGATAGGCTTAAGCAAACCCGTCAAGAGGTCAATGATTCCTAGTATCCACCTTCCTCGTTTTGCATAAGTGCAGACGATATGGTTGGCAGATACAAATGCATAGGTAGAAGTTCCAAACTGCCAAGGAGGCTGACCGAACTCAGCCTCATCCAAAAGAACTGGTTCAACTTTGCCATTCACAAATTTATAGAGGTTCCAGTAACCGCTCCGGTCAGAAATGAAGTAGAGTACACCATCCGGCGACCACTTTGGTTGTAATATGGATTCTGCTGAACCACCTGCAACTTTTTGTGAGTTCTCCAATTTACCCTCATCTGTGCAATTAGCAATCCACAATTCTGTGGCTACCCAAGGCATATTTGGATGGTTCCAGGTTAGCCAGGCAATTTGCTTACCATCATGAGTCAGTCGAGGAGATGAATAGAAATCATTACCTTGAACTAGAGACTCCAATTTCCTACTGTCAGCAACCGCAACCGCAACAATAGAATTGACAGGCTCGCCGAGTTCATTTGTGTGATCTTCTTGGATGCAGATAATTCGATTCCGAGCCACGTCGTAATCACCATCTGCGTATCGCTTTTTCTCATCAGGTGTCAATGGCTGGGGGGTGTCTATATTAGTTTGTCCATAAATCCGTTGATCGTTGAAGTTTGAGAAATATGTAACTCCGTCCTTCACAACAAAAGCACCACCTCCATATTCGTGGACTAGTGTTCTAGCACTGAAACCCTTTGGAGTAATATCGACAATTTCGCCATTGGCAGTTCGTCTGACAATTACATATCGACCTTTTTCTGATGGTCGTGACTCGATCCAATAAACATCCTCGCTATCTAAGGCTACTTCTTGAATATTAATCGTTTCAGCAACGATAGCGTCAGCAGTAATAGCAGACTTCCAGAATCCATAGGGGGATTCCAGGGGTTGTGGTAAATCCATACTTATAATTACTTGTACTATTTTTTTAACAAAATTTGCTAGGAAGTATCTCCCCATAGCAAATGTCGGATAAAAATCTATTTGTCGTGTTATGAAATTAATATCGTTAAACTTTTAAATTGATGTAATTTTCATCCCAGCTATGTTGTAGCACTTTGCATTCCTTAGAACAACGGCAGGTAAAAAAGACTTATACTGCGTATAATGAGCTAATGCTTGATATAGCGTAACTTGGCAGGGTGCATTGTAGAGCGTCACTAATGTGTTAACAACGACAAATAATTTGTTATTCGACAAAAGAACAAGCTCAATACATAGTTACTAGTATTTTCAAGATTATATGAATGCTATAAAAGTGAATGTAATAGTATAAACTTCTTTACAAAACGCGATGTGCGACTTATTCCCGCATTTCTCACAAGCCCTGCGATGGCTACGCCCGCCGCAGGCATCGCACTTTTCATAATCCTTACCCAGAATATGTTTCGGGCATTTTTGGCAGTTTATTTGTTGATGCAGTGTGAAAAACCAGAATCTAGATTTTATAAGGCTTTGAGAATTCTGGTGAGAAATACGGCTATGTTTCGTTACAAAAGGCTGGTGTACGAATGATTGAAAAGAAAAATCCCACAATCCTCATCTGGAGAGAGAAAATCGTCACCAGTGATTAGAATGAGGGAAAGATGTTTTCTATTGAAGAGTTTATCATTGCCGTATTTTGTTGTATTGACAACTTGCTAATTGAAATTACCTAAATCTACCCAATAAAGAGACAAGGTTTGTCTTAATTAGTATCATTTTCAGCAATACTATACCTTTGGCTTACTTATCCTCTAACTTTAGTTAGAGGATTAAGTCTTTGAGCTTATCATAATGAAATTATGTATCGAAACATGATTCAGATATCAAATATCCAATTTTTTAAGATTAGACATCTCCAGAAATGATATGAAGGCGAACAACCCTTCGCCCCCAATACGGTTCGGTTAAAGGTATTGGTTTTGAATACATCCTTTACGCAATACCTGCAAGCCCATTCCCCAGACCACACTCGATTGTGAAAAATGCTTATCCGAACCGTATTACGTTCGCCCCTACTAAGGATTTTGAGCAACGCAGAATCAATTATTCGGGATGTCTACTTAATAACTATTGGGAATTCAGAATGTTGCTCGATGAATGGGATTAGCTTTCAGTCTTAAAGTTTTTCTGTCTAACTGTGAGAATTCAATTACGAGCTTAACAATAGTTTGGGTTCTACTACTTATTTAGCTCCTAACTTTAATAGATAAAACTAGGATTTAGGTATCTCTACAGATATTAAACATCTTAACTGAAGCTAATCACAAACTACTACATAACCGATACTTGATAATGCTTAAAAAAGCATAATTACCATATAAAGAGGGATAATTATGACCACTGAATCGGCGGCTAAACCAATCACGCCCAAATTTGATAACTTCCAGACTCTTGCTACTGAAAAGGGAGCTGTTCGCGCTGTAGCAGAGAAAATGTTTGACTTGCCTGCACAAATAAATCCACCTATACTTGGTTCTCGCACGCGTATTTGGAAGCAAGATCCTTCTGTAACAGAACTAAAATTGCCAAGAACTGTTTATGTTCACACCGAAGTAAACGATGGGCCTAGTGACTCCCAAATTAGAATAAAGGGTGTTGTGCCTGTTCCTGCGGATGTTAATCGAGATTTTTTACCAGACCCTGCTGCAAATGTGGAAGCTTTCGACGCGGTACATACTTATACTGTCGTGCGTCAAGTTCTTACTTTCTATCAAAGAGTATTGAAGAAAAAGTTGAATTGGCAGTGGAGTCAAGATAATGGTGAGCAAGCAATCAATGTTTATCCTCATGCAGGAGAAACGGCAAATGCCTTTTATAGCCGTGAGGAAAAAGCTTTAAAGTTTTTCTATTTCACTCCCTTTAAAGATTCAAATTTAACCTCGAAAGTTTTTACTTGTCGTTCACTAGATATTGTTGCCCACGAAACTGGACATGCAATATTAGACTCGCTAAAGCCTGAATGGATCTTATGGGATGCGCCAGCACAAACAGGAGCTTTACACGAGTCATTTGGTGATTTGACATCCATCTTTTTGATTCTGTCTCAGTTGGATTTGGTCGAGTATATTGTCGCGGAGACGAAAGCAGATTTACATCACAAGAATATATTGGCTGAACTAGCAGAGGAATTTGGACTGGCTTTTAACCTACGTAATGGGTTGCGAAATGCAGATAATAACTTAAAACTCAGTGAGGTTACTCCTGAGGTACATGACTTGTCTCAGGTATTTACAGGAGGAGTGTTCGACACTTTGGCAGATTTGTTTACATCACGCAGAGATCCCTATGTGCAAGATAGTGCCGAAGTTCTCTACCAAACTGGGAAATATTTGGGTGAAGTTGTGCTGCGTGCTATTATTGAGTCCCCAAACACTAATGCCAGCTTTGCAGATGTGGCTAATGCCATGATTAGAATTGCTCAAACAGACGGTAATCACGATTGCGCTAAATTTGTACAGAAAAACTTTGAATTTCGGGAAGTTTTGGGATCAAAAGCTTTTGGGACTCACATTGATTTATCCAATTTTGGTATGTATCCTAGTCGTCGTTGCGCTTGTGGGACAATGCAGCATCCACAATATAGACCAAAGGCTGCTCACTTGAATGGCACTCACACAGATGGAATGGTCAAGACACCATAGGTGTAGGAGAGCAAAGAAGCAGGGGAGAAAGAAGAAGCTCCATGAGCATCTGAGTCCAATGTCATCAACAAAAGCTGAAATCTTTGCCAGGGAAGGGTGTAGGGAAGTTGTTGATTTGTAAGTATTATTTGGTTCTTCGTTTTTTCCCTTACATCCTTACCCCTTACACCCTTACGCCCAAAAACCAGCTATAGGGTTGTGCTTTTTAAGCGTGCCATTCGCATTTGAGCCAAAGGGATAAATTCTCTTCTTCCCCTCTGCAACCCTTACACTCATTACACTACTTGCTTTTAGACTTAACTTAGTGCCATTCACTCCTCACTCCAATGGAAAAAATGACAAGCAAGCTTAATGTCCCCTCTCTTTGAGAGGATGGCAAGGAGAAGAAGCAAGTGTGAAGTATAAAGTGTATGACCGCTCTCCTGTATGAAGCATTTATTTTTATATCTTTTGTCTTTCATCCTTCTTCTTTTTCTTGCCAATCAGCCAATAAGTGAGGCTTACTCAACTATGAAAGTTAAGTTCGTTCAGTCAGGAGGATACGCAGGCTTGAGAAGGGGTTGTGAAGTGGATACAAACTTACTTCCAAGCAACGAAGCGGCTAAGTTAAAGTCTTTAGTGGAACAAAGTGGCATTCTACAAAAAGCTAAAAGTAATCACGCGCCACATGCCCGCGACTTGTTTAACTACAACATTACTGTTGAAACAGCTGAGGGCGAGGAGTGCAATGTCTCATTTGATGACTTGAGCTTACCTGAAGGTATACAACCATTGCTTAACTATCTCCAAAGTTGTGCGTATCCACTTACGCCTAATGTGAATTAGGAAAAAAGGCAGGAGAAGTAAGAAGATGAAATTTACTAGCTTTTCAAATCAGACTTCCCCATGACTAGCATAGACTTTAGAACGTTAATCACAACAATCTTTGTCATAGTGGATGATTTGTATCAAAAGCAAGTAAAAAGTTTTTTAGCTTAA
Organism: Nostoc sp. UIC 10607; assembly: GCF_047228265.1. Lineage (NCBI taxonomy): Bacteria > Bacillati > Cyanobacteriota > Cyanophyceae > Nostocales > Nostocaceae > Nostoc > Nostoc sp. UIC 10607. The sequence goes on along the minus strand of NZ_JBIQNW010000015.1, from coordinate 44,617 downwards.
GTTTCTGTACGATTGCTACCAGAAAGCCTCATTTAATAAAGAGCATTGTAAATAATTTTGAGAAGTTAAATTATGAGTGAAAACACCCATAATGTTATTTTTTTTGACATAGGCGGTACTCTTGGATCTCCAAGAATTTCACCCTTTCCCTATCGCCTTGAAGGTTTAGATGTTTATCCTTATGTGCCTGATATACTACGGCAGTTGCGTGATCGCAACAGTCGCATCGGAATCATATCGAATATCGGCGATGATAAACCCGAAAACGTAAAGAGAGTGCTGGAAAAGTGCCAAATTTATGATCTTTTCGATTCTGATCTAATCATTTATGGTGCAAAAAACTCTTCAGAAATCTTTCAGTTTACAGCACGTCAAGTAGGCCATTCTAATACTCCAAACCAGTGTCTATTTGTTGGTGAGGATAGTCATGAGCGAAGTTATGCAATACAAGCTGGTTGGCGTGTAGTTCCACATCCTTGTCTAGTTTGGGACGTGCTCAATGGTAGCCATTTAAGGTATATTCGCATAACTGTCCCAAGCGATCGCAGTGAACAGGGATGGCAGCAAGTCATTAAATCTTTACCTGTTGTACCTTTGTATGTGACTGGTGACAAAGGAAATCAGGTTTATGCGATCGCCACAAGCCAAGCGGCGATGAGACTTGATGATTTGGGATTTGCAGTAGATCGCTTGGGTAGTGAAGACGATCCCCTGACTACAGAAGTTTATTTACTACGGGACGATCTTCAAAAAAGCACTGGCTTTCTCAACCCACAAGGAAGATCGACGGAATTTTTTGCTAATGATGAATCCTCTAAAATGGTTTTGGCTTCTTCAACCGAAGGTCTTTTCGTTGCCTTACCATCAGATCACTCAGTAGAGGACTATCATTTTGAGAACGCCCAACACGGACATAATCTGAAACTGCTGCCCGATCTTAGTTTGCTCGAACCATTTGGAGAAGGTAATAATGCAAGAACTGCTGGCTTTTTAACCTCCCCTACCACTGAGCCATCCTTAAATCAGGCTGAATTAGACAAATTTAAAGCCATTACACCCGACAAAATTCGCAGCCATGTGGAAAGGTATGCAGGGATCAAACCTCTCGATGAGCAGCAAAGAATTATCAAAAGCCGACATATTCACAGTCCAGATATGCCGTTGGTTACAGAAGCATTAGCACAAGACCTAAAAAGCATTGGGGGAGATATTTTTAGTGTCAGAATGAATCAGTTTGTCCACGAAGGACGGGAGTTATACAACGTCGAGGCAGAAATTCAAGGCAGTCAATCACAGGAGATAGTTCTGGTCACTGCCCATTTAGATTCTACTGCTGCCAGCGATAGGCCTTACGATGCCAAAAATGATCCTGCCCCCGGTGCCGATGATGATGCAAGTGGAGTTGCTGCTGTCTTAGGGCTTGCCGAGGTGATCAAAGAGCTTAATTCCCTTAACCCATCTAAGAGAACAATTCGCTTTGTCCTCTTTAATGCCGAGGAGCATGGCTTAGTCGGTAGCCAAGCTTACGCCAGAACGCAAGCGGCGATCGCTGCTCCCATTGTTGGCGTGTACCAGATGGACATGATTGGTTATAACATCGAAGCTCCTCGTTCCTTTGAAGTTCACGTTGGTTATGCCAAATGCGCCGACGTGCAGCAGCGATCGCTCGTTCTCGCCCAGCGTCTTGAACGGCTAGTTTCTGTTCTTTCTCCCAGACTAGAACATCCTCAAATCTATACCCAACCCGACCCTGCCGAGGGTAGGAGCGATCATGCAAGTTTCCATCAACGGGGCTACGCAGCTTGCATTACGTCTGAGGACTTTTTCGTAGGTCCCGATCTAACATCACCCGAAGCTGAACCCAACGTCAACTATCACCGAAAGGAAGATAAGTTTGTGGATTTTGACTATGCGGCTGATATTGCCCGCGTAGTTGGTGCTGCTGCATGGGTGACAGCAAATGCTTAATTTGGGATCAGCCCATAGAAGGTTATTAAAACCTAGTTTTTTCCTTGTTCTTTAACTTCCGCTTTCTCATTACAAAAAGGTTAGGTATGCACAATGGTACATTCTATTGACCGTCGTAACTTCAGCACAAATCGTGCGACTCCAAGCCGTATTGATGAACTCAGCCGAAATGCGTCATTTGTTTCTAATGAGTTGCCTGGAGAACATACTGTTAGTGTCGCTTATTTGAATTCGCTCACAGGTACGCCCAACACTCTCGTTTCAAACAATGCCCCAAGCACAGATGGATCGCTGATTGATCGAGCGTTAAACTTTGTCAGCCAGACAAGTGCTGCTTTCGGATTTGCTCCCAGCGAACCAGTAGAATTTGTCCCAGACCCGACCATTGAAACAACTAGTGCTGATAGTCGCGCCGTTCACTTACAACAAACCTATCGTGGTATTCCCGTCTTTCAGATGGTTCGTACCGTTCGCTTTTCTCCTAACCAGGAGATTAATGAAGTCGTCGGAAATAACGTCAATCTCCCAACTGGGATTAATATTGCGCCGCAAATTGATGTTACCCAAGCCGTAACATCTGCTGCTGCGTATATCGCTAACCCCAATGAAACTGAGGAGATGAGAGACGGTTGGGGACAGCCAATAACCCCTATCAGCGTGGACTTGTCCGATTACAACCCGCGAGTGCTAGTTACTTTTCCCATGCCGAGTCAACCGACAGTCTTGGATAAAGGGCCTTTTGCTGACTTGATTTCCGCTCATCTGGTTCTTTTTTATCAAAATCCTGAGACACGCCTCGGATGGTACGTGCAGATTACTCTGCCAGATTATCAAGATCAATACGAAGTTATTATCTCAGCCGATCAATCTAACCCAGACATTCTTTACTGTCAAAGCTTAATGAGAACGGTTGTGGAGGGCAATGTTTATACAGAAAATCCCAGGACTACCCCACGAAGAATGATTCGTTTTCCCAGAGACTTGAATGAGTATCCTGTTCCAGTCGCCCAACCTCTGCCTCCTCAATTCCCTGGTGACTGGTGTATTAACAACCAGTCCGTTGGCAATAATACGATCGCAGCTCTTTGGGAGGTTATATTTCCAGGACGACAAGAACGTGAAATTCAGAAACTTGAAGGGCAAGAGCAAAATGGTAATGTCGTGTTCAATCCTAACGACCCTAATGGAGATGAACAGAAGATATTAAACATCTTCTATTTCTGCAACTATATGCACGATTTCTTCTACCTGTTGGGCTTCAATGAAGCAGTCGGTAATTTTCAACAGATAAATTTTACAGGGCAAGGAACTGCTGGCGATCCGGTGGATGCTCGCGCCTTTCGTAATCCGGTTCCTGGGACAGCGAATATGTTAACTCTGCCAGATGGGCGAAAAGCCATTATGAACATGGGGTTGGTAGTTCCTACTCGGCGGCATACTGCTTTTGATGCAGATGTAGTCTTCCATGAATTTGCTCATGGCGTGACTAACCGTTTAGTCGGTGGTCGAATGAATAGTCCACGAGGACTCCAACAGCCTCAAAGTCGGGGAATGGGTGAAGGCTGGGGTGACTATTTTGCTCTGACGATTCAAAATTTCGGTAAGCCAGTTGAGAAAGTTGTCATAGGCGATTGGGTGACTGATAATCCAAGAGGTATCCGTGGCTTGCCCTACGAACGCAACTTTCGCGATCGCTTTGGCAAACTTGGGAAAGATCGCTACAACGAAGAACATAATATCGGTGAGATTTGGTGCGCCACATTAATGGAGATGAACCGCCAGATTGGGCAGGCATTAGGATCGCAAGAGCGCGGTCATCAGATTAGCTGGCAAATGGTCGTTGATGCCTTAAAACTGTCTCCCTCTAATCCCAGTTTTCTAGATGAACGTGACGCAATACTCTGCGCACTCAATGACTTGCTTACGAAGGGACGCTTAACCAATGACGAACACGCTAATGTAAGAAGGGCTGTTTGGACAGTCTTCGCTAAGTTTGGCATGGGGCCTAATGCTGATTGTTTTGGGGCTTCGCTCAATGGAATTGTTGAGGATACTAGTCTGCCCCCAGACTTATAGGTAAGGCGTAGGGGTAAAGGAGCATTTCCTGCCCCTACTCAATAATGAACCTCGACTTCATGCAATTACAAAATATTCTTAGATTTCACCAAGTGCATCCCGTGCGGCTAACATATTTGTTTGTGACGCAACACTTTGGAGTTCCGCGATTGATGGAGTTCAGAGTCTTGAGATTTTCTGGAAAAACTTAGCTTTCCTTCAATTGTAAAAAATGACCTTTAAATCGACAAAATTCAAATCAAAACTTTTGATTGTCTTGAGTTTGATTTTTATTCTCTTTATTAGTGTGATTTTGGCTAATAATCATGCCTTAGTAGTATATGTACCAGAAAAATTAAATACAAATCTTTTTTTAACTCATACATTTTATAATGAAACACGACATAAAATGGTTAGTGCTGATTTTGGAGAGCAGTTTCAATTGAAAATTAGTGAAATTGCTAGTATAAACTCTGGAGAGGTTGAACTAACTTTACTAGACGTAACAGAAGATTCAAGATGTCCTTCCGATCTAAATTGTTTCTGGGCAGGACAAATACAAATTATTGTTAAAATTTTAGTAGATAAGAAAGATTTGGGAAAATCAAATTTGATTTACAATGCAAGCCGGAAGGATTTAGCTATCAAAAAAATTGATAATTATTTAATAGAGTTTATTAAGGCTGAACCTTATCCCAAGAGTAATCAAAAAATAGAACTTTCCGATTATATTTTTACTTTAGTAGTTTCTCTACTAAAAGATAATTAAGGAAGGTGTAGAATAACAAATTATTTGTCGTACTGGGTTGACAACACGCATTTACTCAAGTTTTATCCAGAATACTTGGTCGGATTTTCTATTTTCCCTTAAGTTTTTTCGCAACCAAAAAGTGGATATGATCGAATGACACTAAGAAAATCTCTAAGCTATGCTCCATAAACATTACAGACGTTTATACCAAGTAGAATTATCAGGTAACTTTGTTATATCCGTTGTAATTTGCCAATACCCCCAAGTTCTTCGCTAATTTTTCTCATATAGCGTTCTTCAGTTTTACCATTGGAGAAAAACCAGTATTTTTAGAAATTAATAGACGACAATTCAAATGTGATAAATGTAAAAGATCCTTCAGCGAAAACCTAGATTTTATCAGAAAACAAAGGATTTATACAAAATTAATTTAGCATCATTCCCAATAACTTAAATTTCCTTTGGTGCATTCACTACGTGAGCGCTTGTAAATGTAAGGGCGATGCTCACAGTATAGAAATAATGAAAAAATAATGAAAAAATAATGAAATAAATTTTAGTTTTAGTTTTCGTTTCTTCTAATCAGCACCCTAATGGATCGATAGCTTTCTTGTCTAATTGCTCAACTCAAGACTGTCCGGAGTATTGTTAAGAGACTGCGAGTAAAGTTTGGTAGTGCCCAAGATGTAATGATGGAGAAGTAGAACTTTTTGAGATATCTCATCAAGATGAATTCTCGTGCAAAACAGTATTTTGTTTGTAAATAAAATCACCCCGTACTTGAATATAATTTTTAGCGATGGCTACGCCCGCCGCAGGCATCGCACTTTTGTTGTCCGACCTCACAAAATCGCATTGCTCCCTATGAAAATTTAGGTTGTGAAAAAAAGTAAGTATAAAAGTTTGATTCAGTTTAAAATATAATGTATCGAATTAATGAAAATAGTTAAATACATGGTTAAGTATCCTGCTCCAGCTTTCTTAAGTGATTATTGGCAAAATTCATTTAACTTAAAACAACATTTACAGAAATTTTTGCATTTGGATGTAGAAACACTAGAAAGCAAGTTAGCGGTAGGACAAGAACAAATGGCCGAGTTAGGCCATAAAGATTTTGATTGGGATACAGCAACGGATTTTTATCGTGACCAGGTGGGAGAGGTTTATTTATTTGAGTTGGGAGCTTGGCATCTAGAACAAAGTCAAAATATTGAAAATACATTACATTTGATTGTAGATCATGCCCAAGGTCGGGTGTTAGATTTTGGCGGTGGAATTGGTACTCATGCAATTAATGCTGCCCTTTGTCCACAGGTTGAGCAAGTAATATTTTGTGATCTGAATCCTATTCATAATGATTTTGTGCGTTATCGAGCTGAACAGATGGGTTTGAGCCACAAAATAAGTTTTTGCTTAGAAATGCCTGAAAAAGAGACTTTTGATACCATCATTTCTTTTGATGTTTTAGAACATTTGTCAGACCCCACCAAACAGTTACTAAAGTTTCATGAAGCACTGACACCTGGTGGTAAAACAATCTTGAACTGGTATTTTTTTAAAGGCTTTAATCAAGATTATCCTTTTCACGTTGATGATCCTCAAATAGTAGAAACTTTCTACAGAACGCTTCAGAGTAATTTCTTAGAAATTTTTCACCCTTATTACTGCACAGCTCGTTGCTACCGGAAATGGGATTCAGTTTAACTCAAGCCCCACAGTAGTTTTATGTGTAAAGATAAAAACTACTGTGTTTATAAACTAACATGAGTATCGTACCAAGGTTCTTTGATATTTAGCCTGTTTAGTAACATTTTCCCCACAGGAAATCGATAGATAATCCCATTCACTCCGATTATTTTATAAGTCAAAAAAATGCCTTTATAGACCTTGATTACTTCACTCTCAGAAAGCCAACTACCTGGGGTTTCTTCTCCAAAAAGCCCGCTAGCACCATATTCAAATTGATGTGTGATATACTGACCTTCTTTTGCTGGTGAAGGACAGAATTGTTTAGGTACGTGTCCCTGACTGATGGCTTTGAATTTGTGATAACCAAGTTCTTTTAACAGCGCAAATTCTTCCAGCAGTTCCTTCCAAGAAGTCTTGGTTGATTCTATAGACAGGAACTGTGGTTTATTATCAAAGTGCCGTAATGCCTGTATGCATAATAAATCAGCACCTTCAATATCTACTTTGATATAGTAGGGAATGCCAAATTCCTCCAAAATACTTTCAAATCTCCGCCCTTCTACAACCATCTCGATGGAAGGCGCATCAAAAGAGCTTTCGTTTCGAATAGCCCAATCTGGTGAAGTTGTACCCCAAAAGCTTCTCTCCAAGTTGGCGTAAAAAGTGACTGGCTCATCTTTCGGTGATACAGCAATATTTAGAAGGGTAAGTTGACCATTTTCTATATATAAATTTAGTCGCTTTTTTGTAGCTTCGTAAAGCTCAGGATGAGCCTCAATACCAACAACTCGAAAGCCTTTTTTTAAGTAAAACTCTGTATCCTCGCCTGTGTGAACACCAACATCAATTATTAAGTTTTTATCCATAAATCACATTTTCCTTGAATAATCACCGCAAGCGTTCAAACATGTAATACTTTACACTATCTATAGTTTTTTATATGGAAATGCTACCAAAATAAACCTCTGATATAGTCATTTACTTTGAGATTTTAAAACACTTAACCAGAAGCGAATCTGATTTTAACTTAATATGGATGCGCGATCGCTAATATCCCCGCATCCCCATCTAAAGTTACCTCTACACCCACTGGTAAAGCTGCATTGGGGCTATTATGACCAAAAGGTAAATCAGAGACAACAGGAATACCCAAATCACCCAAGCGATCGCGCAATACTTCTTCTACACTAAAGCTAGATACAGTTGGCGGCGCTTCGCAGCGAGTAAAACCGCCCAAAGCAATACCGCAGACTTGTGACAAAGCACCGCTCAAACGCCACTGCGTTAGCATCCTATCGATGCGATAGGGTGCTTCTGTAACGTCTTCTAACGCCAGAATTACACCATCCAGATGTGGCAGGATTGATGTAGCTAAAAGGTTAGTCGCAACCGTGAGATTACCTGGCAATAAAATGCCATTAACAACCCCACCACCCCACCCGCAACCTTTGAGAGGAGCGAGAGGGCGACCCTCTACCGAATCGAATAATCGCTCAATTGACCAATCTGGCTCATCTAACAAGGTCGTCAGCACGGGAGCGTGAACACCGGAAATGCCTACTGTATAAAGGCTCCATAACAGGGCTGTGATATCAGAAAAGCCTATGAGCCACTTTGGAAACGCTGAGTTTGCTTGCCAATTCCAATCTTCTAAAATGCGGGTGCTGCCAAAACCGCCTCTGGCACAGAGAATACCGCGACAATCAGGATCTTGCCATGCTGTGGCTAATTGCTGACGGCGGTTTTCATCTGTTCCAGCGAGATAACCCCATTTGTCATCTATCTGAGGACTGACTTCTACTCGATAACCACGCGATCGCCAAATTTCTATACTCCGTTCAAATGCCTCAAATTCTCGCAAAGCACCACTAGGGGCAATTACTCGTAGTAAGTCTCCAGGTTTCAAAGGCGGTGGTAAGGTTTTGGATGGCATGAAAAAACTTAGAAGTTTGGAGTTAAGAATAAGAACTATACCTCAGAACTCCTATAAAATTCTGTTGAATTATTTTTGAAATTACTGAGTGTTCATATAATTAGGGTGAGGATTGCACAAACCGAAAAGAAACGTTTGCAGTCAAAGGCTCTGGTAGTGGTTTTCCTTGTGCTTGGTAATCTTCAATCAAAAGTTCCAGCACTTCCTCACCATTATTGAGAGCATCCGCGTAGGTATTTCCATGAGTGTGTGCATAGGGGCCAAACTCAGGTAGGCTGACAATGTACTTTTTATCTTCCATCGACCACTGAATTACAATACTATATTGTGGTTTCATTCCTGTTCTCCTTTGTCTTCTTCTTCCTCCGGTAGTTTTATTTCTATAAGCGCATTTCTAACATCTTTTTCCTGGTAACGATCTGCATCTGCTCCGTCTTTGCCAGACAAAGTGAGGCTGTAAAGTAGCAAAGGATGGCTCCATACTGTATGACTGCCTTTGCCGCTTCTATAAGTAAATCCAGCTTTAAGGAGCATTGCTTTTAGTTCCCGAATTTTCTTGGGCACTGTTAGAAATTTCTTACCTAACTACAAATATTTTGTCATGATTATCTGGGAAAATCTCAGATATACAGGGACGATACAGTAGATGTATCAATCAGCAGTGCTAGCTTTTTGGGGCAAAAGATAAAGACCTCCAGATATTAAAGTCAGGGCGACAGAAATCCAAAAGGCAATCAGAGAGGGAGTTTGCCACACTTCACCCAGAGGTGCAATTAAAAGTGCGATCGCAACTATTTGACTAACAGTTTTGAGTTTACCCCAAATATTCGCCCCTGTAATCGTCTTTTGACTTACCCGCCAACCAGCGATCGCTAATTCCCGCGCTAAAATCAAAAACACTCCCCAAGCTGGCACTTTTCCCAGTTCAATCAACACCATTAACGGTGCAAGTACGAGAAATTTATCCACTAACGGGTCAAGAAACTTACCTAAATCACTAACTTGGTTGAGTTTCCGCGCTAAATAACCGTCTAACCAATCAGTCAATGCGGCGACAAGAAAAATCGCCAAACATATCCACTTAGCTTGATCTGTGGGATTATATAAGCCGTAAAGCAGAAATGGTACAGCCAGAAGGCGAGAAAAAGTAATCCAGTTGGGTAAAGTCATGATTTGGGTTGAGGAATTATCTATAATTTTAACCAAGCAAATAATTGCCCTAATGTCAAATGTAAATCACTGACTAAATCGGGTACTGGCAATATATCTTGTTCATTTTTTAAATAGATTGCTTGTTGCTGAGGCAAATACACTAAAATACCATATTTCTCAAACATTAGGACACAACGAACTACACTTGAATCGATATTTAAAGATTGACAATACTCAACTTCTGTAATGCGTACATGACCGCACCAAGGCGGCTTTGAACACCAAATTTTTTGTAAACATTTTCCAAATGTTTCTTAACTGTACGATCGCTCATTCCCAACTGCTTGGAAATTTCATGGGTACTCGGATCTCTCGCTACCCAAAATAGCACCTCAGCTTCCCGTTTGGTTAACCCCAGCATTTCTAAGTATTTAACTGAAAACACATGAGGTTGAATTTCTTCCAACAGCAGGTAAACCCGTTCAAGTGCTGCATGATAATTCAGTCTCACCGTCAGCTGAGTTCCATTGTATTCCAGGTGAAGTAGACGCACAGGAGAAGGAATCTCGGTTGACTGTTTTAGTAAAGATATTTGATGATTTATCCATCTTTGAAGGATGTCAGGTAGCGAGTTTGGCAGCTTTGATAGTGGGCAATATTTATGTAGTAAGTCTCCAGCTTTTTGGCTTATCCACTCCACTTTGCCGTCAAGAAATAGAGCAATTAAACCTACTTGTTCGGTTGCCTGATTTAGCTGGCTAAGTTGTTCCTGTACTTGAGTAAATGCGGCAATGTTCTGATATGCCTGCTCTAACTGCGGACGAATTAAATTCAGAATTAAGCGATCGCGCTCAGTGAAGTTCCGGCGATCGCGGTTGATTGATACAACTAAGTGGTCTTGTCCTTGATGAAACTGATCGGCATTCCCTATGGAAGGAAGCTCAAAGTGAATCGCCATCTGATCCTTCAACCCAAGGGACTGAAAAAAAGCATAAAAAGCTTCTCTGCGTTGAAACTCTGGCTCACTAAAAAAATCTGAAATTGCTAGTGCTTGTCCATCCAGTGTTTTGACATAACGTTTTGCAACTGGATGAGTAAAAAATTTTTGACGTTGAGATGTGAATGATTCCGCAGCCATGCCTACTTCAGGATGGGGAAACGTGTAGAACCTGGGCAAGAAGGGTGTACCCCGAATGTTGAAACTGCCTATTGCAAATGTTTCTGCACCTACTAACTTTGGTAAAGCTGTCAGTATTTGTATGGGAAATTTATCAATACTGCAAGGTGCGTAAAGCGATCGCAAAAAAAGCAGAATCCTCTGCAAATCATTTTGTGACAAATTTTTCACGGCTTTTTATAGGTAGATGATTACTGCTTCACAATTAACTACGGCGATCGTCGTATTGTTTTCGTAAAAAAGTTTTGTCATTCTACTATCAGTAATTTTCTCGAACAAAATACTGCTCAGGGATTTCCCTGAGACAGATAAAACATTTGTGCAAGTCGCAATGATGCGATGAATCGTGAAAAGCCTAGTAATGCTGTCTACGAGACGCTATACGTAGCTAAAATTCGTGTAAAAATACACGAATTTTTGTAAAGACTAGCTTGAACGATTCCTCTAATAATTTTCAAACATCCTCTAATTTAAGGAGAAGCTCATTATGGCAGGTACCAATTTTAACGATATACTCATTGGAACCGCAGGCAACGATATCCTGGACGGCTTCGATGGAAACGATATCCTGAGCGGTTTAGGTGGCAGCGACACTCTCAGAGGCGGTAATGGGAACGATACACTCAATGGAGGCGCTGGCAACGATGAACTCAGAGGCGGTAGTGGCAGCGATATCCTCAGAGGCGGTAGCGGCAATGATTTCCTTTTTGGGGGTACAGGTGTAGACAACCTAGATGGTGGCGATGGCAATGACACCTACATCGTAGACAACACACTTGATGTAGCATCCGAAGTATTTGGTGATGCTTTGGGCGGCGTAGATACGGTAGAGGCTTCAGTCAGTTACACCCTGAGTACTAACTTAGAAAACCTGAATTTGACAGGGGTAGCAGCAATTAACGGCACAGGTAACGCCAAGGATAATGTCATCAACGGCAACAGTGGCAATAATATACTCTCTGGGTTGGATGGTAACGATAAACTTTTCGGGTTGGATGGTAACGATCAACTCAATGGAGGCGCTGGCAACGATGAACTCAGAGGCGGTAGTGGCAGCGATATCCTCAGAGGCGGTAGCGGCAATGATTTCCTTTTTGGGGGTACAGGTGTAGACAACCTAGATGGTGGCGATGGCAATGACACCTACATCGTAGACAACACACTTGATGTAGCATCCGAAGTATTTGGTGATGCTTTGGGCGGCGTAGATACGGTAGAGGCTTCAGTCAGTTACACCCTGAGTACTAACCTAGAAAACCTGAATTTGACAGGGGTAGCAGCAATTAACGGTACAGGTAACGCCAAGGATAATGTCATCAACGGCAACAGTGGCAATAATATACTCTCTGGGTTGGGTGGTAACGATAAACTTTTCGGGTTGGATGGTAACGATCAACTCAATGGAGGCGCTGGCAACGATGAACTCAGAGGCGGTAGTGGCAGCGATATCCTCAGAGGTGGTAGCGGCAATGATTTCCTTTTTGGGGGTACAGGTGTAGACAACCTAGATGGTGGCGATGGCAATGACACCTACATCGTAGACAACGCACTTGATGTAGCATCCGAAGTATTTGGTGATGCTTTGGGCGGCGTAGATACGGTAGAGGCTTCAGTCAGTTACACCCTGAGTACTAACCTAGAAAACCTGAATTTGACAGGGGTAGCAGCAATTAACGGCACAGGTAACGCCAAGAACAACGTCATCAACGGCAACAATGCTAACAATGTACTCTCTGGGTTGGGTGGTAACGATAACTTGAACGGCAATGGCGGGAACGACATCCTCAGAGGTGGTAATGGCAATGATGTCCTCAATGGGGGTACAGGTGCCGACAACCTGGATGGGGGTGACAACAATGACACCTACATCGTAGACAACATATTTGATATCGCATCTGAACAATTTGGTGATGCTTTGGGCGGCATAGACACTGTACAAGCTTCAGTCAGCTACACCCTGAGTGCTAACTTGGAAAACTTAACTTTGACAGGGTTAGCAGCAATTAACGGCACAGGTAACGCCAGCAACAATGTCATCAACGGCAACAGTGGCAATAATATACTCTCTGGGTTGGGTGGTAACGATACTATTTTTGGTGGGTTGGGCAACGACATTCTCAGAGGTGGTGCCGGAACTGACAGTCTCATCGGCGGATTGGGTAACGATGTGTTCGATTTCGACTTGATTTCAGACAGTCAACCTGGTGTACTGCGCGATGTGATCAGTGGTTTCGTTGGCAACGGTTTTGGATTAGGCGATCAAATCGATTTATCTACCATTGACGCTAACCCATTTTTAGCAGGCAACCAAGCCTTCACTTTCGGTGGCAACGGCCTCGGTCATCTCAGTTATAGCGGAGGCATTCTTCGAGGTAACCTCGATTTCGATCTTGCTGCTGAATTTGAAATTCAGATTGCAGGAGCGCCAGCACTATTTGTAGCGGTAGGAAATGCTGGAAGCGACATTATCCTTTAATTAAGTAAAGATACATTGAATAGTCGGAGGGAGAAGTGACTTTGCCTGTCCCTTTTTATTTCAGTATTTTTCTGTACTTAATTGTATTGGATGGTACATTACAACGTGATGGAGCAACCACTTAAAAACGCTAAAAAGCCTATTTAATAAGACTTTTGACTTCGCTTCGTGCTATTTGTTAGTTTTGTATCGTAGCTAAAAAAAGATTTTTTGTACGCCAAGGAAATTCCCTAGCCACGACAATTCCCGAATTGGTGCTGAAGGATTGGACATAGTAAAAAGGGCCTGAGTATCATTTGCATGGCATGATCTGTACTTTAAAGATCATCCAAACAATACTATGACTGAAAATATAGATTTTCGCATCGAACGAGATTCGATGGGCGATCGCCAAATTGCTAGTAGCGTTTATTACGGCATTCAAACACTTCGGGCAATCGAAAACTTCCCAATTAGTGGTATCAAACCTTTGCATACTTACGTAGATGCTGGATTGATAATTAAAAAAGCTACAGCAATTGTGAATGGAGAACTAAATTGCATTCCCCAAGATATTAGTCAGGCGATTGTCCAAGCAACTGATGAAATCCTGGCTGGGAAGTTCCGAGATCAATTTGTTGTCGATGTTTATCAGGCGGGTGCTGGAACATCTCACCACATGAATATCAACGAAGTTTTGGCAAATCGCGCCTTAGAAATTCTTGGTGAGGAAAAGGGCGATTATAAACGTGTTAGTCCTAATGACCACGTTAATTATGGGCAGTCTACCAATGATGTGATTCCTACCGCAATTCGCATTGGTGGATTATTGGCATTATCCAAGACATTACACCCAGCAATAGATGGTGCGATCGCATCCTTAGAAAACAAGGCTGTAGAATTCCAAGATATTGTCAAATCTGGCAGAACCCACTTACAGGACGCTGTACCCGTGCGTTTGGGTGAAAATTTTCGGGCTTGGGCACAAATCCTCACAGAACATCAAAACCGGATTTACACCGCCTCTGGGGATTTGATGGTGCTGGGTTTAGGAGGTAGTGCAGCGGGAACCGGGTTAAATACTCATCCTCTATATCGCGCCCGTGTGGTAGAAGTTCTTTCAGAATTGATTGATACTCCTTTAGAACCTGCACCGCATCTTATGGCAGCTATGCAGAGTATGGCCCCATTTGTAAATGTTTCCGGTGCTTTACGCAACTTAGCGCAGGATTTAGTCAAAATATCTCACGACTTGCGACTGATGGATTCGGGGCCAAAAACAGGCTTGAAAGAAATTCAACTCCCTCCAGTGCAACCCGGTTCCTCAATTATGCCAGGGAAATATAACCCCGTGATGGCAGAGATGACATCAATGGTGTGTTTTCAGGTGATGGGTTACGACAGTGCGATCGCTTTAGCCGCCCAAGCCGGACAATTAGAATTAAATGTGATGATGCCGTTGATTGCCTATAACTTGATTCACAGCATCGAAATTCTCGGCAATACCATCGCTGTCCTTACAGAACGTTGCATTGAAGGAATCACAGCAAACCAGGAACGTTGTTTAGCTTATGCAGAAGGTAGTTTAGCCTTAGTAACCGCACTAAATACCCACATCGGTTATTTAAATGCCGCAGCTGTCGCCAAAGAATCTTTAGAAACTGGTAAATCTTTACGGCAAATTGTTTTAGAACGCGGATTGATGAGTGAAACAGATTTAGCCACAGTGTTAAATCTAGAACAGATGAGTGGTATTTTACCTTTGAGTCGAGAATCAAAGCAGATCGATTAGTGTCAATTTTTTTAACGTAGACGCAAAGCGGCTTACCGCAGGCTACCACAGAGGCGCAGAGTACACAGAGAGAAAAAAACCTCTCATAACTCTGCGTTCTCTGCGTTCTCTGCGGTTCGTTTTTGGCTGTATTTAATTTGGCGGATCAAAACGATTTACTACTGTAGCCCACAAAATCATTGGTGAACCAACTGCTAAACAAAATAGCCACTGCTGCAAGTTTAATGGTGCTGTTTCAAAAACTTCATTAATTAATGGCACATGAGCAAAAATAATTTGCAAAACAATTGCCCCTAAAATCCCAAAGCCAATAGCAGGAATATCAACGTTCTCTTTAATTGTGCCGTCCATCTTGGCAATCAAATTCGGGATTAATTGACTAATACTCAATAAATAGAATATCCGTCCGGCAATGAGAGCGTTAATCGCCATTGTTCTGGCTAAATCAATATTACCTGTAGTTTGGCGGATATATTCAAATACTCCAAATATGACAACCCAATTAAATAGAGAAATTGCTAAGATTCGTTGTAACCGACTTCCTGAAATTAATGGTTCATTAGGATGACGGGGTGATTGTTGCATGATGTTTTGCGCCTTTGGCTCAAAGGCTAAAGGCACTGTCATAGTAATAGAATTGAGCATATTGAGCCACAGAACTTGTAAAGATAAAATTGGTAAATCTCTGGCTAACAATGTGCTAATTAAAATTGTCATTGATTCACCACCATTGACAGGCAAAATAAAGCAAATTGCTTTGAGCAGATTTTTATAAACTGCCCGTCCTTCTTCTATAGCAGCTTCAATGGAGGCAAAATTATCATCGGTAAGCAGCATATCTGCGGCTTCTTTGGCAACTTCTGTACCAGCACCACCCATCGCAATCCCAATATCTGCTTGTTTTAAGGCTGGTGCATCGTTGACACCATCTCCTGTCATAGCAACGATTTCACCTTTTGATTGCAAAGCTTCGACTAAACGTAGCTTTTGTTCTGGGGCGACACGGGCAAAGACTACACCTTCTTGGGCAACTTGGGCAAGTTCTGTTTGATCCATTTTTGCTAGTTCTGCACCTGTGAAAGCCAGAACTGAACCATTTTTGTTGATGCCCATGCGGCGGGCGATCGCCTGCGCTGTGATAGCATGATCGCCAGTGATCATTTTGACCTCAATTCCCGCTTCCTGACAGGCTTGTACTGCCTTAATGGCACTCTCACGCGGCGGATCGATCATTCCCTGCAAGCCGATGAAAATTAACCCGGTATCAATATCTGGATGATCTAGTGTATTTTGCCCATCAGGTACTACTTTCTTCGCTAAAGCTAATACCCGCAAGCCTTGCCGTGCCATAATATTGACTTCCCGCTCGACGCTGCTTTGCCGTAATGTTTCTACACAATCCAACGGGCGGGGTTGTCCATCAGTGTTCAACATCAGGGTGCAGCGCTGGAGAATTGCCTCGACTGAACCCTTGACATAAATAGTCTTACCTTGGGGTGTGGCGTGCAAAGTCGCCATGTATTGAAAGTCTGATTCAAAGGGAATCGCATCTACCTTTAGCATTTGCTTAACTAAGGTAGGCTGACTAAAACCTGCTTTATTTGCTGATGCAATTAATGCGCCTTCTGTGGGATCTCCCATTACTACCCACCTACCATTCTTCTTTTCTAAATGGGAATCGTTACACAACAAGCCTGCGATTAAACATTCTTGCAAACCTTTATGGCTGTTGAGGTTCACGGGTTTGTCATCTATCAGGATTTCGCCTTCCGGTGTGTAACCGATACCAGTGAGAGTATATTGATATCCCCCGGCATAAATTGCCTGTACTGTCATCTGGTTTTCTGTCAAAGTCCCAGTTTTATCAGAGCAAACAACAGTTGCACTCCCCAAGGTTTCCACGGCTGGTAATTTGCGGATAATAGCGTTGCGTCGTGCCATCCGGGAAACACCTATGGCTAGGGTGACTGTCACTACTGCTGGTAATCCTTCAGGAATTGCACTGACTGTTAAAGCAACTGCTGCTTCTAAAGCTTCTTGAAAACCTCGAAAGCTTAATCCCACCACGAAGCAGAGGGCTGCTAATCCTAACACCATATATAGCCAATTCTGGCTGAATTTATTGAATTTTCTAGTTAAGGGAGTAGAAATATCTGTGTGTTGCTCCATTAACTGAGAAATCCGCCCTGTTTCTGTGGTGTTCCCTGTGGCAACTACAACACCAGTACCTTGCCCAAAGGTAACGAAGCCACCCGCATAAGCCATGTTTTTGCGCTCGGCTAGAGCAATATCTGGTTTTAAAGTTTGAGTATTCTTTTCTACTGCTAGAGATTCACCAGTCAGGGCAGATTCATCTATTTGTAGATTTTTAACTTGAATTAACCGTAAATCTGCTGGGACTTTATCACCAGAAGTTAATAAAACAATATCTCCAGGCACTAACTCACCAGAAGCAATGCGTAATTTTTGACCATCACGGATGACGGTTGCTTCTGTGGTAATTGCTTTGGCGAGGGCAGCGATCGCACTTTCGGCTTTTGATTCTTGAATAAATCCAATGATGGCGTTGGTGGTAGTCACTCCCCAGATGACACCAGCATTCACCAAGCTGCCAGTTAGCGCCTTTACTAAACCCGCACACAACAAAATAATCAGCAGTGGTTGGTTAAATTGCAGTAAAAATTTTAACCACCAAGGTTTGCTTTTCTTGCCTGTGAGTTCGTTTGCCCCCACTTTTGTCAATAAGTGTTTGGCTACTGCACTACTCAAACCATTCTCAGCATCACTATCCAAGCGAGCGATCATTTCAGAAATTTCCAAAGTATGCCAAACGGTGAATTGCTTTTCTTGGGGTGCAATGGGAGATGCTGCCTGTACCATACATATTCCTTAATTTAGTGTTAAATAAGTTTTAGCACTAAGAGTAAGTGCTAAATACAAATAAGCACTAATAAAAATTGACTATTATCATAATTACTTTCAATGCTTGCTCAGTAGTCATGCAAGTGAGTATGCTTGCCATTAAGTGGGGATTAAAACCAAGGGCAAAAACTAGGTGAATTTGGATTTGTCTACTCCTTTACAATTAGTTGGGCGATCGCTAGAATTTCAGCGAATTGTCGAAGTACTAGCCCAAGATGGAGACTTGCTAATTACTGGCGTACCTGGTAGTGGGCGACGAACTTTAGTGCGAGGGGCTGCTCAAGAAGTTGGTGCGATCGTCTTGGAGATAGACTGCATCCGCGCTACAGATGGAGAGCGATTTATCCTCCTGCTAACAGAGACAATTAGCCAAAACTGGGAAGCAGCACAAATTCAAGACTGGGTAAGCAACTTTGGCAATGAGTTTTTTGTCTTTCATCCAGAAGGTAAACTTAAGTCATTGCGTTCCCTGAACCAAAAGCAGTTATGGCAAGCATTTGAAATTTTGCTCAATTTGCTCCAAATTATGGCTATTGGTTTAAATAAGCGGGTAGTGCTGATTTTGCAGGGTTTTCCGCACATTCGCTCTTGGGATCGCAATGGTTTGTGGGAAGCCACATTCAGACGAGAAATCAATGTACAAACTCATGTCAGCTACGTCTTGGTAGCAACCATAGCTGAAATCAGCCATCATCCAGATGAGACAAACTATCCGCTAGAAACTATACAGTTAGCCCCCTTAGCTAATGACGTTTTGGCATTGTGGGCTAGGGAGATATTGCATATACAAGGAATGAAATTTGATTCTCGCTCCCAAGCACTGCAATTATTTTTAGATGCTGTCCAAGGACACATTGGCGACGCAATGGCAATAATTCGCCGCCTGCAAACTTTTTCTTATCCTGATGGGTTAATTAGTGAAGCAGCAGTGCAGCAGGCAATAGAAGGATTACTCAAAGACTTGTCTTTAGTTTTTGAATCTTTACTAATGTTATTGCCAGCCAATCAGGTGCATCTTTTAGAATCTTTGGCTTTAGATCCTACAGATAAACCACAAAGTAAAGAATATATTCAAAAACATGGTCTTTCAAGAGGTGGTAGCCTTCAGGGATCGCTGACTGGATTACAGAACAAAGGTTTAATTTATAGTGCTGAACAGGGTTATCAACTAGCATTACCTTTATTGGCTTTGTGGTTACGGCAGAGGTTAAGCTAGTACGCGAGATTTTAGAGAATTGGTATAAATAGGAAGATAGAAGAATATCTTCATTACTGGTAATTTATTATCCATGCAGACTCAAAAATCATCTGTTAGTCTCATCCGGGCTACATCTTATGAACGAGAGGCTTTACGAGAATCTTTAGTTACACTGCTGGAACCTTTTGGAGGAATGGCAGCGTTTGTGAAAAAAGGCGATCGCGTTTTACTCAAACCTAATCTACTTACAGGGACGCGTCCTGGTAAAGAATGTATCACCCGTGCCGAACTAGTTTACGAAGTTGCCCAGATGGTAATTGAGGTTGGCGGTAAACCATTTTTGGGCGATAGTCCTGCTTTTGGCAGTGCCAAGGGCGTAGCAGTGGCAAATGGCTATCTGCCTATTTTAGAAGAACTCAATCTTCCTATTATTGATTTTCACGGTCAGCGTTACCAAACCGTCAGTGACAATTTTAACCATCTGCGGCTATCTAAAGAAGCAATGGAAGCAGATGTAGTGATTAACCTACCGAAAGTGAAATCACATATGCAATTGACATTAACACTGGGCGTAAAAAACTTATTTGGTTGCGTTCCCGGCAAAATGAAAGCTTGGTGGCACATGGAAGCTGGAAAAGACGCGAATAGATTTGGTGAAATGTTAGTAGAAACAGCCAGGGCAATTAACCCTAACTTAACCATATTGGATGGCATAATTGCTCATGAAGGAAATGGCCCCAGTAATGGTGAACCTCGCCAGTTGGGCATTTTAGCAGCCGCATCAGATATATTTGCTTTAGATCGGGCAATGGTAGAAATCCTCAATGTTCCTCCTGAACAAGTGCCCACAGTTGCAGCTTCCCAAAGGCTAGGAGTTTGTCCAGAACTTGCTGCCATAGAGTTTCCGCATTTAAATCCTGACTTATTAAAAATAGAAGATTGGCGGCTACCCGACAAGTTAATGCCCATCGATTTTGGTATGCCTCGCGTAATTAAGTCTACGTTTAAGCATCTTTACACCCGATTTATTAAAGAACCAATGAGTGTTTATGGAAGGGAGTAGAGAGTGTGGGAGATAAGGAGAATAACTATGCCCAATATACCCAATCCCTAATTTACAAGTGCAAACTTCGTTACAGCAATTTTATTTATTAGCAGAGTAATCTCTAATTACCCTCCGATTGCTTAACCAGACCGCCCTATTATATTTAGTGGCGGTTTTTTTAGTTGATTAATTTGTTATAAAATTTACCGTTTTAGATTTTGATTTATCCAAAAAGTTATACAGATTTAGAATCTGGAAATTGGGTATTTTGCTCAAAGATGAGCCAATTTTAACGATAAGCCTCTACACTACCTTATAAAACATTTTTACTCTACCTATATATAGATTGACAAAAATGCTGTGATATTACATAGATTTGAAACTTTAAATTCTTAAATATTTGTTTAGTGGTATCACTGAATCTATGCTGCACAACATGAGTAATGTATCTGTATTTATTCGGTAGCTATCATTGGTTACAAAAATCATTCCTGCCATTTCTTCTCTGGTGGCAAATATCCTTGTGTATAACTACTGTATAACAATTAAAAGCACTGAGAGATATTCAGTGCTTTTGCGGTTTTGTGTCCTGTATCACAAATTAGTAATTCCAGTAAAATGACCTTATCAAAGGCGTTGCAGGATGTTATAATCATGAAGAATAGAACAAATACATTTTGCTAATTAATCTTTAAGCAGCGAAAAAATGTAATTTATGATGCTGTTAAAGTGAGTTTTGCGTATGCAATCAGTTACACCATACAGGGAAACATCTGAAAATATTAATTACAAAATAAAACATGATTTGTCTACTTGTAACTTTGTATTAAGAACTCTATGTATAAAAACGCTGTTATGACAGTTGCAAAACTGGTTTAGATTGTAGAATGCTACACATTTTACAATCTAAAAATAGCTAACATAGCATTAAGGCTCTCGTTCAGAGAGTAGACCTACACAGTGATACGAAAAACGTCAATTTTGTATGAATTCAAATAGCCAGTCTGCCAATTCTTCCGACACATATTCCCAACGTTTGGCAGACATTGTGGGAACTGCGATCGCTCTGTTGACTCTTACCCTACCCGTATTTGTCATCGCCCACTATTCTTCAAGTGATGTCCAAAATAACCAGCAACCCCTGATCGAAAACCTACAAGGAAGGAAAGATTGATAAAGCTTCCCAGTAGCATTTCACCAGCAGGAGAGCTACAAACAGGAGAGAACTGATTTTTAGATAACCTCTGTAAATGTGGATGTAGTTGATCAGGCATAAGCTGAATCTGTATTATGTGACTCCAGATTTCAGTTGTCTTGACAGAGTAGACGCAGAAATCAAGGGCAGGAGAGAATAATACCCTCTTGGAAAAAGCGTTGCGAAGTAACTTCGCAACGCTTTTTCCATTTTTTGGCTAATTCAAAGGAATACGGTATAGGTTATGGGGCAATACGCTTGGGTTAAGCAATGCTGTGGAATGAATACCTTGGGAAGAGATCCATATTGCCCTAAAATTCTACACGGGGAGCGAAGCTGACTGAGTGCCCCCATAATTCATTGTTATCAGAGGAGTTTTTTGTGGACTTATCTCGTATTCCTGCCCAACCGAAACCGGGTCTAATCAACGTTCTGATTGAAATTACTGGCGGAAGTAAAAATAAATACGAATACGACAAGGAACTAGAAGCTTTTGCTCTAGACCGAGTACTTTATTCCTCGGTACAATATCCATACGACTACGGCTTTGTACCCAATACCTTGGCTGATGATGGCGATCCCCTAGATGGTATGGTCATAATTGACGAGCCAACCTTTCCAGGCTGCATTATTGCTGCAAGACCAATTGGCTTCTTGGAGATGATTGACGGTGGCGATCGCGATGAAAAAATCCTTTGTGTTCCTGACAAAGATCCACGCTACACTCAGGTAAAATCCCTGAAAGACGTAGCGCCACACCGCTTAGATGAAATTGCCGAATTTTTCCGTAGTTATAAAAATTTGGAAAAAAAGGTGACAGAAATTCTCGGTTGGCAAGATGTGGATAAGGTTGCAGCTTTAGTAGAAAAATCCGTCAAAGCTTATAGAGGATAATAGAGGAGTTAGGAGTTAGGAGTTAAGAGTTATAAATTTTTATTCCTAACTCCTCACTTTGATAACTTTCGCTTGTCACGGATTTTAAAATCTGCCACCAACCCCAAACCCAAATGCAGCGTACTCTCCTTTTGGCAAAAATTCATAACTGCACCCTCACAGGGGCGAATATTAACTACGTGGGTAGTATCAGCATCGATGAAATCCTTTTGGAAAAAGCTGGTATCTTACCCTATGAGCAGGTGCAAGTAGTTAATAATGCCAACGGTCAGCGCTTTATTACCTATGCGATCCCGGCTCCAGCCCATTCAGGAGTAATTGAACTAAATGGGGGTGCGGCACGTCTAGGCATTATTGGCGATCGCTTGATTATAATGACTTACGGGCATTTCACTCCAGAAGAGTTAAAAAGTTACTCTCCTACAGTAGTCATTGTGGACGAAAAAAACCAACTCTTAGAAGTGCGGCGCTACGATGACTTGCTTAGTAAGGTCTAATTTCAAGGAAAATGTCAAATTTTGAGTTGTCGGGTTCCCAGAGCTACATACCTGAAAAGTCAGCTACCATGCCAAGTAGTCCAGCAGGTGAATTTCTAGTGCAATTCTGGGGTGTAAGAGGTTTGATTCCTACCCCAAGTAGCAACACCAACCGTTATGGTGGTAATACCGCTTGTGTAGAAATGCATGTAGCTGGAAAACGCTTGATTTTTGATGGCGGTACTGGCTTACGCATACTGGGTAAAACTTGGCAAGAACTGCAACAGCCACTACAAGCCCATTTATTTTTTACTAACTGCCAATCAAATCGGATTCAAGGGTTTCCCTTTTTTGCTCCCGCATTTATTCTGGAAAATTGTTTCCATATTTACGGCACAGCTGCCTCAAATGGAGCCTCAATCAAACAATGTCTGTACGATCAGATGCTCCAACCACACTTTCCTTACCCTTTACAGGTAATGCAGTCGGAATTGCAATTTTACAATCTGACTCCAGATAGTGATGTGAAGCTAGATGATGTCATTATTACAACCGCATTAATCAATCAAACTCAGCGGTCAGTTGGTTACCGAGTTACTTGGCAAGAGTATAGCGTTGCCTACGTCACGGATTTGCACCAGAATGCCGATCAAGTGGAGCGAGAGCGGATTTTACAGTTCATTCAAGGCGTTGACTTGCTGATTGCCAATGCTACTTACACTCCCCCTACCTCTCACAACCATGACTCTGCTGATTTACTTTGGCAAGCTGCGGTGAATGCAGCCCTGAATGCTGGCGTTAAACGGCTAGCCATTTCTCATCATCACCCAGATGACCATGATGATTTTCTTGATCAGGTTCAAGTCGATATTAAATCTGCCTTTCCTGAAGGAATAATAGCTCATGAAGGTTTAGTATTAGCTGTTAGTAAGTGATTGAGCATGGTTAAGAGGTAACAGGGGGAGTAAAACACCACAAAAGTTATCCAGTTTTTACATTTATGAGCTATGGTAGCGGATCTCGTTTGCAGACAAAGGGCGCACAGCTAGCTGTGCGCCCCTACTATATTTCACGTTTAAGTTGATACCAGTAACAGATATGCGCCTCTACGAAGCATTTTGCAACTCGGCTGTGCGGACTGAAAGCTGCTGTGTCTGATTACCCCGTTGCACTTTCACCTGCAATACTTGACCAAGACGACTATCTTCTACAACATTCTGCAATTGTTCAGCACTGGTAATAGCTTTACCATCAACTTGAAGAATTACATCCCCGCGCCGGATACCCGCAGATGCAGCTGGAGAATTGGGGACAACTCGCATGACAAAAACACCATTAATTTCCGGTATCTGAATAGGAGAGTTGGGATCAGTGTTATTTTGCTTGGCAAGATCGGGTGTCAAAGTTAGCATTTGCACACCTAGATAGGGGTGAGCAACTTTACCATCACGTTGTAGTTGCGCTGCGATCGCTTTGGCTTTATCGATAGGAATCGCAAACCCAATACCCATTGCATCAGGGCGAATGGCTGTGTTAATGCCTATCACTTCACCTTGACCATTTAATAGTGGCCCGCCAGAGTTACCAGGGTTAATCGCGGCATCTGTCTGAATGAAGTCCAAGCGTTTGTCGCTAATGCCGACTTGGGCGCTAGAACGTTTGAGGGTACTGACAATTCCCAAGGTAACGGTGTTATCAAATCCCAAAGGATTACCAACTGCGATCGCCCAGTCTCCTACCTGTACATTACTGGAAGAACCCAAGGGTGCCACTGGTAAATCGTTACCAGCGTTAATTTTGACTACTGCCAAATCTGTGACTTCATCAATACCTTGAACTTTTCCTTCAAAGGTGCGCCCATCTTTGAGTCGGACTGTTACTTTATCAGCCTTATCGACCACATGAGCATTAGTCATAACTAAGCCGCTCTTGTCAATAATGAAACCTGAGCCTAAACCGCGTAACTGCTCAGAAGGCATCTGTTGAGGCAAACCCTCACCAAAAAACCGACGGAAAAAGGGGTCTTCAAAAAATGGATCAACGCGACGAGTAATTGTCCGCTCAGTATCAATTCGGACAACTGCTGTGCCCACACGATTAACTGCTGCTGTGACAAAGCTAGTGCTACCTATAGCAGCAGTAGCTGGTGATTGCCGTTGGGCAATCAGTTGTGAAGTATCTCCAGCAATTCCTGTGGGTGCTGGTTCGGCTTGGGAGGGCAACACTTGCAATGTGCTAACGGTTAGCAGTACTCCTAACGCGATCGCTAAAACATGAGTACTGAGTTGACGTAGAGACCGGGATGATTTGGGAAATCGCATAATCACAACCTAATTTATAAGCCTAATTGTTGCTTAGTCGTGACAAATCTATTTAGAGTTATTTTTACAAAATTGACGTTGGCTTTTTACTTGGGGTTTCGCCTGCTCTTTCCAATTATGGGGTTAGAGAATTTTGCGAACTACCTGTAATCAACTTAATGTAAAATTTAACCCAAAAGCTATTATGGACATTTACCCTTTACAAGTTCGGTTTTTACCCATCAATAAAACTTTTGGATTGCTAATAAGAATATACCTTTCAAAGTCGTGACATCCATAAAAAGGAGATAGGGGATAGTGGACACCCATGCTCACTTTTGGTTCAAAACCTTGTTAATGAACTAACTTTTGAATAAAATTTCATTCCGACTGGCTGCGCCTAACTGGGGTAAAGAGTTGATGGCTGAGTGGGGAGTGAGATTAGTGGGAACAGTTGGAGGGACTTGTAATTGTTGGACAACGCGTTGCAGTAGTTGGTCTTGTCCAGTCCGCAAACCCCAGAGATTTGTCCCACGGTTGATAATAGCAAACCAAACCAAACCGCGATCGCGTGTGGGCATTACTCCCGCTAAAGCACTGACATCCCGGAGAGTACCAGTTTTGATCACAGTTGCGGCGGGAATGTGTCTGGCGTGTAGTGTCCCCCGGTGATCAAATCCAGACATGGGGAACAAGTCAGCCAGATTCAGTTGATGGGCGGCTGCTTCACCTTGAATAGCCATCAACATGGCACAAGCAGCTCTGGGGGAAATGCGATTTTCCTGTCCCAGTCCAGAACCATTGATTAACTGAATTTCCACTTGTGGCACCCTAGCAAGGTTAGCAGCAGTTGATTGGACTACAGTTGCTCCTCCCACTGACTCTGCCAGCATCTCTGCCATATCGTTGTTACTATAAACATTCATTTCCTTGATTAGTTGCTTCAAGGGTAATGAGCGATGACGCAGTAACAGGATTTGTTGAGCGTTGGGTTGCATTGCAACTTTGACAGCGCCCGCAATCACGACTTGAGGCTTGGGCGTTCCCTTAGGCATGATTGAGTGTGTGTAAACAGCGGGGCGACCCCAAGTCCCATGATTTAGTGTTTGCTTGAGCATTAGACCCGCCAGCATTGGCTGCCGTTGGAAATTCATGGCAAAACTGCCGTTAATGATCAAATTTCCCTTTACCTGCTTGATGCCTATTTTATTGAGAGTATTACCAAGAGCGATCGCTTCTTCCCAAACAAACAAAGGATCGCCACCGCCTGTAATCACCAAATCGCCCTGCACAACCCCCTTGACTATTGGGCCAGTGACACTCACCAAAGTATCAAATTGGTAGTCTGGCCCCCAAGTTTTCAAAGCAACTAGTGAAGTGGCAATTTTGGTTAAAGAGGCAGCCGGCAGAGGTGTTGTCCCTTGGTGATTTGCCATCAGCATCGGCCCCGACTGCATCCAAATTCCCTGACTCTCAGCCAGATTTTGTGCTATCAGTTTTGATGTTACTAGCTCTTTCAGATATTTCTGCACCGTAGTTGCCCCAGTTGGATTTGGATCAGGAGCAAGAACCAAGCCAGGACTACTTTGCCAAGTCAAAGCATCTAAGGCATCTAGAGGCTTGATTTGTACCCCGGCCATCTCCAGCCAAAGCGACACCAAACCTGAACCCAATAATTCCAGCATGTTTTATTCCTCTGTTAGGATCTGATACGTTGTTTATTGTGCTAATATACAAGCTTTTTTACGATAATCAGTATTGAGTCATAATAGCTGGTGTTTTTCTCATCTGGAAGTAGGATGAATAATATTGTTTTCGTGCCTGCTTTGACAATGCCAAAATGCCCATTGCTCATGAAGAGAGACGCATGGAAATAAAAAATCTCCAACTGAGGCAATCATAATGAATTAGTTATGATAAAAGTTTATGGCCAAGTATGAGGCGATCGCATCTCATCAAAATAGTTCTGAAAAAGATAATTCGCAATTCGTAATTGAATTAGTTAAGGAATCATATCCAAACTAATTATAGACCAGCAGTTTTAAAATTTAGTCCGGGACTCAAACCCGAAAATTACGAATTACGAATTACGAATTACGAATTAGTTAATACCTACTTTCTTTCTGGATGTGCTGCATCCTCTGGCGAAAGAATACCCATCTTATTAATTGTGGCAATCATCTGATATAAGCGCCCCAAGTCGCGTTGATTAAAGTACAAAATGAGCCTGGGTAATTCAATAGTTTCATCTTGTGCTTCTTGAGGTAATGCCTGACTTTTTTCAATCCGTCCTTGAATAATAATGTCGCTGAAATCAGCATTGAGTTGCTCTACCTGAGCGTCTGATATATCTGTCTTCAAGCGGATGACTAACTGATCGGCTACATATCGACAGGAGTGATAAACTTGGTAAAAACGAGTAATGGCATCACAAGCCACATCCAAGTTGTCTGTCACCGTGTAAAGGCTGGGATCTTCAGGGCTGACAAGACCATTTTGCACTAGTTGCTTATCAATATATTCGCTCCAAGACCGCCAGTAATCGCCACCAGGGTGGTCAATTAAAACTAGAGGTACTGGGCCAAATTTACCAGTTTGGCTTAATGTCATACATTCAAAAGCTTCATCTTGAGTGCCAAAGCCTCCAGGAAACAAGGCTACAGCATCACTTTCTTTGAGGAGAAACAGCTTGCGGGTAAAGAAATATTTGAAGTGAATTAACTTGGGATCACCTTCTATAAACGGGTTCGCTTCCTGCTCAAAGGGTAACTGAATGTTTAATCCAAAGGAATTTTCTCG
Organism: Nostoc sp. UIC 10607; assembly: GCF_047228265.1. Lineage (NCBI taxonomy): Bacteria > Bacillati > Cyanobacteriota > Cyanophyceae > Nostocales > Nostocaceae > Nostoc > Nostoc sp. UIC 10607. Next base: position 16,816 of record NZ_JBIQNW010000015.1, on the reverse strand, counting down.
CCCAGCCCCTTCGTGTCCCGCCTGCATGATTCCACCACCACCGCCAGTCATCACCATAAATCCTAATTGAGAAACAGCGCGACCAAACTCAAGGGCCATTTGGTACTCTGGTGTATCTGGCGCTAGACGAGCAGAACCAAAGATAGTGACTTTGCGAACGTGTCGGTAATCATAGAACAGCTGAAAACCGCGCTCCATATCTGCTAACGCAGCCGATAAGATTTTCCAATCGAGACGCTCAATTTCGGTATCAGCTAGACGAACAATAGTAGCAAGTGCTTGCTGAATAAATTGCCGATTTTTTAATGTCGGTAAACGAGCGATCAATTCAGCGATATCCGCCTGTAAAGACTCTAATGTGTCAAACGACGCAGATGAGGTCATGAGAACTGCCGCAACAATGGCACTATATTTTACGTGAATGACTCACACTCTAGCAAGCGGGATATAGCCCTCTGATGTGCAGTTAGTATTCTCAGAACTGGTTTTGAGGTAGTATTGATTATTAGTCAAGCTGAGATCCCCATTTTTTGAGATTGAAACTCGTAAGTTGGTGTACGGAACTCGGAAGTTCGTGTAAAGAACTCGAAAAGTCTTGTTCGGAATTGGGAAGTTGGTGCTCTGAACTCGGAAGTTGGTGTTCAGAACTTGAAAAGTTGCGTTCGGAACTCAAAAAGTCATGTTCGGAACTCGGAAGTTGGTGTTCGGAACTTGGAAGATGGTGTTCGGAACTCGGAAGATGGTGTTCGGAACTCGGAAAGTCGTGTTTAGAACTCGAAAGGTGGTGTATGAGAATAACGAACCGCAAAGTGCGCAAAGGACGCAAAGAATAAAAATGTCAACGCGTCCCCGTGTCCCCCTATCCCCTTATCTCAATTCAGCCCCAGTTCTTCCTTCAACGTCTCTGGCATATTAACTGCTGTCTCTAATCCCCGCACACCTTCCCACTGCTGCTTTTTACCCCAGGTCATTTTTTCCAAATTGGCGTCGCTGAGGTCAGCACCACCCAGAATGGCATAACTTAGGTTGCTGTAGCTGAGATTCGCGCCGTTGAGAATAGCACCACTGAGGTTACTGCCACTGAGGTTAGCACTGTTAAGGTTGGCATGGCTGAGGTCTGTGCCGAAAAGGATAGCGTCGGTGAGGTCGGCACCACTGAGGTCGGCTTCGCTAAGAATCACCCCGCTGAGGTCGGCTTCGTTGAGGATTACCCGACTCAGGTCTACGCCACTGAGGTCTGCGCCTAAGAACATTGCGCCGTTGAGTCTGGCATCATTAAGCTTGGCACCGTTAAGTTTGGCATAGCTGAGGTCAGCGGCGATGAGGACGGCATCACTAAGGTTGGTACTGAAAAGAATTGTGTCGCTGAGGTTCGTACCGTTGAGGATGGCGTGACTCAAATCAGCACCACTGAGGTCGGCACGACAGAGGTCGGCATGGTTAAGGTTGGCGCTGCTGAGGTTGGCTTCACTTAGATTCGCACCGAAAAGGATGGCGTTACTTAGGTCGGCATGGCTAAAGTTGCTGCTGCTGAGGTCGGCGCGGTTGAAGTCGGCGCGACTGAGGTCGGCGCGACTGAGATTGGTGCTGCTAAGGTCGGCGCGGTTGAGGTCGGCGCGGCTAAGGTTGGCACAGCTAAGGTTGGCACCGCTGAGGTTGGTGCTGCTGAGGTCAGCACCGCTGAGGTTGGCACCGCTGAGATTTGCACCGCTGAGGTTGGCATCGCCGAGGTTAGCACCGCTAAGGTTGGCACCGCTGAAATTTACACCAGTTAAGTTGGCATCGCCGAGATAAGCAAGGCTTAGGTCAGCACCCCTAAAGTCTGCCCCGGTGAGGTTGGCATCGCCCAGGTAAGCATTCCGAAAGTTGCCGCCTTTAAGGAATTGCCCGACTATACTACTAAAATTACCAATTTCCAGGGCATCACTATAGTTGATGATCCGCAGCAGTTGAGATGTGAAAAAATTGTCTGTGTCTGGTTGAGCAGATGGATAGAAGGTGATTTTTTGTTTGAGTTCATCTTGATCTTGGGCGTAGCGGTGTAACTCTAACAGTAAAATTAATACGTTCAGCCCTGTATATATGTCTACCTGTCTCAGCCCGATCGCAATATTTTGTGCCGCTAACTTTAATCTTGTTTTCTGAGGCAGGTTATCATCTGGTGTCCCATCGATAAATTCACCTTGACACCAGCGACGATAAAAATCTTCTAGCCGCCAGAAAAGCAGTTCTGGGCGAATTTTTTTACCAGTCACTACCAATTCCCTTACTTGGTTGACTATTTCTGGTTTCAGCGCCCCATTGCCCAGTAAATCATAAATCTCTTCGTGCATCTGGCGATCGCACACTCTCAAGCAGAACTCTGATGGTAGTGTGCCCGATGTCTGATCACCTATCTTAGAAGTCAAACTGCTCCTTGATATTGTCCATTTTTCTAAGCTTTCTTGCAGCCTTTGAGACCATAAATCTTCCTGGAAATTATTTTTAGCCAATTTAACGCTTTTGTCTGGTTCTTTAATACTTTTTCCTAGAGGCAAAACTGCTTCAGTTCCCATAGCTGTGGTCTTTGACATCTCTTGCAACCTTATATCCTTCACATAATTTCTCAGCAGTTGCCAGACTTGAGATAAATATGTTGACATTTCTGTGTCCGTTGTTACATTTAAATTACTGTTTTGATAATCCTGAATTAAAAATTTTTCTGTGCTAATTTGCTTATCATTGTCAAAATTAATAGTATCAATAAATACTACACGAAAAATAACATGCGTTGGCGATGTCTACAATTGACTACACCGACGGCGTTCCTGGAGGGAGGCTTATCGCTAACTCGTAGTAACCTCAAGCTTCTTCTGCTGATGCAAATAAAATGTCATCGGCAAAATTCTTTTAAAAATCAAGTAATTTTCCTATTTGGGCTAATTTGTTATACTTTTTTCTCAAGATATTTACTAATCTGATGTAAAAATAATACTTACTCTTTGTAAGAGACGGAATTATTAGGAAAAATCTTACTGTACAACAGCGTAACAAAGTTGAAAAATGGCAACTAAAATTAAAGTCTAAAGTTTGGTGCTTGATATCAAGCATCTGAGAAAATCGGCAAAAAGTCGGCTATATAGCTTTGCAAAAGTTAAAAATTAACTACGGGATAGTTATTGGGGGATTGATGCGATGAACAACAGATTAACCTTTTATATGATTTTGTTACATAGTTTGTTTTTAGGAATAGCAACGGCTAGCGCCAAGTCACCGTCTGTTAACATTGGTACAGAGTTATCAGCAAAGCATAAGGCTGTGCGGGTTGTCGAAGCTGTGGTTACAGCCAGAAGTGGAGAGAAATCCAATAGTAAGTTAACGATAGGAACTTCTTCAACGAAAATCTCAGAGTTATCGTCAAGGAATATCAATATTCCCCAGAAACAGAGCCTACCTTCAGGGCAAGTTTGGGTAGTTAATAAAAATAAAGACGTACAGCCTCAACCGTTTATTTGGGTAGTAAAAGACCTAAAAAAAGTAGGACAGCAACCATTTTTACAAGTTGCAAAACCCCCAGAAAAGCCTAAACCTAGCAAAACACCAACAACAAAGGATGAGTTAGAAGCCTTTGACGAAGTAATCAAAGACACCCAAAAGTCAGGGGGTTTGTTTACCCTTTATCGCAATAAAGAAAAGAATAAAATTTATCTAGAAATTAAGCCAGAGCAACTCAATAAAAATTACCTAGCTACGGCAACCCTAGAATCTGGCATTGGCGAACGAGGTATTTACAGCGGTATGCCTCTGCAAGATTTTTTATTTTATTTCCAGCGGGTAGATGATAAATTAAACTTCGTCATCCGCAATGTTAATTTTCGCACTCGTGAGGGAGATCCTCAAGTGCGATCGCTAGCCCGGTCTTTTAGTGACTCTGTTCTCTACAGCATTTCTCTTAAAAGCATTCATCCAGAACGCAAAACTCTTCTCATCGACTTGGGAGATTTGCTACTCACAGACTTGGCTGGATTGTCTGTAAGTTTAGGAGTCCCAGGAAGCACAGACCAGTCTTATTTTGGTACTGCTAAAGCGTTTCCCCAAAATTTAGAAATTGAATCAGTTTTAAATTTCTCTGGTGGTACTGGCCGTGACAGTGAAATAGCAAGCTTTGCGTCGCTAGCTGATAACCGTGGCTTTACCCTGCGCGTCCACTACAGTCTCTCCCAACTACCCGATAAAAATTATCGCCCGCGCCTTGCTGACGATCGCGTCGGCTATTTCATCACCGCCTACCAAGATTTATCCAAAGACGATCGCGGCGATTCTTTTGTCCGCTACATCAATCGCTGGGATTTAGAAAAACAAGAGCCAAAAGCAGTAATTTCTCGCCCCAAAAAACCGATTGTGTTCTGGATTGATAACGCTGTGCCCTTAGAGTACCGCGATGCCATGAAAGAAGGTGTCCTGATGTGGAACAAGGCCTTTCTCAAAGCGGGATTCAAGGATGCAATTGAAGTCCGCCAAATGCCAGATGATGCCACATGGGACCCAGCAGATATTCGTTACAACACGATTCGCTGGATCAACACAGTCGATGGTTATTTTGCAATGGGGCCATCCCGCGTTAACCCCTTGACTGGGGAAATTTTGGATGCAGACATTCTCGTAGATGCTAGCTTTGTGCGGGTACTCAAGAGTGAGTATCGCAAAATCGTCCAACCCAGCCAAACAGAAAATCGCACCACTCTATCAGCTTTGATGCAAAATCGTCTACTTTGCGCTAATGGTTTAGATGCAAAAAACAATGGTGTACCCCAGCAAATGCAAGGGCAACAAGGGTTGTTGAATCGTTTATCTAAAATGGCTGGGGAGTACGATTTATGCTACGGGATGGAAGCTGCTAACCAGTTTGCCCTTGGTTCACTGGCGATGTCACTGCTGCCAGATACTATGGCCACTCCAGACCAGTTGAAAGAATATATCAATCAATATTTACGTTTAATCATCGCTCACGAAGTTGGCCATACTCTTGGTTTGCGCCATAACTTCCGTGGTAGTACACTGCTATCACCAGACGAGATGAATAATACCGAAATTACCAAAACTAAAGGTCTGACAACTTCGGTGATGGATTATATTCCCCCAAATATTGCCCCTCAAGGGACAAAACAGGGAGATTATTTTCCCAATATGGTGGGGCCTTATGATGAGTGGGCGATTAAATATGGCTACATACCAATTCAGACATCAACTCCCATAGCAGAAAAGCCGATTTTGGAAGAAATTGCTGCACAATCCTATAAGCCAGAATTGAGTTATTCCACAGATGAAGATGTCTATGACCTTGACCCCACAGCCGATGCTTGGGATAACAGCGGCAATGTCCTGCTTTATTCTCAGTGGCAGTTGAATAATTCACGGGTGATGTGGGAACGTCTTGATAAGCGTTACCCAATGGCTGGTGATAGTTACAGCGATGTGAGCGAACGTTTTAGTACAGTATTGGGTAACTATTTCCAGCAAATATATTACACCACAAAATATATTGGGGGACAGTCTTTTTATCGCATCCACCCTAGCGAAATCACCTCTGGAGTTAACCAACAGCGATTACCATTTAAACCGGTACCAGTTGAAGAACAACGGCAGGCTTTAGAAACGCTGCAAAAATATGTATTTGCAGAAGATGCCTTGAAGTTTTCACCAGAACTACTGAATAAATTAGCTCCTTCCCGTTGGCGACACTGGGGTAGTTCTCCGCAAGTTGGTCGTTTGGATTTTCCAATTCATGACTTGGTGCTGTTGATGCAAGGTTCTGTGTTGCGGGATTTACTCTCAGGCGATCGCCTCTCTCGCCTCAAGGATATTGAACTGAAAACCAAGCCAGAAAATGCACTGACTCTGCCGGAACTATTTGACACTTTGCAGTCAGGTATCTGGACAGAAGTAATCAAACCAAAAGGTCAACCAATGAAGATTGCCAGTTTGCGGCGAGGCTTACAGCGGCAATACCTGGATATTTTGACTGGTATGGTGTTGCGAAAAGAATATGTTCCAGAAGATGCTCGTACTCTGGCGTGGTATAAACTGAGACAACTAAATGAGAAACTTAAGGGGGTTAATTCCGAGGATGAATACACCAAAGCGCACTTATTAGAAACGCGCGATCGCATCGAGAAAGTCTTAAACGCTCCATTGCAAGCGAATTAAAAAAGTTAGGAGTTAGGAGTTAATCTTAAAACTCCTAATTCCTCTTCTTCTCCCATTATGATGTGGAAACGGAGGAAACTCCAAAACGCTTAAATCGTTAGCGCTTAAGACTTTCAGCGATTTCAGGATCAAGTTTATATATAAAAAACTCAAAATGAGGCAGCAGATGAGAAAGTTTCCTCCTGCTACCCTTTGTTTCTTTTAACTACTCAACGCCTTTAAGAAGCGTTGCAAACTCTTAAACACATTGGGCTTTTTCGCAGGTGTCGCGTCTGTTGCTGTTTGCGGTTGTCCCTTCAAGAGGATGAGATCCAACTCATCACCCGATGGTTTTGTAGGTAATTCGGCAATTCTTTGATATTCGCCGCCAATTTCCAGCCAAACTTCCCACTGTCCTGGATAGCAGCGATATAGGGCACTTTCATCGTCTACAGGGCGGAGATAATAGGCGGATTCAATGGTACTAATAAAACGATCGCGGATTTTTCTAGCTGTATAACCAATGCCCACAGTTCCAGAATCTTCTAGGCGGGGATTTAACAAGACTAAAGGACGATCGCCTATTTCTTGACATAACTTTTCCACCTGCGGTACTTCTACAGAAGTGGGGGCGATGAACAAGAAAATTTCATCCTCTGGCTGAATTTTTGTCTGCAAAGAAGCAGCCCTTCCCGTACCAATATCCAAAATTTGAAATGGTGTATCTGCCCAATTACGACGGGCTAAAGCCGCAGCACCAGCGTCAGCAAAGAAAATCTTCAAACGGGAATCATATTCTGTAAACAGTGGCAGAAATTGTTCCGCCACCGGCATAAACTTGAGTTCTGGGAACAGGAAATCAACTTGTATGCGAGTACAGCCAGCTGCAAGGGCGGCTTGGACGGCTACACGAGATTGGGCGATCGCATCTTCAAGAGTATTTGGAAGTTCATTCATGGTTTATTATGTCGTTTTAGCATTACTCCCATTGTTCCAGTATTAGCTCTGATTGAGTAGACAAGTGATGACGATCAACCCCAGGATAGCCGCAATGGGTGTTGGGTTTTGCGTAGGCGTAGCCCGTGAGCAGGAAAGTTCATAGGAGTAAGCATAAAGCTCATTTGAAGAAGTGCGATCGCATAGAAGACACACTCAAAATTTTACCTGTTGGTAAAAGACTCGTTTAAAAGCGAGGTCAAAAATTTCATTGCTTACTTGCGATCGCAAGTATGGCAGAAGTTTTCACCAATCGTTGCTATACCCCTACTATTGTTAAAATAGCTTGCATTAGTACCTCTAGCTCAATTGGTTTAGAAATATGCTGTTGAAATCCGGCTGCTAGTGCAAGTTGTTGATCAATCTCTCCTGCATAAGCAGTGAGAGCGATCGCCGGAATTTCTCCGCCCTGGTCAGCCGACTGCTTTCTAATTTGACGAATTAGTGTGTAGCCATCCATATCGGGCATACCAATATCACTGATTAACAAATCAAATTTTGCTTGCTTCAAACTGCTGAGAGCATCATGTGCTGATTCCACTTCAGTCACTTGCGCCCCGTACTGTTCTAGCAGGAAGCCGATGAACTCCCGCGAATCTCTGTCATCATCTACAAGCAGCGCTTGCAATCCATTCAGATTAAAATCTGAGTGATTATGAAACGCAGCATCATCTTGATTCAGTTTTGCCGCAGCGATGAGTGGAAACTTGACTGTAAACGTTGCTCCTTGACCTTCTCCAGGGCTTGCTACCTCAACAGTTCCTCCATGCAATTCAACCAAATGGCGCACGATCGCTAACCCTAACCCCAATCCTCCAAATCTTCGGGTTGTTGTCCCATCGGCTTGGCGGAAGTAGTCAAAGACGTAGGGCAGAAATTCAGCAGAGATCCCCATACCAGTGTCGCTGACAGAGATTTGAGTGTATTCCAAAGGATGAGTATCTACTTCATTCCTCCCTTTACCTTCATCCTTGATCCTTTCTAACCGCACCTCTACCCGACCACCCTGTGAGGTAAATTTAATCGCATTGGAAAGTAGATTCCAAACAACCTGTTGCAGGCGACTAGAATCACCCAACACTTGCCCAACGTTCGGTTCAAATATTGTTTGAATCTGAATGGATTTAGCTTCAGCAGAGAGCCGCACGGTTTCCAGAGCCGCTTTGATGGTACAAGTTAGACCGACTGGAACTGTATGCAAACTCAACTTGCCTTGGAGAATACGCGACACATCGAGCAAATCTTCAATCAATTGCGCTTGCAGCTTGGCATTACGCTCGATTGTTTCGAGTGCATACTGAGTTTTGGCTGCGTTCTGGTGGCTCGTTTGCAAAATTTTTGCCCATCCCAAAATAGGATTCAAGGGCGATCGCAATTCATGAGACAGCACTGCTAGAAACTCATCTTTAATCCGATTAGCTTGTTGCGCTTGTTCAGTTTGTTGCTGCAAAGAAATCATCAGCTGATTGAGGCGATCGTTCTGCTCTTGCAGCAAGGCTGATGCTCGCTTCCGTTCGGTGATATCGGACAGGATGAAAACGGCACCCGTGAGAGTCCCATGCCCATCAAATACCGGATCGATGGTTTTGGCAAACCATCGTCCTGTGGACTGGAATTCTAAAACTTGCCGTTGGTGAGTTTCTTTAGCACGGCGAAAGCAGGTGCCATCACCAATTCCCAATTCTGCGCCCATCAACTCATGGTGAACACAACCTAAAATTTCGTGAGAGGGCTTGCAAAAAAGCTGCATCATCGCTAGATTACAGCGCAGAATTATACCTTCCTGGTCTACCAGACATACGCTGTCCTTGATAGAGTCAAAGGTAGTTTGCCACTCCCGTGCTGAGGATAAAGCAGCTTCTTCGGCTCGGCGAATTCGCAGCAGCGATCGCACCGTAGCAAGTAGTTCAATGGGTTCAACAGGTTGCACCAGATAAGCATCGGCTCCACTGTCTAAGCCTTCTGCTTTATCCTGGCTTTGAATAAAACTTGCAGAAAGATGTAACACGGGAATAAAAGCAGTTTCGGGGTTTGCCTTAATTTGGCGACAGACTTCAAAACCACTGATATCTGGTAATTTGACATCCAAAATCACCAGAGCAGGCTGATGTTCAGCAGTTGCCTTTAATCCTGCTGCTCCGGTTGCCGCTTCCACGACGGTAAAGCCTGCATTTTGCAAAATCCGGGTGACAACGTAACGATTTGCTTCGTTATCGTCAACATGCAGAATGATAACCCGTGGCTCAGACATGACTTTGCCCGCAAATATCTAGAACAAGCCCGGCTTTGATCAGTGCATCTTGAAGTTGAGCGTTCGCTGCCATTTGAGAGCCTGTTTCTTTGGAAAGAATAGCGATACTTGTTTTTGCTAATTGGCTCTGTGCTTCTGCATCCAGTTGTGCAGATGAGTGGATGATCACAGGAATCGACTGAGTGACGGGATTGCTCTTAAGCTGCTTGAGTACATCAAACCCGCTGAACTCTGGCATCTCCAGGTCAAGCACGATCGCAGTCGGTTGCTCGCATTGTGCCAAATTTAATCCTTCCCATCCGTTCATGGCTTCTAAAACACTCAATTGTGTATTTACTAACAACTGTTTCACCAAATATCGGTAGGCAGGGTCATCGTCAATTAACAAGATTTTTTGAAGCTTGTTCTGATTAATTAGCGTATTAAGTTTGTTCAACAACGGCAATCTGTCTACCGGCTTAATTAGAAAACCGTTGGCTCCTAACGCTAGTGCTTGCTTCTCGTTATCAATGATGGTAATAACTAGCACAGGGATAGTACGAGTAGTTTCATCTCCTTTGATTTCTCGCAAGAACGTCCAGCCGTTTTGCCCTTCTAGCATGATATCTAGCATAATCGCCGCAGGTTGAAGTTGTTGTAAGGCAAGCCTTGCCTGAGCTAAAGTGCGAGTCGCAATTAATTGATAGGTTGACTCCTGAAGGTGCTTTTCGTAAATAAATAGGGTTTCTAGATGATCTTCAACCGCTAGAATGGGCAGGCGAGTTTGCTCAAGTAATGCAATGGTTTCCGATCGACGGTCGGTCATCGGTTGCAGTAGGGTGGAAAATTCAGTTCCATGTGGGTAGATGATCGGAATCGATGCTGTAAAGGTGGAGCCTTCACCCAGCTTACTTCTAACTGAAATGCTGCCGCCGAGTAGCTCCGTTAGCTTGCGCGATAACGGCAATCCTAACCCGGTTCCCTTCACCTGCTTTTGCAGAGGGGATTCAATTTGGACAAAATCCTCAAAAATGCGCTCTTGATCGGCGGTCGCAATGCCTATGCCCGTATCGGACACGGAGAAGATCACTGTATGACCCCTTTGCACAGCGGTTACACGCACTTCTCCCTGCTCGGTAAATTTGAGGGCATTTGAGATAAAGTTTCTCAGAATTTGCGCGACTTTACCCTCATCACTATATATCTGCCCAATACCGTCAGGTTCCTCGACAATTAGCGCGACAGAGGAGCCTTGAACCAATAATGGGCGCAGCATTCCCCGCAGCGTGGCAAACAAGTCACTAACTTCAAAGGAACTGGGACGGACTTCAATTTTTCCAGCTTCTACCTTTGCCAAATCCAGTAAGTCGTTGACTAGTTCTGATAATCCGCTTGCCCCCTTTTGGATGAATTTCACCTGCTTTTCTTGCTCGGCAGTCAAATCGCCATCCATCCGTGCCAGCAGCATCCGAGATAGCGACAAAATAGAGTTGAGCGGTGTGCGAAACTCATGGCTCATGTTCGAGAGAAAGCGGGTTTTTAGCTCGTTGACCTTTTGCAAGGAATCTGCCTTCTCATCCAATTCCGCATAGAGGGCAACTACACCACGATTAGTATCTTCCAGTTCTCGGTTGAGTTGGGTCAGTTCTTCCTCGCGCTTCCGTAACTCTGCCATTGCCCGCAGTAATTCCTGGTTTTGTCGCTGGATTTCTTCATAGGGATTTTGGGGCGATCGCTTCATCACGGTTTCTCGAATCTGCTGCAATTGCGAATCGCTGAAAGTAGGTGTGCGCTTCGACAGCCTTTTGCTCATCACCACCGTTGTTCCCTGTCCCGGCAGCGATTCCATCTCAAAGAAATCCATCAGCTTGCGGCTGCCCATAATGCCTAGCCCCACTCCTGTAACAGAGGTGTAGCGTCCTGCCAAAACCTCTGCTAGATGAGGAATGCCCCCTCCCTGATCCTGAATCCGAATCAGAAACGCCTGAGGTTCTCCTATCACACAAAATTCAACCGTTCCACCTCTGGCATACTGAAAGGCGTTGCGGGCAATTTCGGAAACTGCCGTTGCCAATCGTGCTTGATCTTGAGTATCAAAGCCCAATTGCTCGGCGATCTCACGAGTTCGTTGTCGAGCTTGGACAACATCCTGTTCGTAGTGGATTTCGAGCGTGAAAACGATTGTCAAGTTGCTTCGCTCCAATTCAAAAAAATTGCACTTTCTTTGGGACTTGTACCTTTAATTACGAATTACGAATTACGAATTACGAATTAGTTATTATTTTCCATTCCTTTAGCCACTAACACCGTCACATCGTCCCGATCTCGGTTAAAGTCTCGGTATAACACACCTGCAATCAGGCTGGGATGTTTTTGACTCAAGCCTGGATAGCGATCAAGCTGCCACTTACTGTCTAATCCGTCAGAATGCATAATTAAAAGTCCGTTGGCATACCAGGGGTAGCCAAACTCTTGAATTTTGCGAATTTCATGTCCGACCGTGCCGTTGTGAGACAGCAGATGGTGGTGTTCAGTAAATGAGAAAATCCTGGCAGCAATATTGCCAATTCCGGCAAAGCGGACAGACTCTTGTTCAAAGTCGATTTCGGCAATGGCGAGTGCCGCTCCTCGTGTACTTCGCAAGGCGGCGTGGGCAGCTTCGACGATCGCACCAGGAGAGCGATGATGTTCTTGAAAAATTCTTACGGCTTGTGAAGCAGCGCTAGCAGCCGCAGGCCCATGCCCTAAGCCATCGGCTACTAGCAACAGGCTGCGGCATTGATCGACTTGACATGCCCAGGCATCTCCTGAAACCTCCTCCCCTCGTTTGGGCAAACAGATCACCCCAATTTCTAAGGTCTTTTCAGGCGGATGGGGTGCCGAGTTTGCCCAGAGGTGGACGAGGAGCGCCGTTCCTTGATTGCGAATCGAGTAAATTTCAAATAAACCAGAGAGGCGACGAATACCGCCCAGTCCATTGCCTAAGGTTCCGGCTGTGGAAAAGCCATCTTGCAAACACTCATCCACATCGACCATTCCCCGTCCTTTATCTAGCGACAAGACTTCAATACCGATGGCTGAATCGTGTTCGATCAATCTTAGTAACAACACTCCACCCTGACCGTGCTGGATCAGATTGTTCGCCAGCTCTGTCACCACAATGCCAACCCTGCCCCGTTGAGTTTCTTGAAAGCCGAGCCGAGTTGCTAGAGCGATCGCTACCCGTCGGGCTTCCCCGGTCTGGCTAGATTCAGTAATTGTAATGATGACAGATTCTCTCATTTTATTTCCATCGTATAATTGTTACCCGTGTTCCTTCTCCCACCGCAGACTGAATCTCAAACTCGTTGGCAAGTCGTTTGGCACCGCCCAGTCCCATACCCAACCCGCCCCCGGTGGTGAACCCATCCTTCAGCGCCAGATCAATATCGGGAATTCCCGGTCCCTGATCTTCAAAGGTCAGCCGGAGTCCTCGTCGTCTTCCTTCCTGAAGGGTTTCTAGCTTTACGGTGCCACCTCCCCCGTATTCTAGGGTGTTACGGGCTAACTCACTAGCAGCGGTCACAATTTTAGTTTGGTCTACTAAGCCAAAGCCAATCTCCACGCCCAGCTGGCGCACGGCTTGCCGAACTAAAACTACATCTGTAGAAGATTGAATATTGATTGTTTCAGTCTTCTGCATTGTCATCTGCACTCCGTTTGGTGGCAGCGACCGGATTTGTGGTTTCATTGAGTGATGATCGCAACAGTGCCATGCCCTTTTCTACGTTTAGGGCAGTGCGAATGCCCGTCAGCGACACCCCCAATTCCACCAGGGTAATTGCCACAGCAGGCTGCATCCCAACGACAACCGTCTCCGCATCTAGTACCCGTGACATTCTGGCAATATTGGCTAAAATCCTACCAATGAAGGAATCAACAATCTCTAATGCCGAAATATCGATTAAGACACCGTGAGCGTTGGTTTGAGTTATGCGGTTGGTTAGGTCGTCCTGTAATGTCATGGCAAGGTGATCGTGCATATCCACTTGGATCGTCACAAGCAGAAAATTGCCCATTTTTAGTATAGGAATGCGTTCCATTGGTTCCTACCTATTGAGGTTGAGAGCGGGTAATGGTCACTCCCAACCGTTTTAGCGCCATGAGAAAGGCATCGGCTAACGTCGCTTTGGTGATTACATCTGCCAAATCTATGCCGAGATAAACGATTGTTTGAGCAATTTGAGGACGAATGCCACTGATCATACAATCGGCTCCCATGAGACGGGCAGCAGTAACGGTCTTGAGCAGATGTTGAGCGGTGAGGGTATCGACGGTGGAAACCCCGGTAATGTCAATAATGGCAACTTCTGACCCGGTTTCAACAATTTTCTGCAATAACGACTCCATCATCATTTGAGTGCGGGCACTATCCAGGGTGCCGATAATGGGTAATGCCAAAATTCCCTCCCAGAGTTTAATTACTGGGGTAGACAGCTCCATCAACTCTTCCTGCTGCCGCAAAATCACCTCTTCCCGCATCTTTTGATACACTTCAACTGTCAGCAATCCCAGCTGATCCAGTAAGTTTGTGGCTAGCCATATCTCTTCACCCAACTCAACGGGGTCTTTTAATTGCTGACGCATTCGGTTGAACAGGGGTTGCTTGAACGAAAAGACGAATGTAGCTGTTTCCGACGGTGTGAAGCCTTTTTGCGATCGCGATCGAGAAATGCTACTTAGGATCTCTCGCATGTCCTCCCATACTGCTGCTTGAATATTGGCCAACTTACCCTGTCCAACGGCGATCCGAAACAGGCTAAGGAATTCCCGGCACTCCTCCTTTAGCTCGGCTTCTTTAATCAAGCCTCTCCGAATATTGACAGTGGCTAACTCCTGAGTCCACTCCGACAGCAGGTCTGCCTCAAAGGTTTCCAGGATCTCTGGTATCTTACTTTCGCTCATCGTTCCTATAAGGGCAACCGCTTTCATTAGTCCAAAATTCAGTGTATGACGATTCAGTCCAACGTGAAAGCTGATATTGGAGAGCGATGTTTTTAGGAGAACTGGGCAACACCTGCCGTTGGCGATTGTGATTCTTGATTAGTTACATAACCACGTCTTTTGACAAAACTGGCCCGAAATCGCCCTGGCCCAGTCTGCGAATACATAGGTGTTAGTTTCAGCCTTGCATAGCCTTTTATGCAACTTAAATGCTCATTAGCTTATTAGTATGAGCGATCAACGCTTAACTAAAGATAAATCCGGTGTCAGCCTTTGCAAAACTTGCTTCAACACCATCACTGTCCAATCTACGTCAGCTTCATTCGTATCACGCCCTAATGTGATGCGAATTCCGCCCAAGGCAGCTTTTTCGGAATAGCCCATTGCTAACAATATTGGGCTAGGGCTAAGTTTACCACTTTGACAGGCAGCACCAGCACTGATGCCGATACCTGCAAGGTTTAGCTGCCGTACCAAGGCTTTACCGCTAAGTTTTTTACCGTCGGCGTTTTCTAGGCACATACTGACATGGTGAGGTAAACGATCGCAGCCATCCCCTGTAGCAATTAAACCAGGAATCTCAGCTAATTGGGCAAAGGCGCGATCGCGTAACTCAATCAATCGTGGTGTTTCTGTAGCCAATTCTTGCGCTGCTAATTCTGCTGCTACACCAAACCCGGCAATTATCGGTACTGCTTGCGTACCAGAACGCAGCCCCATTTCTTGCCCACCACCACCCAGTAAGGGCATCAAATCCACACCAGGACGCACGTACAGCGCCCCTACACCTTGGGGGCCATATATTTTATGACTGGAAAGGCTAAGTAAGTCTACGGCCAGTTGTTGCACATCTATGGGTAAGCGTCCCGCAGCTTGCACTGCATCTGTGTGGAACAAAGCACCGTGCAATCGCACAATCTTACCCAGTACCTCAATTGGTTGCACAGTGCCAACTTCACTTTGACCGTAAATTATAGAAACTAAGGCTGTGTTATGTCGCAATGCTGCCTTTAAATCTAGGGGGTTGACTCTGCCTTTAACATCTACACTTAGGCGCGTAACTTCCCAACCCCACATTTCTAGAAGCTTTACTGTCTCAGAAATTGCGGAATGCTCGACGCTAGAGATAATTATATGTTGAGGAACAGCATACAACCGAGCCACACCCATAATTGCGAGATTATTTGCTTCTGTACCACCAGATGTAAAGATTATTGATGCTGGATCGACAGCATTAATTAGTCCAGCAACTTGGACTCTGGCTTGTTCTACAACCGTTGCAGCGCGTTGTCCCCATTCATGTAAGCTGGAAGGATTGCCCCACTCTTGGGTGAGGACTCTTTGCATAACTGCGATCGCTTCTTTTCGAGTGGGAGTAGTGGCACTGTAATCTAGATAAATTTGCATATAACCGATAATGGTGAGAACACACGTTGGTAGTAGGCTGCTGATCTTGCCAGCATATACACTTTGAGTGGACAAATCCTGAAAAAAATCTCTGTAATTCTGCCTCTCTAGCAGTGGATTTTTCCCTTTACTTGGAAAGTTATTTTCTACTTCATTCAGAGCACAAAATTTTGGGAATTATAAATATGTCCACTCCCAATCCACTTTTAACAGATTACAGTGCAACTTTTATCTAGACAAAGGTATTTTTTATATATCTTTTTACTGATATTCTCCCTTGCTGCTTGTCAACGAGTCCAGTCTCTCAATCAGCGTCCAGCACCTTTACCACAAGACCCGTTAGTTCAAGTTTCTTTTAACCATTCTGAGTCTTCAGAATACAAAGAACCTTACCGTCAGCAAACTCGCCTTGGGGATGATTTGGAAAAACAGATTGTCGATGCGATTACGCAAGCTAAATCTACAGTAGATGTGGCGGTGCAAGAATTACGTTTACCCAAAGTTGCCCAAGCACTGGTTGATAGACAAAAAGCTGGGGTGAAAGTCAGGATAATTTTAGAAAATACCTATAGCCGACCTTGGAGCAACTTAACATCTACTGAAGTAGGTAAGTTAGATAAAAGGGAACAGGAACGCTACAACGAATTTCGCAAATTTATCGATATTAACCAAGATAATCAACTCACTCCAGCAGAAATCAATCAAAGAGATGCTTTGATAATTTTGCAAAATGCCAAAATTCTCTGGATAGATGATCAAGCAGATGGTTCAGCTGGTAGCAGTTTGATGCATCACAAATTTGTGATTGTGGATAATCGCGTTGTAATTATAACTTCGGCCAATTTTACTTTAAGTGATACTTATGGTGATTTCACAAATTCTAGCAGTTTAGGCAATGCCAATAATTTATTGCAGATTGACAGCCCAGAATTAGCATCTTTATTTACAGAAGAGTTTACCCGGATTTCTCACAAAGCCTGAAAAAAGAAGAGTCAAAAACTGCCAAAATGACTAATATACCTGAATTCCAGCAGT